>NZ_JBHXVG010000012.1:0-242892 GCF_042672405.1 Streptomyces sp. NPDC127197 | reverse complement strand
CCAGAAGTTCGACGAGGCGGTCGCCTTCGCCCCGCCGGCACTGCCATCGCTCGCAAACAGCTGCTTGACCCCATAGGTGCATGGGGTGTCTTGTCGCCGGCCACTGCGTCCGGCCTGGTCCTGGGACGGCCGACCCGGCCGCGGACCTTGATCTTCTTGAGGACGGGGATGAAGCGCGGGCTGTCCGCGGCCTGACCGGGGGTGAGGATGATGGACAGCGGACGGCAGCGCCGCTCAACGGCGAGGTGGACCTTGCTGGTCAGCCCGCCCCGGGAGCGGCCCAGTTCGGCGGCCCGCAGCCGGGCCCTGCGGCGTCGGCGCACGGCCCGGCGCTGGTCCCGCTCGGGATCCTCCATGTCCGCGGACCCCTCTCCTACGGGGTCGTTTTGCCTCTTTGCTGCAGCCCCTTTTCCTCCGCCACGGCCTTCTCCAGATCCTCAAGGAGTTCCGGGTCGACCACTACGCCCGCCGCATGGTGATGCGCGCGGACAACCGTCGAGTCCACACTGGCCAGGCTGAGATCGACATCGTCGCGGGCCGCTGCCTCGGCGATCATCGCGTCCATGAGGGTCTGGAAGACCGCGTCACGCGCCCACATCCGGAACCGGTCGTAGATCGTCGACCAGGAGCCGTAGCTGTCCGGCACATCCCGCCAGGGGCTGCCGGTACGGAACCGCCACATCACCGCGTTGAAATAGCTACGCAGGTCAGGGATCGGTCCGAACGCCCCCAGCGGCAGGTGCGGCTCGATCAACTCCCACTCGGCATCGGTCAGGTCACCACGAGTCACGCGACCGGTCTACCGCAGCCAGCACCCTCCTGGAGCGGGAATGTGCGGGGAACTGCGCGAGCGGCCACGACGCGGGCGCACTCGTACGAACAAGGCGAACCCCAGGCTGCTGGGCGGGAGGCCGGGCCTACTGGAGCATGCCCCAGATGAGTTCGGTGTCGGCGTCGGTCACACCGGTCGTGGTGACGCCGGACGACGTGCCGGGGAAGCGCAGCGAGCCGTTGATGGCGCCGACGTAGAGGTCGGCCTTGCCGTCGCGGTTGGTGTCGCGGAGGCGGACCGGCTCGCCGAAGCAGTCGTTCCATGCGACGTCGCCGGGGACGCCGGCGGTGTTGCGGGCGAGCCACTGGGAGTTGGTGCCGGTGATCCCGCTCGCGCTGCCGCGCAGGACGTGGACGCCGCCCTCGGTCGTCTCCTGGCTGATCTTCTCTCCGTAGACGCCGATCGCGAGGTCCTTGTAGCCGTCGCCGTTGATGTCGGCGGCCGAGACGGAGGAGCCGAACAGGTCGCCGGACTCTGGGGTGCCGGCGACGTTGGTGGTGGCCTGCGTGATACGGACGGCGGTAGCGGGGCCGGTGGAGGAGCCGTACCAGATGGACACCCGGCCCTGGTAGTTGTTGTACATCTGGCTGCCCGCCGCGAGGTCCCCGTAGCCGTCCTTGTTGAAGTCGGCGATCACCGCCTCGCTGGGGTCGCCGTAGTTCGTGACGAGGCGCAGGGTCTTGCCCGCGCTGAGCGGGGAGCCGCCCTTGATGAACCACGCGTCCGTGCCGAAGTTGTCGGGCTCGTCGGTGATTCCGATGATCACCAGATCGGTCTTGGAGTCCCCGTTCATGTTGCCCGAGACCAGGGACGTGGGCGCGAATCTCGTCGTCTTGTCGTGGCTGGTGACCGAGCCTGCCACACCGGTGCGCGTGATGCTGCGGTAGACGTAGGCCTTACTCCCGCTGATCGCGGCCAGGTCCTTCTTGCCGTCCCCGTTGAAATCCCCGGCGGCGAGGTCGCGGCCGAAGCGGGCGTTCGACACCTTGGCGCCGGCGTTGGGGATCGCGGTGCCACCCGAGAGGCCGGTCGCGCTTCCCCACAGGATGACGACGCCGCCCTCGTCCGTGCGTCCGTCGACGTCCTCGCGCGACACCGACACGGCGAGGTCCCCGTATCCGTCGGCGTTGAAGTCGGCGGGCACCCGGACGTCGCCGAACTGGTCCTCTGTCTCGTCGGCGCCGGGGACACCGGGGCTGTCCTGGGTGATCAACTGGGTCTGGGTGCCGGGTCCGGAGGCGGTACCGAAGGTGATCCGGACGCCGCCGCCCTTGCTGTACTGCTCGTAGGTGTAGCTGGCGTAGTCGCGGTAGCCGTCGCCGTTGAAGTCGTCCGCGTACCTGGCCGCCGCCGCGCTGGCGGGAGGTGCCGTGAGGACGGGGGCGAGGGACGCCACGAGGAGTGCCGCGCAGGCTGCGGGGCGAATGCGCATGAAGTGTCTCCTGATGATTCTGTGCGACCGCTCCTGTGCCGATTGATTTCTCAGGAACCACAGAGACAGGAGCGGTTGATGATCAGGAGACAGTCGGACGGGGGAAAAGGTTGCAGGCGGATAGCTACGCAGGTCAGGGATCGGTCCGAACGCCCCCAGCGGCAGGTGCGGCTTGATCAACTCCCACTCGGCATCGGTCAGATCACCACGAGTCACGCGACCGGTCTACCGCAGCCAGCACCCTCCTGGAGCGGGAATGACCGATCCCGTGATCTCAACTCAGAACACTCCCTAGGGGCGCGGCGCTGCCGCTCGGTGACCGGGCCCGGGGAAACCGTTTAACGGTCTTCCGCCCCCGCCCCATAGGATTGGGCTCAAACCACACACACTCACCCCAGAGGATCGCTGCATGCCTGGCATCACGCGCGAGGAGGTCGCCCACCTCGCCCGGCTGGCGCGTCTGGAGCTGAAGCCCGAAGAGCTCGACCACTTCGCAGGCCAGCTGGACGACATCATCGGCGCGGTGGCCCGCGTCAGCGAGGTCGCCGACCAAGACGTACCGCCGACCTCGCACCCGCTCCCGCTGACGAACGTCATGCGCCCGGACGAGGTCCGCCCGTCGCTCACCCCCGAGCAGGCGCTGTCCGGCGCCCCGGCCCAGGAGCAGCAGCGTTTCAAGGTGCCGCAGATCCTGGGGGAGGAGTAATCCGCATGACGGACATCATCAAGCTCACCGCCGCCGAGACCGCCGCGAAGATCGCCTCCGGCGAGCTCACGGCCGTCGAGGTCACCGAGGCCCACCTGGCCCGCATCGAGGCCGTCGACGAGAAGGTGCACGCCTTCCTGCACATCGACCGCGAAGGCGCCCTCGCCCAGGCGCGGGCCGTCGACGAGAAGCGGGAGCGCGGCGAGAAGCTCGGCCCGCTGGCCGGCGTGCCGCTCGCGCTGAAGGACATCTTCACCACCGAGGGCGTGCCCACGACCGTCGGTTCGAAGATCCTCGAGGGCTGGATCCCGCCCTACGACGCGACGGTCACCCAGAAGCTGAAGGCCGCCGACGTCGTCATCCTCGGCAAGACCAACATGGACGAGTTCGCCATGGGGTCGTCGACCGAGAACAGCGCCTTCGGGCCGACCGGCAACCCGTGGGACCTCACCCGTATCCCCGGCGGCTCCGGCGGTGGCTCGTCCGCCGCGCTCGCCTCGTTCCAGGCCCCGCTCGCCATCGGCACCGACACCGGCGGCTCCATCCGCCAGCCGGCCGCAGTCACCGGCACGGTCGGCGTGAAGCCGACGTACGGGGCCGTGTCCCGCTACGGCATGGTGGCGTTCTCGTCCTCCCTCGACCAGGGCGGTCCCTGCGCCCGTACGGTCCTGGATGCGGCGCTGCTGCACGAGGTGATCGCCGGGCACGACCCGCTCGACTCCACCTCCATCGACGCCCCGGTCCCGCCGGTCGTCGAGGCCGCCCTGGGCGGCAGCGTCGAGGGCATGCGCGTCGGCGTCGTCAAGCAGTTCCGTGGCGAGGGCTACCAGGCTGGCGTCATCCAGCGCTTCGACGAGTCCGTGGCGCTGCTGAAGGAGCTGGGCGCGGAGATCGTCGAGCTGGACTGCCCGTCCTTCGACCTGGCCCTGTCGGCGTACTACCTGATCGCGCCGTCCGAGTGTTCGAGCAACCTCGCCCGCTTCGACGGCCTGCGCTACGGCCTGCGCGTCGGCGACGACGGCAGCCACTCGGCCGAGGAGGTCACCTCCCTGACCCGCGAGGCCGGCTTCGGCGCCGAGGTCAAGCGCCGCGTCATGCTCGGCACGTACGCCCTGTCGAGCGGCTACTACGACGCGTACTACGGCAGCGCCCAGAAGGTCCGTACGCTCATCAAGCAGGACTTCGAGCGAGCGTTCGAGCAGGTCGACGTGATCGTCTCCCCGACGACCCCGACCACCGCCTTCCCGATCGGCGAGCGTGCCGACGACCCGATGGCGATGTACCTCGCCGACCTCTGCACCATCCCGACCAACCTGGCGGGCAACGCGGCCATGTCCCTGCCCTGCGGCCTCGCCCCCGAGGACAACCTCCCGGTCGGCCTGCAGATCATCGCCCCGGCGATGCAGGACGACCGCCTTTACAAGGTGGGCGCCGCCGTCGAGGCCGCCTTCGTGGAAAAGTGGGGGCACCCGCTCCTGGAGGAGGCTCCGTCGCTGTGAGTGCACTGACCAAGGCCAAGGGCTTCAAGAAGTCCAAGTCCGGTACGTACCTGTCCATGGCCGCCACCGCGTTCGGCGCGTTCGGCGTCGCCAAGCGGCTGAAGAAGGCCCGCGCCGAGAAGGACACACTGGTCCTGATCGACGCCACCGTGTCCGCCGCCGCGATCGTCACCGGCCTCGCCATCCTCTACCGCGAGCTGAAGCGGCTGGGCGACGACGACGTCCTGCTGGGCTGAGAGGGAAGTTTCACCGTGACCACCACGACCGACCTGGTGTCGTACGAGGACGCGCTGGCGTCGTACGACCCCGTCATGGGCCTCGAGGTCCATGTCGAACTCGGCACCAAGACCAAGATGTTCTGCGGCTGTTCGACCGCGCTGGGCGCCGAGCCGAACACACAGACCTGCCCCACCTGCCTCGGCATGCCCGGCTCGCTCCCGGTCATGAACAGGACCGGCGTCGAGTCCGCCATCAAGATCGGTCTCGCGTTGAACTGCGAGATCGCCGAGTGGTGCCGCTTCGCCCGGAAGAACTACTTCTATCCGGACATGCCGAAGAACTTCCAGACCTCCCAGTACGACGAGCCGATCGCCTTCAACGGCTACCTCGACGTGCAGCTGGAGGACGGCGAGACCTTCCGCGTGGAGATCGAGCGCGCCCACATGGAGGAGGACACCGGCAAGTCCACCCACGTGGGTGGCGCGACGGGCCGTATCCACGGCGCCCAGCACTCCCTCCTCGACTACAACCGCGCCGGCATCCCGCTCATCGAGATCGTCACCAAGCCGATCGTCGGCGCGGGCGAGCGTGCGCCGGAGGTCGCCAAGGCGTACGTCCGTGAGCTGCGCGAGCTCATCCGCGCGCTCGGCGTCTCCGAGGCCCGTATGGAAATGGGCCAGATGCGCTGCGACGTGAACCTGTCGCTGATGCCGAAGGGCGCCGACAAGTTCGGCACCCGCAGCGAGACGAAGAACGTCAACTCGCTGCGCTCCGTGGAGCGTGCGGTGCGCTTCGAGATCCAGCGCCACGCGGCCGTGCTCGGCGACGGCGGCACGGTGATCCAGGAGACCCGCCACTTCCACGAGGACACGGGGACGACGACCTCGGGCCGTGTGAAGGAAGAGGCCGAGGACTACCGGTACTTCCCCGAGCCCGACCTGGTCCCGGTGGCCCCCTCCCGCGAGTGGGTCGAGGAACTGCGCGCCGCCCTCCCGGAGCTGCCGCTGGTCCGCCGCAACCGGTTCCGCGAGGAGTGGGGCATCTCCGCCACCGACATGCAGGCGATCCTCAACGCCGGTGCCCTCGACCCGATCGTCGCCACGATCGAGGCCGGCGCCGACGCCGCGGCCGCCCGCAAGTGGTGGATGGGCGAACTGGCCCGCAGCGCCAACGAGTCGGGCAAGGCCCTCGACGAACTGGTCATCACACCGCAGCAGGTGGCCCGCGTCACCGAACTGGTGGCCTCCGGGGACCTGAACGACAAGCTGGCCCGCCAGGTCATCGAAGGCGTCCTCGCGGGCGAAGGCACCCCGGACGAGGTCGTCGACAAGCGCGGTCTGAAGGTCGTCTCCGACGAGGGCGCGCTCGGTGCGGCGGTCGACGAGGCCATCGCCGGCAACCCGGCCGTCGCGGACAAGATCCGTGGCGGCAAGGTGGCCGCGGCCGGCGCCCTGGTCGGCGCGGTCATGAAGGCCACGCGCGGTCAGGCGGACGCGGCCCGCGTCAAGGAGCTGATCCTTGAGAAGCTGGGCGTCAGCGAGGGCTGACGATCGGCAGGGCCCGCAGGGGGATGCATCGACCTGGATGCATCCCCCTCGGCATGTGCTCAGAGACGGCGCCCCACGACCCGTACGAAGCCCAGGGCGCGGCCCTGGTCGACGCGCAGCATCTCGGCGCACTGGCCGGCCATCCTGACGTGGAAGTCGTCCGTGCTGTGCTCCGCCACGACCTCGCACCACAGCAGCCAGTCGCGCCAGCCGTCGGTGAGCCAGTCGGCGGTCTCGACCGCCACGGCCCCGCTGCGGGTCCAGTGGCGCCGCCACCAGGCGGCCGAGTGGAAGCACCAGAAGTCCGGCTCCCAGAACCGCTGCAGCTGCTCAGGCGGCGCGGTGCCGTCGATCTCCTCGCGCAGCGCCGGTACGACGACACCGATCCGCCCGCCGGGCTTCAGCAGCCGGGTCAGCGTCGGCAGGTAGAGATCGTTCGTGCCGAAGTACTGGTACGCGTCGATGGAGACGATCGCGTCGAAGCTTCCCTCGCCGAACGGCAGGTCGTGCGCCTCGGCGAACACGGGCAGCACCCGGTCGGCGACGCCCGCCTCGGCGATGCGCGGGGCGTTCTCGTCGGGCCTGACCCACAGGTCGGCGGCGGTGACCTGGACGTCGTACTCCCTGGCAAGGAACACGGACGTCATGGCCCGGCCGCAGCCGAGGTCGAGGACGCGCGCGCCGGGGCGCAGCTCCGCCAGGCCGAGCGCGGGGGCCAGCCACTCCAGCAGCCACAGCGCGTGCGGGCCCATCTGGTTCTCGATGGTCCAGCGGGCGTCGTAGCGGCTGCTGCGCGGGTAGCGGGCGTGGGTCAGCCGCCTAGTGAGGTCGTCGGTCGTGCTCGATGTGATGTCGGACATCGGTGAACGGGCTCCTTGAGTCCTGGGAAGAGGAACGGGATGCGTAGGAGCTCGGTCGGACCGTCAAACAATGCACCTGCTTCGGTCGGCGGCGGTGTGCCGGGAACGACGGACGGCCGGGACGCTAGCAGCCGGGATACCTCCCCGCATCCGGTTTTTGCGGCGGTACGCGCTACGCTCGCGCGCCATGAGTGGACGCGCTGATTCCGAAACGCCCTCCGAGACGGCCGAGGCGGAGGACGCCGGCGACCCGGCGCAGGAGGCGCGGCGGGCCCGCTGGGCGGCGGCGGGCACCGGGGCGTTGCTGGCCCTCGTGGGGCTGGCCGCCGCGGTGCTCCGTGTCACGGACGCGGCGCCGGTGCTCGTCCCGGCCGCGTATGCCGTCGGGGCCGGTGTGTGCGCCCTGGCGGCGCTCCTCGGGTCGCGGGGACGTACCCGCAGGGCGTTGTGGCTGTTGGTCGGCGGGGTGATGGTGATGGCGCTGGGGGACCAGTTCGACTGACGGGCGACAGACTTCGCCCGATTGTCCTGTGAGGTCTCTCCCACTCCTGTGAATAAGCACACCAAACGACCAAACGATCAGTTCTGCCTGCAAGAGTGGCGGTGCATTGCTCATGCGTTCTTTGCGGGCTGTTCAGTTCATGGACGACTGTTCCCGGTCAAAGATCCACACATCGTCACTCCGGGAGCTCGTTCGTGGCAGCCCTTGCGCGTTGGTGTGTTCGGCACCGCCTGGTCACCGTTCTGCTCTGGCTCGTCGCCTTCGGCGGGGTGACCGCGGCCGCCGCCGCCACCGGCACGGCGTACTCGAACGACTACAACGTTCCCGGCACCGAGTCGGGCCGGGCCGACGAGCTGCTGCAGGAGAACTTCCCGGACCTCGGCGGTGCGAGCGGCACGGTCGTCTGGCACACCGAGTCCGGCACCGTGCGCGCCGCCGACGTCGAACAGACGATGACCCGCACCCTGAACGACATCGCGGAACTGCCCGGCGTGGCCTCCGTGGTGAGCCCCTACGACGGCCAGGGGGCGGGCCGGATCAGCGCGGACGGACGTACTGCCTACGCCGCCGTCGCCTTCGACGACCAGGCCCAGGACGTCAAGGAGTCCGAGGCGCAGGCCGTCGTGGACACCGCCAAGGCGGCTCGGGCCGACGGACTCCAGGTGGAGCTGGGCGGGACCGCCATCGGCCTCACCGACTCCTCCGGCGGGCACCTCGCCGAGGTCGTCGGTGTGGTCGTCGCCGCGTTCGTGCTGTTCCTCGCCTTCGGTTCGCTCGCCGCCTCCCTGCTGCCCATCGCCACCGCGCTGGTCGGCGTCGGCACCGCGTACGCCGGGATCGCGCTGCTCGGACACGCCATGACCGTCGCCGACTTCGCGCCCATGCTCGGCATGCTGATCGGACTCGGCGTCGGCATCGACTACGCGCTGTTCATCGTCACGCGGCACCGGCGCGGACTGAAACGCGGCCTGAGCGTCACCGAGGCGGTCACGGGCGCCGTGGCCACCACGGGACGCGCCGTCGTGTTCGCGGGTGCCACCGTTTGCATCGCCCTGCTGGGCATGCTGATCCTCCGCCTCGGCTTCCTCAACGGCGTCGCCATCGCGGCCTCGCTGACCGTGGTTCTCACCGTCGCGGCCTCCGTGACCCTGCTCCCGGCCCTGCTGTCCCTCATCGGGATACGCGCGCTCAGCCGCCGCGAGCGACGCCGGCTGGCCGAGCACGGCCCCGAGCCCGAACTGCCCACCGGCTTCGCCGCCCGCTGGTCCGCCTTCGTCGAACGGCACCCCAAGAAGCTCGGCGCCCTCGCGCTCGGCGTCATCACGCTGCTCGCCCTGCCCACCCTCTCGCTCCACCTGGGCACCTCCGACCAGGGCAACAACCCCGAATCGACGACCACCCGGCAGGCGTACGACTTCCTGGCGGACGGCTTCGGACCTGGCGTCAACGGCCCCCTCACCCTGGTCACCGAGGTGCACGGCGCCGAGGACCGGCTCGCCCTGGACAACCTCGGCAGCACTCTGCGCGGCACCCAGGGCGTCGCCTCCGTGACACCGGTGACGTACGGCACCGGCGGAAACACCGCGTACCTCACCGTCGTACCGGAGTCCGCCCCGCAGTCGCAGAGCACCAGCGACCTCGTGGACCGGCTGCGCACCGAGGTGCTGCCGCGCGCCGAGACGGGCACTTCCCTGGACGTGCACGTCGGCGGCGTCACGGCCGGCTACGACGACTTCGCCGACGTCATCGTCGGGAAACTGCCGCTGTTCGTCGGCGTCGTCATCGGCCTGGGCTGTCTGCTGCTCCTGCTCGCCTTCCGGTCCGTCGGCATCCCGCTCAAGGCCGCCGCGATGAACATCGCCGCCGTCGCCGCCTCGTTCGGCGTGGTCGTCGCGATCTTCCAGTGGGGCTGGGGCAGCGAACTGCTCGGCCTCGGCCGCGCGGGCCCCATCGAACCCTTCCTGCCCGTGATCATGGTGTCGGTGCTCTTCGGGCTCTCCATGGACTACCAGGTCTTCCTGGTCAGCCGGATGTACGAGGAGTGGCTCGAGACCGGCGACAACCGGCGCGCCGTCCGCATCGGCCTCGCCGAGACCAGCCGCGTGATCAACTCCGCCGCGGTCATCATGATCTCGGTCTTCCTCGCCTTCGTCCTCAGCGGCGACCGCGTCATCGCGATGTTCGGCATCGCGCTCGCCGCCGCCGTCGCCCTCGACGCCTTCGTCCTGCGCACGCTCCTCGTCCCCGCCCTGATGCACCTGCTCGGCGGCGCCAACTGGTGGCTGCCGCGCCGGCTCGACCGGTGGCTGCCGCGGATCAGCATCGAGCCGCCGGAAAGCCGCACCGAGCAGGAAAATCTCCCGGACGTCGACGCCGAACGTGAGAAGCTCACGGACGTCGTTGACGCAACCGAGAAGGAGCGGCCGTCGGATGTACGAGATATCCCTGGGTGACGACCGGGCCCGACTGCGGCCCCTGGAGCCCTGGCACGCCGAGGAGTTCCTCGCCCACCTCGACCGCGGGCGCGACTTCATCACCCGGCACATCCCGTTCGGCGCGAACGCCACCGACCTCGACTCCGCGCGGGCCATCCTTCAGTCGTACGCCGACAAGCGCGCCGCGGACAGCGGCTCCCTGCACGGGATCTGGCTGGACGGCAAGCTCGTGGGCGGCGTCCTCTTCCGGATCTTCGACGCCGCGACCGGCGTCTGCGAGATCGGCTGCTGGCTGGAGCCCGCCGGGACCGGCAAGGGACTCGTCACGCGCGCGTCCCGCATCCTCATCGACTGGGCGTTCGACGAGCGCGGTATGCACCGCGTGGAATGGCACGCGGCGTCCGGCAACACGGCCAGCATCAACGTCGCCCGAAGGCTCGGCATGACCCGGGAGGGTGTGCTCCGCGAGAGCTACCCCTGGCGGGGCGTGCGCCAGGACTACGAGATCTGGGCCGTGCTCGCCCCCGAATGGTCCGAAGCACGCGCGCGTACCGCTCACAGCGATCATTAAGAGACCTCTCAGACTCCGTCCGTACGGTGCGTCGCATGGGAACCAAGACTGTGGACGAGACCGGCGCCGACACCGGCACCGAGGCGACGACCGACGTGGAGAAGACCGAGGAGGCGGCGGACGCCACCACGACCGACGAAGCGTCCGGCGGCATGACCGGCGCCGAGGACGGTGACGAGCAGCCCGAAGCGTCGCAGGAGGCCGGCCCCTCCGGTGTCGGCCAGGGTGCCGGAGCCGTCGTCTCGGCCGCGCTCGGCATCGTCTCGCTCACCGGCAGCTGGGTCGGCACCGTGGCCTCCGCGCGCGAGTCGCTCATCGGCCAACTGCAGACCTCGCAGTCCTCCAGCGTCGCCACCATGGTCAGGGAGGGCTACGGCGACGCCTGGAACGCCCAGGCCGTGTGGGCCGGCCTGTTCGCGCTGACCGCGCTGATCGTCGGCGTCGTCGTCCTGGTCCGGCCCGCGTTCGGCACCCCCGGCAAGCCGCAGGCCCCGTGGATCAAGTCGGTCGCCTGGGCCGGCATCTCCCTCGGCGTCATCGGCCTGTTCCTGGCCGTCCTCAAGTACACCGACGTACTCCTGGGCCTGCCCGCCACCGGCTGAGCCGACGCGGACCACGAGAGGTCCCCGGACGTCCGTCACCGACGTCCGAGGACCCCTTGCGCGTGTCGGCGTGCAGCTCAGGAAGCGAGCACGGCGCGGCCCTCGGCGATGATGGCCGCCAGTTCATCGACCTCCTGCGGGGCGAGGGACGACAGCGGCGGCCGGACCGGTCCGGCTTCGAGGCCCTCCAGGGTGACCCCGGCCTTCACCAGCGCCACCGCGTAGCCCGGAACCCGCTGGCGCAGCCGGACCAGGGGGTGGAAGAAGGCGCGCTGAAGCGCGTCGATCCGCTTCTGGTCGCCCTCCTCCACCGCGCGGTGGAAGGCGAGGGAGACATCCGGCGCGAAGGCGAAGGCGGCCGACGAGTACAGCTCCACTCCCAGCGCCCGGTACGCCTGCTGGCTGGCCTCGGCCGTGGGCATGCCGTTGAAGAACTGGAACTGCTTGCCGGTCCCGTCGAGTGCGTCCCGTACGGCGGGGACGATCCGCGCGACGAGGTCGAGGTCGCCGGTTCCGTCCTTCAGACCCATGACGGTGGGCAGCTGGGCGACTTCCGCCGCCGAGCGCTCGTCGAAGCGCGCGTTGGCCCGGTTGTAGACGATCAGGGGCAGGCCGGTCTCCCCGGCGACCTCCCGGGTGTAGGCGACGAGTCCGGTGGCGGGTGCCTCGACCAGGTAGGGCGGCATGAGCAGCAGGCCGTCCGCACCGGCCTCGGCCGCGGCCCGCGCGAACCGCCTGGCCAGACCGAGTGCGCCGCCGGCCCCGGCGTACACCGGGACGCGTCCCCCCACCGCGTCGACGGCGGTCCGCACGACCGCGGTGAACTCCTCGACGTCCAGGGCATGGAACTCGCCGGTGCCGCAGGCGACGAACACTCCGCCCGGGCCGGCGTCGACCCCGGCCGCGATGTGCCGGCGCAGCGCGTCGAGGTCGATGTCACCGGTCGCGGTGAATGGGGTGACGGGGAAGAAGAGAACGCCTTCGAGCATGGGTGGTTTCCTACTCATCGTGAGGGACAGCGCGGGCAGGGGACGGGGGTGTTGCGGCGACGCTTCCGGCTGCTGCCGGGGCGCGGACCACGTTGCTGAGCGCGTCGCCGCGCTGCAGCCGGTCGATGTTGTCGGCGATCTCTGTCGCGCGAGCGGCGAAGGTGTCGGCCGTGTGGCCCGAGTGGTGCGGGGTCATCAGCACGTTCGGCAGGTCGTGAAAGGGCAGCCGGCTCGGCGCCTCGGGAGGGCCCGACCACCACACGTCCAGCGCGGCACCGGCGATGGTGCCCGAGCTCAGCGCTTCGTAGAGCGCCTCCTCCTGCACCACCGGCCCCCGGGCCACGTTGACCAGCAGGGTCTCGGGGCCCATGGCCGCCAGTTCGGCCGGGCCGATCAACCCCTGGGTGGCGGCGCTCAGGGGGACGGTGACCACCACGACGTCGGAGTCGGCGAGGAGTTCGGGCAGACGGTCGTTGCCACCGACCCAGTCGGGACGCAGATCCGCCGGGAACGGCGCAGAGGGGTCACGCCGTACGGCGCGGATCCGCAGGCCGACCGCCTGGCACAGCCGGGCGACCTCGGTGCCGGTCTCGCCGAAACCGATGAGGCCCACCCGGCGGCCCCACAGCGTGGTCCCGAAGGGAAGTCCGGGATCGACCGCCACATTGCGCCAGCGTCCGGCGCGCAGCGCGCGGTCGGCTCCCAGGACGTCGCGGGAGAGCATCAGGATGGACATGAGCACGTGCTCGGCGATCGAACGGCCGTGGTGGTGGGTGGTGGCGACCGTGACCCCCGGGTGGAGCGCGTCCAGCGGGATGCCGTCGTAGCCGGCGCCGACGACATGGACGAGCCGCAGCCGTCCGGCGCGGCGCGCGTCCTCGGCCCGCAGCCTGGAGCCGACGTAGACGTCGGCGTCGGCGATGGCCTCGGAGAGCCGTGCCGCGTCCCAGTCGAAGGCCTCCAGCCAGTCGTGCTGTCCCCGTGTGGAGGCCTTGAGCCGGTCGTGGAAGCGGCTCAGGATGCGGTGGTTGAGCATGATGCGCATGAGCCGCTCACCATCGGGGGGTCTTGGTGGAGAACGAGGGTTCGAAGCGGCGCATGTAA
This sequence comes from Streptomyces sp. NPDC127197, assembly GCF_042672405.1. Taxonomy (NCBI): domain Bacteria; kingdom Bacillati; phylum Actinomycetota; class Actinomycetes; order Kitasatosporales; family Streptomycetaceae; genus Streptomyces; species Streptomyces sp. NPDC127197. Next base: position 229,594 of record NZ_JBHXVG010000012.1, on the reverse strand, counting down.
CCGGTGTCGTCGCGGTCGCGCAACCCGCAGTCGAGGTACTGCTGGTGCAGCCGGGCGAGGGCGTCCCGGTCCAGTTCCACGCCGAGACCGGGAGCCGTCGGTACGGCGAGGCGTCCCTCGCTGAACCGCAGGGGCGTGGGGTCGACCACGTCCTCGTCCGGCCGCTTCCAGGGCCAGTGCGTGTCACAGGCGTAGGTCAGCCGCGGTGTCGCGGCGGCGAGGTGGGTCATCGCCGCGAGGCTGATGCCCAGGTGCGAGTTGGAGTGCATCGACATGCCCAGCCCGAAGGTCTCGCAGATCGAGGCGAGTTGGCCGCAGCGCCGCAGACCGCCCCAGAAGTGGTGGTCGGACAGGACGATGCTCACCGCTCCCCGGGCCACGGCCGGGGCGAGGTCGTCGAAGGACACGACGCACATGTTGGTCGCCAGCGGTGTGGGGGTCTCGCCGGCCACCGCGGCCATGCCGTCGATGCCCTCGGTCGGGTCCTCCAGGTACTGCAGGATGCCGTCCAGTTCCCGGGCGACATGCAGTGATGTCTCCGTACTCCAGGCGGCATTGGGGTCGAGGCGCAGCGGGAGCTCGGGGAACGCCTTGCGCAGCGCTCTGATCGCTGCGATCTCCTCGTCGGGCGGGAAGACACCGCCCTTGAGCTTGATGGAGGTGAAGCCGTAGGCGCCGATCATGCGGCGGGCCTGCTCGACCAGCCCCGCCGGGTCGAGCGCGGGGCCCCAGTCGTCCTCCTCCTGGCCCGGGTGTCCGGCCCACTTGTAGAAGAGGTACGCGCTGTAGGGAACCGAGGGGCGCACCGCTCCCCCCAGCAGGTCGCAGACCGGCCGGCCCACGAGCTTGCCCTGGATGTCCAGGCAGGCGACGTCGAACGGTGACATGACCCGGTCCACGGTGCTGCTGCCCGTGACCATGCCGGACATGCCGTCGCCGCCCGTGGTGTCGGAGCCCAGCGCGCGCGTGGAGCGGGCGATCAGGTCGTTGAGGCTCCACACGTCCATGCCGACCAGTTCGTCGGCGGCGCGGCGCAGCCGCTCCAGATGCACCGTGCCGCCGTAGGTCTCGCCGACGCCGCTGACACCGGTTTCCGTGGTGATCTCCACGATGGTGCGCAGTGCGTAGGGCTCGTGCACCCCGACCGTGTTCAGCAGGGGGTGGTCCCGGAAGGCCACGGGAGTCACGGTGACGCCGGCGATCCGCTCTGAGGTCCGTGTCATGAACGCCATCCTCATATGTAGTCGGCGTTCTCATTTGTAGACAGCTGTGGACGGCGGTGTCAATGGGCGGCCTCCGGCACCGGTGTGAGCAGGACCCCCTCGGTCATGAACCGCTCCACATTGCGCAGCACCAGGTCGCCCATGGCCTCGCGGGTCTCCCTGGTCGCACTGGCGATGTGGGGGAGCAGGACCACCCGGTCCGAGTCCAGGAGTGCCTGGGGCACGTTCGGCTCGTCGGCGAAGACGTCGAGCGCCGCACCCGCGATCCGTCCCGCCTCCAGCGCCGCGACCAGGGCTGGTTCGTCGACGACGCTGCCCCGCGCGACGTTCACCAGGTGGCCCTCGGGGCCGAGCGCCTCCAGCGCCGCCGCCGAGACCAGCCCCTCGGTGCCCGCGCCGCCCGCGACGGTGACGACGAGCGCGTCGCAGGCGGCGGCCAGCGCCTCGGCGGTGGGCAGATGACGGTAGGGCACATCGGGCACCGGGACGCGCGAGCAGTAGAACACCTCTGCGCCGAAGCCCTCGAGCCGGCGCGCGACGGCCCGGCCGATGCGGCCGAGGCCGAGGATGCCCACCCGCTTCCCGCTCACCCGGGTGGCCAGCGGAAACGGCGCGGCGGTCCACCCTCCGCCGCGTACGTACCGGTCGGCGGCCGACATCCGGCGCATGGAGTCGATCAGCGCGCCCACGGCGAGGTCGGCCACACAGTCGGTGAGCACGTCGGGGGTGTTGCTGACGTCGATGCCGCGCGCCCGGGCGCGGACCACGTCCGTGGTCTCGTAGCCGACGCCGAAGTGGACGATCGCGCCCAGGCGGGGCAGCGCGTCCATCAGGGCGTTGTCGACCCCGGTCCGCGCGCTGGTCACGGCGGCCACCACGTCGCCGCCGTGGTCGCGCAGGTACGCGGTCGGATCGGGCAGTTCGTGCAGGCGTACCGTGCGGTAGCGCCCGGCCAGGGTCCGCTCCAGGCCGGGGAGCAGGGGCGACACCTGGAGCAAGGTGGCCGGTGAGGCCGGGGCGCCGGTGGTGATTTCGGTCGTGGTGCCGGGAGTGGGCATGTGATCTCCAGTCTTCGTCGAGGGAGTCCGGGATGCGCGGCACGCACGGCTGGGCGGCGGCGCGGGACGGATCCGATCCTGCGCATCTCTTGACGCTGCCACGGTGCCGGTTTAGCTTCGGCGTTCACAGATGCGGACCGGGTGCGCAAGTGTAGACAGCTCCTCGCAGTCGCCCGTACGTGGAACGCGACACATCAGCACTCACCGGAGACGAGCCGACGATGAAGTTCTCCGTTTCCCCCATCCCGCCCGCCGGACGAAGGCGGCCCCGCGCGACGACTGCGATGCTCCTGGCGGGCACGGTGCTGTTGTCCAGCGGCTGCGCTGTGGCGGGCAGCACCGCCGGTGACGCCGGCCGCGCCGACGGCCGCACCCTGCGGGTGGTGCTCACCCAGGAACCACCGACGCTGGAACCCTGCGAGGCCTCACTGACCGGCACCGGCGTCGTCGTCCGGTCCAACATCACCGAGCCGCTCGTCGAACGCGACCCGGACTCCGGCGAACTGCACCCCCTGCTCGCCACGGGCTGGAAGCAGACGGACGAGCGCACCTGGACCTTCGATATGCGCACCGGGGTGACTTTCCAGAACGGGGAGCCGTTCACCGCCGAGGACGCCGCCTTCTCCATCGACCGGGCGGTCAACTCCGACCTCGCCTGCAACGTCGAGGGCTATGTCTTCGGTGACGAGGACCTCGAGGTGAAGGCGGTGAACGACACACGGCTGACCGTCACCACCGAGCAGCCCGACCCGATCCTGCCGCTGCGCCTGAGCTTCGTGGAGATCGTGCCGCGCACGACCGACGCCGAGGTCAAGGTCCGTATCCCCATAGGCACCGGCCCCTACGCTGTCAGCTCCTGGCAGCCCGGAGCGGCGATCTCCCTCAACCGCTACGACGACTACTGGGGCGAGGCCCCGGCCTTCCCCCGGGCCCGCTACGTCTGGCGGAGTGACGCGAGCGTCCGGGCCGCCATGATCGACAAGGGCGAGGCGGAGATAGCCGTGGCCCTCGACCCCATCGAGGCGGACAAGGACACGACGGCCTCCTATCCCAACAACGAGACGACCGCGCTGCGGCTGGACGGCCGCGAGCCGCCGCTCGACGACCACCGGGTGCGCCGGGCCGTCGACCTGGCCGTGGACCGCGAGGGCATCATCGATGCCCTGCTCGGTGGACTCGCCGAACCGGCCGGCCAGCTGGTCCCGCCCGGCGTGGTGGGACACAGCGACGAGATCCGGCCGACCCGGCAGAACGTGACCCGGGCCAAGGCCCTGATCGAGGAGGCCAGGGCCGACGGTGTGCCCGTCGACCGGCAGATCACCCTGGTCGCCCGCAACGGCATGTTCTCCGGGGTGTCGGAGACCGCTGAGGCCCTCCAGTACCAGATGCAGCAGATCGGGCTGAACGTACGAGTCCGTATGGCCGACACCGCCACCCAGCTCCAGTACCAGCTCCGGCCGCTGCCCAAGGGTGTCGGCCCCATCGCCCTGCTGATCATGCACGGCAACCAGGCCGGTGACGCGGCCTTCACCACGAGCCAGTACCTGCTGAGCGACGGCCCGCAGTCCACCTTCGGCACCGAGGAGCTCGACCGGCGCATCGCCGACGCGGGCGCGCTCTTTGGCGAGGAGCGCCAGAAGGCCTTCGCCGATCTGCTCGCCGACCAGAACAAGACGGTCGTTCAGTACACCCATCTGGCCCACATGAGCGGACTGCTCGGCCTGTCACCGTCCATCCGGTACGAGCCGAACTCCGCCACCGGCGACGAGATGCGGCTGGCAGAGGTCAGCCCGGCGAAGGCGGCACAGCACTGACATGGTTACCTTTCTGCGCAAACGCATACTCTCCAGCGCCATCCCCCTGGTGTGCGTGGTGCTGGGTGTGTTCTTCCTGGCCCGGATGACCGGCAACCCGGTCGACCTCTACCTCCCGCTGAGCGCCACCGCCGAGCAGCGTGCGGAGTTCTCCGCCGCGCAGGGCTTCGACCTCTCCATCCCGGCCCAGCTGTGGAACTACCTCGTCGACGCCGTGCAGCTGGACTTCGGCACCTCGCTGCGGACCGGGCAGTCCGCGACCGAGATGGTGCTGGACGCCTTCCCCGTCACCCTGCAGCTCGCCGGTGTGACCATGCTGCTGGCGATCACCGGAGCGGTACTGATCGGCAGCCTGGCCGCCTACCGGCCCAACTCCCTGGTCGACCGGATCGCCAGCCTGCTGTCGATGACGGCCGCCAGCATCCCCGACTTCTGGTTCGCCGTCATGGGCGTACTGGTCTTCGGCGTGAGCCTCGGATGGTTGCCCACCTCGGGCACCCTGGGCGGACCCGAGGTCTGGGTCCTGCCCATCGCGACCCTGCTGATCCGCCCGTTCGGTGTGCTGGTCCAGGTGGTGCGCGGCAGCATGGTCTCCGCGCTCTCCGCCCCCTACGTCAAGATCGCCCGGAGCAAGGGGGCCACGCCCCGCCGGGTGATCTTCGGTCACGCCCTGCGCAACGCGGTGACGCCGGTGCTGACCGTGGCCGGTGACCTGACGGTGGGCCTGGTCAACGGTGCCGTGATCGTGGAGACGATCTTCGGCTGGCCCGGCATCGGCAAACTCATGATCGACTCCATCCTGCAGCGCGACTTCGCGGTCCTCCAGGCGGCCGTTCTGCTCACCGCGGTGACCATCTTCGCGCTGAACATTCTGGTCGACGTCTGCCACGCGCTGACCGACCCCCGAGTGCGTCAGGCGGTGCCGGCGTGAGCGAAGGAAGCAGCATGACCACAGCAGAGACCTCCGCCGCGGACGAAGCCGCTCCCGGACACGACACCGCTCCCGCCCGGAACCGTCCGCCGCGCTGGTGGCGGCTGCTCGGCCGGGACCGCGCCGCGGCCGCCGGAGCCGTCGTCCTCACCCTGGTCGCCCTCGTCGCCCTCTTCGGCCGGCTGTTCATCGGCGACCGCGCACAGCGCCAGGACCTGGACGCCTCCCTGCGGCCGCCGTCCCTGAGCGACGGTGTGTACGGGCTGCTCGGCACCGACGTCCTCGGCCGCAGCGTGCTGGCGCGCCTGGTCGACGCGGCGGCGACGACCCTGTCCGTGGCCGTCCCCGCAGTGCTGTGCTCGCTCGTGATCGGATCGGCCCTCGGCCTGTGGGCCGGCTACCACGGGGGACGCCGGGAGAGCCTGGCGATGCGCGTCGCCGACGTCATCCTCAGCTTCCCCTCCCTGCTCATCGCGGTGGTCGTGCTCTACGTCTTCTCGCCCTCCGCGCTGAACATCGTGCTGATCCTCGCCGTGGCCCGCATCCCGGTGTATCTGCGCACCTCCCGGGCGGAGGCGGCCGAGCTCAGGAGCCGTCTGTTCGTCGACGCGGCCCGCACCTTCGGCACACCCAGCCGGCACATCATCTACCGGCACATCCTGCCGATCGCCCTGCCGACGCTGCTGACCGTCGCCACCCTCGACTTCTGCTTCGTGATGCTCACCGAGTCCTCGCTGAGCTTCCTGGGTATCGGAATCCAGCCCCCGGACGTCAGCTGGGGCCTGATGGTCGCCCAGGGCCGGCAGTACCTCCAGACCGCCTGGTGGATCACGGTGCTGCCCGGGCTCGCCATCGTGCTCACCACGGTGTCCGCCACGCTGCTCGCCGCCTGGGCCCGTATCGCCACCGACCCCGCCCAGCGCTGGCGTCTGACGCTGCCCCGCAAGCGCCGCGGTGCCTCCGCCGCCGTTCCTCCGGAGATGATCCCGTGACGACCACTTCCGCCCCCGCCCCGTCCGCCGCCGAGCCCGCCCTCGACGTCGAAGGGCTGTGCGTGGACCTGAGCACGTCCTCCGGGACGGTACGCGCCGTGGACGGCGTCAGCTTCAGCGTCCGGCGCGGCCGCACCCTCGCTCTCCTCGGCGAGTCCGGCTGCGGCAAGTCGATGACCGCGCTGTCGGTGGTGGGACTGCTCGACCCCGCGGCCTCCGTGACCGGCGGCGCCGTACGGGTCAGGGGCAAGGACACCCTGCGGCTGAGCCCGGCCGAACGCCGCAAGCTGGCCGGCCCCGTCCTGTCCATCGTCTTCCAGGACGCCCTGACCGCCCTCAACCCGGTGCAGCCGGTGGGCCGGCAGATCGGCGAGCCGTTCCGCATCCACCGCGGACTCTCCCGGCGGAAGGCCGAGGAGAAGGCGATCGAGCTGATGACCCGCGTGGGCATCCCCGAGCCGAGGCAGCGGGCCAAGTCCTATCCGCACCAGTTCTCCGGAGGCATGCGCCAGCGGCTGCTGATCGCGATGGCCGTCGCCCTCGACCCCGACGTGCTCATCGCCGACGAGCCGACCACCGCGCTCGACGTCACCGTGCAGGCACAGATCATGCGGCTGCTGCGGGACCTCCAGGACGAGCGGGACATGGCCGTCGTACTGATCACCCACGACCTGGCCGTGGTCGCCCAGCGCGCCGACGACGTGGTCGTGATGTACGCCGGCACGGTCGTGGAGCAGGGAACGGTGCACGACGTCTTCACCTCCCCCCGCCACCCCTACACCCGCGGACTGCTCGACTCGGTCCCCGAGGACGCCGAGCGCGGACGCCCGCTGCCCGCCGTCCCCGGCAGCCCGCCCGAGCTGAGTGCGGTGCCGCCCGGCTGTGTCTTCCAGGCCCGCTGCCCGCTGGTGCGGGAGCGGTGCGTCCGGGAACGGCCGTCCCTGCGCAGCACGGGCGACGGACGTTCGGCCGCCTGCCACTTCTCCGAGGAGCTCGACCGTGCCTGAGTCCCGCGCCACCACCGCCACCCCCGAACCCCGGGCCGAGGGAACCGACGGACACCCGCCGCTGCTGGAGGTCCGCGGCGTCACCAAGAGCTTCGGCAGCGGCCGGCGCCGGCTGACCGCCCTGGACGGAGTGGACGTACAGCTCGGCCGGGGACAGACGCTCGGGCTCGTCGGCGAGTCCGGCTGCGGCAAGTCCACCCTGGCCCGGGTGCTGCTCGGGCTGGAACGGTCCGACGCGGGCACGGTGCGGTACGACGGCGTCGACCCCTTCGCGCTGCGCGGCAAGGAGCTGCTGAACTGGCGGCGCCGCGTCCAGATGGTCTTCCAGGACCCCTTCGCCTCGCTCAACGCCCGTATGTCGGCCGCCGATCTGATCGGCGAGCCCTGGCGCACCCACCGGGACGTCGTCCCGGACGCGAAGGCCCGCGAGAAGCGGATCCGGGAACTGCTGTCCCTGGTCGGGCTGCGGGAGAGCGACGCCCACCGCTACCCCAACGAGTTCTCCGGCGGGCAGCGCCAGCGCATCGGCATCGCCCGCGCGCTGGCCCTGGACCCCGACCTCATCGTGTGCGACGAGCCGGTCTCCGCCCTGGACCTGTCGGTGCAGGCACAGGTCCTCAACGTGCTCTCGGAACTCCAGTCGCGCCTCGGCGTCGCGTACGTGTTCATCTCCCACGACCTGTCCGTGGTGCGGTACATCTCCGACCGGGTGACGGTGATGTACCTGGGCAAGGTCATCGAACACGGCGAGACCGAGGACGTGTTCGAGCGCCCGCAGCACCCCTACACGGCCGCGCTGATGTCGGCCGCACCGGTCCTTGACACCTCCCGCGCCACCCACGACCAGGAGATCCAGCTCAAGGGCGAGATCCCCTCGCCCTTCGACATCCCGTCCGGCTGCCGCTTCCGCACCCGGTGCTGGCGCGCCGAGGACCGGTGCGCCACCGAGGCGCCTTCGGCCGTCGTCCGCGAGCCGCAGGGCGCGGGCGACGCCCACACCGCCCTGTGCCACTTCCCGCTGGAGGCGCGGTCTGCGTGGGCCTGACCGGCGGGGAGTTCGCCCTGCTCTCCCTCACGGTCGGCATCGGCGCGGTGCTCCAGGTCTCCGTCGGCTTCGGCCTGGGCATGATCGCCGCGCCGGTCTTCTCCCTGGTCGACCCGACTCTGGCACCGCCGGTGGTGCTGCTGCTCGCCGCCGGTGTGACCGCGGCGGTGCTGGTGCGCGAACGGGGCGGGGCGGATCTGCGCGGCTGCGGCTGGGCCCTTGTCGGACGGGTGCCGGGAGCGGCCGCCGGCGCACTGCTCGTGATCCTCCTGCCGGCCCGCCACCTCGCGCTGCTCATCGCCGGGGTGGTCCTCACCGGCGTCGCGGTGAGCGCGGCCGGATACGTACCGCGGCCGCGGCGCTCCTCGGTCCTGCTGGCCGGGATGGCGTCGGGGCTGATGGGCACGGCCACGTCCATCGGAGGACCGCCGATGGCGATGGTGTGGCAGCGGCTGAGCGGGCCACGGCTGCGGGCCACGATGAGCGCGTTCTTCCTCGCCGGCTCGCTGATGAGCCTGGCCGCGCTGGCGGCGGTCGGCGCGGTCGAGGCGCACACCCTGCAACGCACCGCGCTGCTCACGCCCGCGGCGATCGCCGGAGTCCTGCTCGCCCGCCCACTGACCCGCCGGCTCGACGCGCACCGCACGCGCACGGCGGCCATGGCGCTCGCGGTCGCCGGCGCGGTGGGACTGGTGGCGCAGCAACTGGGAGCCTGGCCGGGGGCTTAGGCGGGGCCTTAGAGAGGCCCTGGCGAACCGGCGACCGTACTAAGTGCCTTCCAAGGCCCTGAGCCCGCCGAAGATACGGAACTCTCCCGATGTGGCGGACCCCCCTGGGAAACGAAGGTGGAGGCATCGCAATGAGCGATACCGCACACCGACCTCTCCGGGGAGAAGAGATGTACGAGTACGAGCTCCAGCAGATCCGTTCCGCCGAGCTGATCCGCCGGGCCGAGCACGAGCGGCTGGTCCGCGAAGCCATACGCAGCGGCCGCGCCGCCCGCCGGGAAGCCGCCGAACGCGCCGCGGGGAACGAGGCGGATACCCGCCGTCCACGGCGGCACCGGTCCCCACGCACCGCGTGAGCGCGGCCGGGCCGGGGGACGGCGCGCGGGACGGACGCCACCGCGGGAAAACCGGTGCCGCGTTGTCGGACCCCCGTGCGATGCTCGGACTTGTGGAGACCAGGTCCGTCAGTCCCGTATTCGTCGGCCGCGCCGAGGAGTTGGAGACGCTGAACGACGCGCTCGCCCGCGCTGATGCGGGCGAGCCGCAGGCGTTGCTGGTGGGCGGTGAGGCCGGCGTCGGCAAGACCCGCCTCGTCGAGGAGTTCGCCACCGCCGCCGGCCGCAAGGGCGCCGTCGTCGCGCTGGGCGGCTGTGTCGAGATCGGTGCCGACGGGCTGCCCTTCGCCCCGTTCTCCACCGCACTGCGCGCCCTGCGCCGTGAACTGCCGGACGAACTGGCCGCTGCGGCCGCCGGGCAGGAGGAGGAACTGGCCCGGCTGCTCCCCGAGTTGGGCGAGACCGGCACCGGCCGGCCCGACGAGGAGGGCATGGCCCGTCTCTTCGAACTCACCGCCCGCCTGCTGGAACGCATCGCCGCCGACCGCACGGTCGTCGTCGCCCTGGAGGACCTGCACTGGGCCGACGCCTCCACCCGCCACCTCCTCGCCTACCTCTTCCGCACCCTGCGCACCGGCCGCCTCGTCGTCCTCGCCACCTACCGCTCCGACGACATCCACCGCCGCCATCCGCTGCGCCCACTGCTGGCCGAACTGGACCGGCTGCGCACGGTCCAGCGCATCGAACTCGCCCGCTTCAACCGCGCGGAAGTCGCCTGCCAGATCGCCGGCATCCACGCCGCCGAACCGGACCCCGCGCAGGTCGACGAGATCTTCCAACGCTCCGACGGCAACGCCTTCTTCGTCGAGGAACTCGCCGTCGCCGCCCACGAGGGCTGCCGCACCGGACTCACCGACTCCCTGCGCGACCTGCTCCTCGTCCGTGTCGAAGCGCTGCCCGAGAGCGCCCAGCGGGTCGTCCGGATCGCCGCCGAGGGCGGCTCCACCGTCGAGTACCGGCTGCTGGCCGCCGTCGCCGGTCTCTCCGAGGACGACCTCATCGAGGCCCTGCGAGCGGCGGTCAACGCCAACATCCTGCTCGCCGCACCCACCGGCGACGGCTACCGCTTCCGCCACTCCCTGGTCCGCGAAGCCGTCGCCGACGACCTGCTGCCCGGCGAGCGCTCCCGCCTCAACCGCCGCTACGCCGAAGCCCTGGAGGCCGACCCGGGCCTCGTCCCCGCCGACCAGCGCGTCATGCGCCTGGCCAGCTACTGGTACCACGCCCACGACGCCGCCAAGGCCCTGCCCGCCGTCCTCGACGCCTCCGTCGCCGCCCGCCGCCGGCACGCCTACTCCGAGCAACTCCGGCTTCTGGAGCGCGCGATGGAGCTGTGGGACCCCGCCCCCGAGGACGTCCGGGCCGCACTGCGCCCCGCCGGCTACACGGACGTGTACCGCGCTCCGGACGGCGGAGATCAGGCGACCACTGCGCTGCGCTACCTCGACCTGATGGCCGCGGCCGCCGTCGCAAGCCGCTTCTGCGGAGAACGCGAACGCGCCCTGAAGATCACCAAGCGGGCGCTGCGCCTGCTGGAGGACGAGGACGACCCGCTGCTCGCCGCCTGGTTCTGGGTCCAGCGCTCCCGCCTGGTCCAGGCGAAGGCCCGCGACGACGGCTGGAAGGAACTGGCCACCGCCCAGGAACTGGTCCGCGGACTGCCGCCCTCCGAAGTGCACGCCGAGGTCCTGACCAACGTCGCCGGCTGGTCCATGCTGCACCAGCCCGGCGCCGCGGCCCTCGCCGCCGCCGAGCGCGCCGTGGAGTACGCGCGCATGGTCGAGGCCCGCGAGGTCGAGCTGAACGCCCGCGTCACCCGTGGCGTCCTCCTCGTCGACGCCGGCGACATCGAAGCGGGGCTCGCGGAGATGTACGAGGTCAAGGAGCAGTCCCTCGCCGGGTCCTTCACCCATGTCGCCGGCCGTACGTACGTCAACCTCCCGTCCGAACTCGAAGCCGTCGGCCGCTCCCTCGAAGCCGCCGGGATCCTGGAGGAGGGCACCGGATTCGCCCGGAAGTACGGCCTGCTGGACACCGAGGCGTGGGTCTGGGGCAACCTCTCCGACTCGCTGTTCTCACTGGGCCGCTGGGACGAGTCCGCCGAGGCCGCGTCGAACGCGCTGCGCCGGGGCCACAGCGCCAAGCCCCAGGGCACGGCCGCCCTGTGCCTGGCCAATCTCGCCCTGGCCCGCGGCGACGCCGCCGAAGCGGGCCGCCAACTGGCCGCCGCACACGGCTATTTCGGCACCCACGACCCCATGCCCCAGCAGTGGCTCCCCCTGGCCTTCATCGCCATCGGCGTCGCCGCCTCGGAAGGCCGCATCCTGGACGCCCGCGGCGAACTCGACCGCGCCCTCGACGCCGGCATCCCGCCCGGCACCCAGCGCTACGGCTGGAGGCTGCTGCTCGCCGCCGCCACCGCCGAGGCCGACAGCCGCAACCTGCCCGCCGCCCGGCAGGGCCGCGAAGAAGCCCTGGAGCGCATCTTCAGCGCCGTCAAGCGCCTTGCCACCGGCGCGCCCATCTGGGCCGCCCACGAAAAGTGGGTACGCGCCGAGCTCCAGCGCGCCGAGGGCATCGCCGGCCCGGACACCTGGTCCGAGGTGGTCACGGCCTTCGAGCGCCTGGAACGCCCCTACGACCTCGCCCGCGTCCGCCACCGGCTCGCCGAGGCCCTCCTCACCGCCGGGGGAGAGGACGACCGTGACCGTGCCACCGAGCTGCTCCGGCTCGCGCATGCCGTCGCCGACCACCTCGGCGCGCGCCCCCTCGCCGACGCAGTCGGCCTGCTCGCCCAGCGCGCCCGCCTCAGCCTCCGCCGGGCCCCGCAGCAGTCGCCCGCCGCCAATCCGGTCCAGGCCCTCGGCCTCACCAGCCGGGAACGCGACGTCCTCCGCCTGGTCTCCATCGGCCGCACCAACCGCCAGATAGCGGAGGAACTCTTCATCTCCCCGAAGACGGCCAGCGTCCACGTCTCCAACATCCTCGGCAAGCTCGGCGTCTCGGGACGCGGCGAGGCGGCGGCGCTGGCGCATCGGCTGGGCCTGTTCCCGTCCGAAACCCTCAGCGCTCCAACGGCAGGGTGACGCTTACGCTGTAGAGCAACCGGCCGAGGGAGGCCCCGTGTTCAACGTCTTCGAGGAACTGTTCGCGCCCGGCCGCAAACACACCCGCGACGAACAGAACCGTCTGGAGCTGACCCGGGAGGACGTGGGCGACGGGGATCCAGGACGCGGCCCGATCGACCTGTCGTCCGGGAAGGTCGTCGTACGCCCGCCCGAGCCGCCCGAGGAGGAGCCGACGGAGGACTGAGGCGCCGTACTCAGCTCACCTCCAGTTCCAGGATCCGGTCGTCCCCGCCGTCGGGGGACCCCCGTCCGTCCGTCTCGCTGGTCACCAGCCAGAGCTTGTTGCCGCCCGCCGAGACCACCGTGCGCAGTCGGCCGTACTCGCCCTCCAGAAACGCCTGCGGGTCGGCGGAGGCCTCCGTGCCCTTCAGGGGGATGCGCCACAGGCGCTGGCCGCGCAGGCCCGCCATCCATATGGAGCCCTCGGCGTATGCGATGCCGCTGGGGGAGGCCTTGTCCGTGGCCCACTGGGCCAGCGGATTGCGGAACCCGGCCTCGTCGGAGGCGCCCTCGACCTCCGGCCAGCCGTAGTTGTCGCCCGGCGCGATCGCGTTCAGCTCGTCCCAAGTGTCCTGGCCGAACTCCGCGGCGAACAGCCGCTGCTTGTCGTCCCAGGCGATGCCCTGCACATTGCGGTGGCCGTACGAGTACACCGGGGAGTCCGGGAACGGGTTGCCCGGTGCCGGTTCGCCCTCCGGGGTCATGCGCAGGATCTTGCCGCCCAGGGATTCCCTGTCCTGGGACAGGCCCTCCTCGCCGCTCTCGCCCGTACCCGCGTACAGCATCCTGTCCGGGCCGAAGGCGATCCGGCCGCCGTTGTGGATGAAGCCCTTGGGGATGCCCCGGAATATCGTGTCCGGCGCGCCCAGCTGTTCGCCGGAGGGCTTCTGCTCGTCGTACAGCATGCGGACGATGCGGTTGTCCGAGGCCGAGGTGAAGTACGCGTAGACCATGTGGTCCGAGGCGTAGTCGGGGGAGAGGGCGATGCCCATCAGGCCGCCCTCGCCGGCCGGTGACACCCCCGGCACCTCGCCCAGCTCCGTCTTCCGGCCCGTCTCGGTGTCGACCCGCGTGATCGTGCCCCCGTCGCGGGAGGAGACGAGGAGGTCGTCGTCGGGGAGGGCAGCAAGACCCCAGGGACTGTCCAGGTCCTCGGTCACCGTGCGCACGACCTCGACCGAGCCCCTGGCGGGCGGGGTCTCCTCGGCAGCCTGCCCCGAGGGCGGCGACTGCGCGGCCGTACTGCTCGGTGTGGTGTCTCCTCCACCGCCGGGGGAACCCCCTCCCTCGTCGTCGGAGGAGCAGCCGGCCGTCAGCAGGAGTGCGGCCGCGGCCAGTACGGCCGTCACAGCTCGACGTTGCACGATCATGGTCCCTTCGACGCGGCGGGTTCTACTTTTCATACACCGCTCGCGCCCCACAGGTTCCCGATCACCCGATCCCGAACCAACGAATCAGGAATCTGCAGGTCAGCTCATTCCCACGATCCCTGCGCCCTCGGCAGCCCCGACACCTCCGTCAGGTCCCCGGCCGACAGGCACAGCCGGGCCGCGTCCGCGTTCTCCGTCACCCAGCGCTCCCGCTTGGCCCCCGGCACCGCAACCACGTGCCGGCCCTGCGCCAGCACCCACGCCAGCGCCACCTGGGCCGGCGTGACGTGCTCGCCGTGCCTGGCCGCCACCCGGCGCAGGCCGGCCACGATCGGCTGGTTCGCCGCCATCATCTCGGCGGTGAAGCGGGGGTGGCGGGCACGCATGTCGTCGGGCTCGAAGCCCTCGCCGGGCGTCAGCGTGCCGGTCAGGAAACCGTTGCCGAGCGGCATCGCGGCCAGGAAACCGATGCCGCGCGCCTCGCACCACGGCACCAGCGTGTCCAGCGCCTCCGGCGACCACACCGCCAGCTCCGCCTCCACCGCGCTCACCGGGAAGACCTGCTGCACCCGCTGCAACTGCCGGATCGTCGCGTCGTGCAGCAGCGTCCCCGCCCGCCGCCCGCCGCGCGCCCCCACCGCGCACAACCCCAACGCCCTTACCTTTCCGGCCTGGACGAGTTCCGCCATCGCACCCCAGGTCTCCTCCACGGGAACCTCGGGGTCGGCGCGGTGCAGCTGGTAGAGGTCGATGACGTCCGTCTGCAGGCGCCTCAGGGACGCGTCGCAGGCCCGCTTCACATACCCCGGGCGGCCGTTGGCCACGATGTGCTGCTCGCCCACCAGCAGGCCGACCTTGGTCGACACGAAGGCATCGGACCGCCGCTCCTTCAACACCCGGCCCAACAACAGCTCGTTGGTGAACGGGCCGTACATGTCGGCCGTGTCCAGCAGCGTCAAGCCCAGATCGAGCGCCTGGTGCACGGCCCTGAGCGACTCGTCGCCCCGTTGCCGTGACGTGCTGTACGCCCAGCTCATCGGCATGCACCCGAGTCCGACGGCCCCCACCGCGAGTGCCGCCGCGCCGATCGTCCTGCGCTCCACCTGCCCGTAACCCTCCCTCTCCTGCCACCCCAACCTAACCTCTGCACTCCCGTGCCCCTCACATAGCCTCGTGAGCATGACTGCTGACGTGTGGCTGCCCATCCCGCCGGAGGAGATCGAGGGGCTTCCGGAAGGGCCGAACTACCGCTTCTGGGACGGCGGAGAGACCTTCCCCGCGGATCCCGGCGACTGTGTCTTCTATGTCGTCCCCTACATGAAGCCCAGCGAGGTCGGCGTGCGGCCGCTGCCGGGGATGACGTCCGTCGAGGTCGTGCAGACGCTCTCCGCCGGTATCGATCATGTCGAGCCGGGGCTGAAGCACCTGCGCCCGGGCGTGCGGTTGTGCAACGCGCGCGGCGTGCACGAGGCGAGCACCGCGGAGCTCACGCTCACGCTGATCCTGGCCTCGTTGCGCGGGATCCCGGACTTCGTGCGGGCGCAGGACCGGGGGGAGTGGCTCGGCGGGTTCCGGCCGGCGCTCGCCGACAAGAACGCACTCATCGTCGGATACGGGTCGATCGGCGCGGCGATCGAGGACCGGCTCGCGCCGTTCGAGCTTGCGCGGGTGGCGCGCGTCGCGCGCTCCGAGCGCACCACGGCGCGCGGTCCCGTGCATCCGCTCACCCAACTGCCCGTCCTGCTCCCCGAAGCGGACGTCGTCATCCTGTCCACGCCGCTGACGGAGGCCACCCGGGGCCTGGTCGACGCCGAGTTCCTGGCCCGTATGAAGGACGGTGCCCTCCTCGTCAATGTCGCCCGCGGCCCCGTCGTCGACACCAAGGCGCTGCTCGCGGAACTGGACAGCGGCCGCATCACCGCAGCCCTCGACGTCACGGATCCCGAACCGCTGCCGCCCGGTCACCCCCTGTGGCGTGCGCCCGGCGTGCTGATCAGTCCGCACGTCGGCGGGCCCACCTCCGCGTTCCTGCCGCGCGCCAAGCGGCTGCTGGTGGACCAGTTGAGCCGCTACGTGAACCAGGAGCCGCTGCGCAACGTGATCCTTACGACGGGCACGAGCGGAACCTGACCGACCGCCTCGGGCCCGCCGCAACAGACGCGACATCCGGTTCGGGTACCCTCCGCAACCTTCCGGAAGCGGTCCGTACCCGCATCCCTGCTGGTGGTCACGGAGCGTAGAGAAGCCCTGTCATTGAGTGACGAGACTGGTGTATCGTCCGGACAGGGGCTGCGCCGCAGACCGTTCGGCGCCGGGGATGGACATTGCAGACTGTGAGGGGGGCGACGGGCGATGCACGGCCTATGGGCGAACGATCCGACGCGGCGGGGCCGCCGACGGCGACCCTGGCGCATGGCCGCGTCTGGCCGCGGCCATGGCGCCGGTCACGGCGCACACCACAGCCAATACCACCCCAGGCACAGCAGCCGCAGGAAGCCGGCACTCCCGCCGCACCGGGACCCGGGGGCGGAGCGGACCGGGAGGGCCCGGTGAACGCGCCCTCGCCACCCGCGGCCGTCCTCGACCAGGTGCTGCGGCGACAGCCTGCCCAGGGGACGCTGCTGCCCCGGTCGCCGGCCTCGGGCGCCGGGTCGAGCATGCTCCCCCAACTCCTGCTGGCCCTGGTGTGCGCGGCCTACGCCGTCGGTTCCGCGGTCGGCTGGGGCTCGCACCAGCTCGCCCTGATCATGGGGGACTTCGGGCTGAGTGCCGCCGCGGGCGCAGCCGCCGTGTCGTGCTTCCTCTACGCCCACAGCCGCCGGGTCCGGTTCCGCTCCGCCTGGCTGCTGTTCGCCCTCTCCTCGACGATGGCGGCCCTCGGCAACCTGGTCTGGGGGTGGTACGAGGTCGTCCTGGGACGGCCCGTGCCCAGTCCCAGCTACGCCGACCTGTTCTTCCTGTGCTTCGCGCCGCCCGCGATCGTGGGCCTGCTGGTCCTCGCCAAACGGCCGGTGACGAAGGCGGGCTGGGTCTGCCTCGCCCTGGACGCCTGGCTGATCGGCGGCTGCCTGGTCACCCTGTCGTGGAGCCTCGCACTCGCCCAGGCGGCCAAGGGCGGCGGACCCGGCGTGGCGCACACCGCGCTGTCGCTCGCGTACCCGCTGCTCGACATCGCCCTGGTCAGCATGGTGCTCGCGCTGCACTTCCGGCGCTCCGGGGCCAACCGCTCCGCGGTGAACACCGCGATCGGCGCCCTCGCCCTGACCGTGATGTGCGACGCCCTGTTCGCCTCACCGCTGCTCCACGACAGCTACCGCTCGGGCCAGCTGCTGGACGCGGGCTGGTTCGCCGGCTCGCTGCTGCTGGCGTACGCGCCCTGGGTCGCGCCCCGGCCCGGCCGGCCCGGTGACGAGCCGCACGCGCGCGTGGTGCACGAGCACCTGCCCGGACAGCGCGGTTCCACCCACCCGCACCCGCCCGTGCAGCAGGACGAGCGCGACCGGTATCCGGCCACCCGGCCCCTCACCTGCTCCCTGGCAGCCCTCACCCCGTACCTCGCCGCCGCCGTGTGCACGCTGGGAATCCTCTACAACGTGCTCAACGGCCGCAGCGTCGACCGCGTGGTGCTGATCACCGGCGGCACGGTCGTGCTCGCCCTGGTGGTGCGCCAGGGGATCATGCTGCTCGACAACATCACCCTCACCCAGGAACTGGTGCAGAAGGAGAACCACTTCCGCTCCCTGGTGCAGGGCTCCAGCGACGTCATCATGATCGCCGCGCCCAACGGCGTCCTGCGGTACGTCTCCCCGGCCGCCGCCGGGGTCTACGGACGGCCCGCGGAGGAGCTGGTGGGCAGTGAACTGGCCGAACTCATCCACCCGGAGGACCTGGGCTGCGTGGTGCACGAGGTGCGCCGCTTCCTCGCCGCCAGCCCTCTCGATGAACCCACTACGCGCATCGAGTGCCGCTTCCGGTCCGGCGACGGCGGCTGGCTGAACGTCGAGTCGACCGTCAACCGCCACCAGGGCGGCCTGATCTTCAACAGCCGGGACGTGACTGAAAGAGTGCGCCTCCAGGCGCAGTTGCAGCACAACGCCGAGCACGACCCGCTGACCGACCTGCCCAACCGCGCCCTGTTCACCCAGCGCGTCCAGCAGGCCCTGTCCGGCCGTCGCAGCACAGACCGCGGTGCCGCCCTGCGGGGCACGGCCGTGCTCTTCATCGACCTCGACGGATTCAAGGCCGTCAACGACACGATCGGGCACCAGGCCGGGGACGAACTGCTCGTCCAGGCCGCACGCAGACTCCAGGAGGCCGTCCGGCAGGGCGACACCGCCTCCCGGCTGGGCGGCGACGAGTTCGCGGCCCTGATCGTCGGCGACGGCGCCCGTGACCGTACAGCCCGCGAACGGCACATCCTGGAGCTCGCCGACCGCCTCAGGATGACGCTGTCGCAGCCGTACCTCATCGACGGCAACGATGTCCGGGTCGCCGCCTCCATCGGCGTCGCCTTCGCCGAGCCCGGCCTCGGTGCGGGTGAGCTGCTGCGCAACGCCGACCTCGCGATGTACCGCGCCAAGTCGGCCGGCAAGGGCCGCGTCGAGCTGTACAAGCCGCAGATGCAGCAGGACGTCGTACGCAAGGCGGAACTGGCCACACGACTGCGGGCCGCGCTGCACGACGGCGAGTTCACGCTGCTGCACCAGCCCGTGGTCTGTCTGGAGGACGGCCGGATCACCTCGGTCACCGCCCAGGCGCGCTGGCGGTCGTCCCAAGGGGTGCTGTTCACACCTGCGGAGTTCCTGCGCGTGGCTCCGGACGCCCCGGGCGTCGAGGACGCCGGGGACAGCGACAAGACGGCCGAGCTGGGCCGCTGGATGCTTCAGGAGGCGGTCGAGCGGGCCGCCGAACGCGGTGCGAGCGGCCACGCCGTGCCCGTGGCCGTCCGGATGGCCGCGCGCCGGCTGCTGGACCGGTCGATGCCCCTCGGCTCCGTCGAGGCACTGCTGACCCGGCACGGGCTGCCGCCCGGGGCGCTGATCATCGAGCTGTCGGACATCGACCCCAGGGTGTCCCTGGACGACCTGGAGCGGCGTCTGGGCGCCCTGCGGCGGGTCGGCGTCCGGATCGCGCTGGACGGCTTCGGCAGCGGCTGCCCGGCCATCACGGCGCTCAGACGGCTCCCGATCGACGTCCTGCGGCTCGACCGCGGCCTCGTCGAGGGCGTCGTCGAGTCCGCGCGGCTGCACAAGATCACCAGTGGGCTGCTCCGCATCGCGGGCGATCTCGGGCTGCAGTCCGTGGCCGAGGGCGTGGATCTGCCGGAGCAGGTCGTCGCCCTGCGCGCGATGGGGTGTACGCACGGGCAGGGTATGGCCTTCTCCGGCCCACTGGACGAGTACCGGCTGCGCAGAGCGTTGACGTCCGGCAGCTACCCGGTGCCGCACGACCCGGCCGAGCCCGCCTTCGCAGGCGGCGCGGGCGTGTACACCGGAGGAGTGACCGCCGGCGGGGTGACCACCGGAGGTGTGACCACCGGAGGTGTGACCACCGGCGGAGTGAGCACCGTCTTCTCCGGCGGGACGACCCTTCGCTCACATAATGAGACTCCCGTCCCACCCACTTGACAGTGGGTGTGCGCCGGGGAGAGGGTCAGTGCCATGCGCACCCGAATTCTCGTACTTGGACAGCGCGTCGGCTGAGCTGGGACCACCGGAGGACGATTCCGGAATCCCCAGCGACCACACCGGCGCGCTCCCCTCGCTTGCCTTACGGCACGAGGGGTTTTTTGTTGCACAGGCACCTGCCGAACAGCAGTCGTACACCGCACAAACCTCGCAAAAACCCTCAGCATCGAGAAGAGAATGCCGATGACCGAGCAGGCCACCGGGGCCCCTCACCCGCAGCCGCGGCCCCGATCCGGAGGACAGCAGTCCGCCCCCGAGCACCTCACGGGCGCGCAGTCCCTCATCCGCTCTCTCGAGGAGGTCGGCGCCGACACGGTATTCGGCATTCCCGGCGGCGCGATCCTTCCGGCGTACGACCCGCTGATGGACTCCACCCGGGTCCGCCACGTCCTGGTCCGGCACGAGCAGGGCGCCGGCCACGCCGCCACCGGCTACGCGCAGGCCACCGGCAAGGTCGGCGTCTGCATGGCGACCTCGGGGCCCGGCGCCACCAACCTGGTCACGCCGATCGCCGACGCGCACATGGACTCGGTGCCGCTCGTGGCGATCACCGGTCAGGTCGCCTCGAAGGCGATCGGCACGGACGCCTTCCAGGAAGCGGACATCGTCGGCATCACCATGCCGATCACCAAGCACAACTTCCTGGTCACCAAGGCCGAGGACATCCCGCGGGTGATCGCGCAGGCGTTTCACATCGCCTCCACCGGCCGCCCGGGCCCGGTCCTGGTCGACATCGCCAAGGACGCCCTCCAGGCGCAGACCACCTTCTCCTGGCCGCCCACCATGGACCTGCCCGGCTACCGGCCCGTCACCAAGCCGCACGCCAAGCAGATCCGCGAGGCCGCCAAGTTGATCACCTCCGCCAGGCGGCCCGTCCTCTACGTCGGCGGCGGCGTCCTCAAGGCCGGCGCCACCGCCGAGCTGAAGGTCCTCGCAGAACTCACCGGAGCGCCCGTCACCACCACCCTGATGGCGCTCGGCGCATTCCCCGACAGCCACCCGCTGCACGTGGGAATGCCGGGCATGCACGGTTCGGTCACCGCCGTCACCGCGCTGCAGAAGGCCGACCTGATCGTCGCCCTCGGAGCCCGCTTCGACGACCGCGTCACCGGCAAGCTGGACAGCTTCGCCCCGTACGCCAAGATCGTCCACGCCGACATCGACCCGGCCGAGATCGGCAAGAACCGCGCCGCCGACGTGCCGATCGTCGGTGACGCCCGCGAGGTCATCGCCGATCTGATCCAGGCGGTGCAGAAGGAGCACAGCGAGGGCCACCGGGGCGACTACGAGGCCTGGTGGAAGGACCTGAACCGCTGGCGCGAGACCTACCCGCTCGGCTACGACCAGCCCGAGGACGGCTCCCTGTCCCCGCAGCAGGTCATCGAGCGCATCGGCCGGCTCGCGCCCGAGGGCACGATCTTCGCGGCGGGCGTCGGCCAGCACCAGATGTGGGCCGCGCACTTCATCCAGTACGAGAAGCCCGCGACCTGGCTCAACTCCGGCGGCGCCGGGACGATGGGCTACGCGGTCCCGGCCGCCATGGGCGCCAAGGCCGGCGCGCCGGAGCAGACCGTCTGGGCGATCGACGGCGACGGCTGTTTCCAGATGACCAATCAGGAGCTCACCACCTGCGCCCTGAACAACATCCCGATCAAGGTCGCCATCATCAACAACGGCGCCCTCGGGATGGTCCGCCAGTGGCAGACCCTCTTCTACAACCAGCGCTACTCCAACACCGTCCTGCACTCCGGCCCCGAGGCGGACGGAAAGCAGCCCAGCGCCGGCACCCGCGTCCCCGACTTCGTCAAGCTGTCGGAGGCCATGGGCTGCTACGCCATCCGCTGCGAGGACCCGGCCGACCTCGACAAGGTCATCGAGGAGGCGAACTCGATCAACGACCGCCCGGTCGTCATCGACTTCATCGTCCACGAGGACGCCATGGTGTGGCCGATGGTCGCCGCCGGCACCTCCAACGACGAGATCATGGCCGCCCGGGACGTCCGCCCCGACTTCGGCGACAACGAAGACGACTGAGCCGAGAGAGACCAAGACCCATGTCCAAGCACACGCTCTCCGTCCTGGTGGAGAACACGCCGGGCATCCTGGCCCGGATTGCCGCCCTGTTCTCCCGCCGCGGCTTCAACATCGACTCGCTCGCGGTCGGCGTCACCGAGCACCCCGACATCTCCCGCATCACCATCGTGGTGAACGTCGAGGACCTGCCGCTGGAGCAGGTGACGAAGCAGCTCAACAAGCTCGTCAACGTGCTGAAGATCGTCGAGCTGGAGCCGGGTTCGGCCGTTCAGCGGGAACTCGTTCTGGTGAAGGTGCGCGCCGACAACGAGACACGCTCCCAGATCGTCGAGATCGTGCAGTTGTTCCGCGCCAAGACCGTCGACGTCTCCCCGGAGGCCGTCACCATCGAGGCCACCGGTTCCAGCGACAAGCTGGAGGCCATGCTGAAGATGCTGGAGCCGTTCGGCATCAAGGAGCTGGTCCAGTCCGGCACGATCGCGATCGGACGCGGAGCACGCTCGATCACGGACCGGTCGCTTCGCGCGCTCGACCGGTCGGCATAAGAAACGGGATCGGGCGGCCGGACGACGACCCGGCCGCCCGTATGCCGAGACCCCCGAACTTCCCCTCACCCCGCCGTCATACGGTGGGACGCAACATCTGCACCCCAAGGAGAGAACCCAAAGTGGCCGAGCTGTTCTACGACGCCGACGCCGACCTGTCCATCATCCAGGGCCGCAAGGTCGCGGTCATCGGTTACGGCAGCCAGGGCCACGCCCACGCCCTGTCGCTGCGTGACTCGGGTGTCGACGTGCGTGTCGGTCTGCACGAGGGCTCCAGGTCCAAGGCCAAGGCCGAGGAGCAGGGCCTGCGCGTGGTGACGCCGGCGGAGGCCGCCGCCGAGGCCGACGTCATCATGATCCTGGTGCCGGACCCGATCCAGGCCCAGGTCTACGAGGAGTCCATCGCCCCGAACCTGAAGGACGGCGACGCGCTGTTCTTCGGCCACGGCTTCAACATCCGCTTCGGCTTCATCAAGCCTCCGGCCGGCGTCGACGTCTGCATGGTGGCCCCGAAGGGCCCGGGCCACCTGGTGCGCCGTCAGTACGAGGAGGGCCGCGGCGTTCCCTGCATCGCGGCCGTCGAGCAGGACGCGAGCGGCAACGCCTTCGCGCTGGCCCTGTCGTACGCCAAGGGCATCGGCGGCACCCGCGCCGGCGTCATCAAGACGACCTTCACCGAGGAGACCGAGACCGACCTGTTCGGTGAGCAGGCCGTCCTGTGCGGTGGTACGGCCGCCCTGGTGAAGGCCGGTTTCGAGACGCTGACCGAGGCGGGCTACCAGCCGGAGATCGCGTACTTCGAGTGCCTGCACGAGCTGAAGCTGATCGTGGACCTCATGTACGAGGGCGGCCTGGAGAAGATGCGCTGGTCGATCTCCGAGACCGCCGAGTGGGGCGACTACGTCACCGGCCCGCGCATCATCACCGACGCCACCAAGGCCGAGATGAAGAAGGTCCTCTCGGAGATCCAGGACGGCACGTTCGCCCAGAACTGGATGGACGAGTACCACGGCGGCCTGAAGAAGTACAACGAGTACAAGCAGCAGGACTCCGAGCACCTGCTGGAGACCACCGGCAAGGAGCTGCGCAAGCTCATGAGCTGGGTCAACGAGGAGGCGTAAGCCTCGGATCGAAGGGGCCGGAGCGGATTGCTCCGGCCCCTTCGGCGAACCCCGGGTAACGTCGTGTACGAAGACGTTGTCCATCCCGTCCAGCCACGGACGGGTGATCCGTCCGGAGAGACGCAGGACGACCTCCGCCACGGCACTACACTGCCGTACTACATACGCGTCAGGCCCACAGCGTCGTGCGTCTTCCACGCGGCTAGCCCCTCCTCCGCCTGCGGCCGTCGGGACGGCCGTCCGCACGCATTGGACTTGTGAGGACTCACGTGAGCTCGAAACCCGTCGTACTCATCGCTGAAGAGCTGTCGCCCGCGACCGTCGACGCGCTCGGCCCCGACTTCGAGATCCGGCACTGCAACGGCGCGGACCGCGCCGAGCTGCTGCCGGCCATCGCCGAGGTCGACGCGATCCTGATCCGCTCCGCCACCAAGGTGGACGCCGAGGCGATCGCCGCCGCGAACAAGCTCAAGGTCGTCGCACGAGCCGGCGTCGGCCTCGACAACGTGGACGTCTCCGCCGCCACCAAGGCCGGCGTGATGGTCGTCAACGCCCCCACCTCGAACATCGTGACCGCCGCCGAGCTGGCCTGCGGTCTCATCCTCGCCACCGCACGCAACATCCCGCAGGCCAACGCCGCGCTGAAGAACGGCGAGTGGAAGCGCAGCAAGTACACCGGCGTCGAGCTGGCCGAGAAGACCCTCGGTGTCGTCGGCCTCGGCCGCATCGGCGCGCTCGTCGCGCAGCGCATGTCGGCGTTCGGCATGAAGGTCGTCGCCTACGACCCCTACGTACAGCCCGCGCGGGCCGCGCAGATGGGCGTCAAGGTGCTGTCGCTGGACGAGCTGCTCGAGGTCTCCGACTTCATCACCGTGCACCTGCCGAAGACCCCCGAGACCCTCGGCCTGATCGGCGCGGAGGCGCTGCGCAAGGTCAAGCCGAGCGTGCGGATCGTCAACGCCGCGCGCGGCGGGATCGTCGACGAGGAGGCGCTGTACTCCGCCCTCAAGGAGGGCCGGGTCGCCGGCGCCGGTCTCGACGTGTACGCCAAGGAGCCGTGCACGGACTCGCCGCTGTTCGAGTTCGACCAGGTCGTGGCCACCCCGCACCTGGGTGCGTCCACCGACGAGGCGCAGGAGAAGGCCGGTATCGCGGTCGCCAGGTCGGTGCGCCTCGCGCTCGCCGGTGAGCTGGTCCCGGACGCGGTCAACGTCCAGGGCGGTGTCATCGCCGAGGACGTCAAGCCGGGCCTGCCGCTCGCCGAGCGCCTCGGCCGGATCTTCACCGCGCTCGCCGGTGAGGTCGCCGTCCGCCTGGACGTCGAGGTGTACGGCGAGATCACCCAGCACGATGTGAAGGTGCTGGAGCTGTCCGCGCTCAAGGGCGTCTTCGAGGACGTCGTCGACGAGACCGTCTCGTACGTCAACGCCCCGCTGTTCGCCCAGGAGCGCGGCGTCGAGGTGCGGCTGACCACCAGCTCGGAGTCGCCGGACCACCGCAACGTCGTCACCGTGCGCGGCACGCTCGGCGACGGCGAGGAGGTGTCGGTGTCCGGCACGCTGGCCGGGCCGAAGCACCTGCAGAAGATCGTCGCGGTCGGCGACTACGACGTCGACCTCGCGCTCGCCGACCACATGGTCGTCCTGAGGTACGAGGACCGTCCCGGCGTGGTCGGCACGGTCGGTCGCATCCTCGGCGAGGCGGGCATCAACATCGCCGGTATGCAGGTGTCCCGGGCCGTCGCCGGCGGCGAGGCGCTGGCCGTCCTGACGGTGGACGACACGGTGCCGTCCGGGGTGCTGGGCGAAGTGGCCGCGGAGATCGGCGCGACGTCGGCGCGGTCGGTCAACCTGGCCTGAGTCGCCGTCGTCCGGGGGCTGCCGCCCCCGGACCCCCGTGAACGGACCTCGTTCTCAAACGCCGGACGGGCTGAGTCGGTCAGCCTGTCCGGCGTTTCGCGTGTCCGGAACCCGCCGCAGCACGACCGCCCCCAGCACCGCCGCCCCCACCAGCAGCGTCGCCCCCGCCACCGCCGCCGCGTGCATGCCGCTGGTGAATGCTTCCCGGGCCGCCGTCGCCAGGGCGTCACCCGTGCGCCCCGGCAGCTGTTCGGCCACGGCGAGCGCGCCGCCCAGCGTCTCCCGGGCCGGATCGGGAGCCGAGGCCGGGATGTCGTGGCGGTAGACGGCCGTGCCGATGGAGCCCAGGAACGCCATGCTCAGCGCGCCGCCGAACTCCGTGCCGGTCTCCATGAGGGACGAGGCCGCGCCCGCCTTCTCCGCCGGGGCGGCGCCCATGGCCAGGTCGGTCACCTGGGCCATGACGGCGACGACGCCGCAGGCCAGGACGCCGCACGCGGCCAGCAGCAGCCAGAGGGAGTCCGTGCCGGTCAGGGCCAGCAGCACGTAGCCGCAGGCGGTGACGGCGAAGCCTCCGGACACCACATACGCGCGGGGCACGCCGCGCTGCACGAGCTGTGCGCTGACCGGGGCTGCGAGGCCGATGGGCACCGACGGCAGCAGGCTCCACAGCGCGGCCTCAAGAGGACTCTTGTCCAGGACCGACTGGATGTACTGGGTGGTGAAGTAGGCCGACCCCATCATGCCGAACGCGGCGACGAGGCTGAGGACGACGGCCGGGCTGAAGCCGCGGCTGCGGAACAGCTCCGGAGAGATCAGCGGAGACTCCGTCGTGCGCTGGCGGTGGACGAACAGCGCGGCGAAGAGCAGGCCGACCGTCACCGACACCACATGGCGCACGTTCCAGCCCTCCGCCGCGATCTCCTTCAGGCCGTAGATCACGGGGAGCACCGCCGCCATCGACAGCGGGACGCTCAGCAGGTCGAAGCGGCCGGGCCGGGGGTTCCTCGACTCCGGTAGCAGCACCGGGCCGAGGACCAGGAGCAGCAGCATCGCGGGCAGGTTGACCAGGAAGACCGAACCCCACCAGAAGTGCTCGACGAGTACGCCGCTCATCACCGAGCCGAGTGCGATACCGGCCGTCATCACGCCCGACCACAGGCCGATCGCCTGCGCGCGCTGGGCGGGGTCGGTGAACATCGTGCGGACCAGCGCCATCGTCGACGGCATCAGGGTCGCGCCGCCGATACCGAGGACCGCGCGGGCCGCGATCAGGGTCTCGGCGCTGCCGGCGTACGCCGCCACCAGCGAGGCGGCGCCGAACGCGGTCGCGCCGATCAGCAGGAGCCGGCGGCGGCCGATGCGGTCGCCCAGCGAGCCCATCGTCATCAGCAGGCCGGCCAGCACGAAGCCGTAGATGTCGAAGATCCACAGCTGCTGGGTGCCGCTCGGCTCGAGATCCGCGCTGATCGCGGGGATCGCGAAGTAGAGGACGGAGACGTCCATCGAGACCAGCAGGAGCGGAAGCATCAGCACGCCCAGGGCCGTCCATTCACGGCGGCCGGCGCGCGCCGGAGGGTTCGGGTTCGTCGTCATGGCCTCGACTGTACGGGCGTCTTAAACGCTTGTCTATGACGCTTGTTTAATACGGTCGTACAGAGCGGCGATACGCTGGGTTGCATGGGACACCGTGAGGATCTGCTCGAAGGCGCCAAGCGCTGCTTGCTCGCCAAGGGCTTCGTGCGCACGACGGCGCGTGACATCGTCAAGGAGTCGGGGACCAACCTGGCGTCGATCGGCTACCACTACGGCTCGAAGGACGCGCTGCTGGCGCAGGCGTACGTCGAGATGGTGGAAGGGATCTCCGACGCGTTCGTGGGCGCCGGGGGAGAGCTCCGCGGCGAGCCCGGCTCGCTCGAGCGGTTCGCCGAGGTGTGGTCGAACATCATCGGAACCATGCGGGACCCCGGCTCGCTGTGGCGGCTCAGCATGGAGATCGTGGTCATGGGCGACCAACTGCCCGAAGTGCGGGAGCACCTGGCGCGGGCCCAGCGGGAGGGCGCGCGCGGAATCGTCACGATCTTCCACGGCGGGCGCGAGGAGGACCTCTCCGAGGAGACCGTGGACACCCTCGGCTCCTTCTACCTGACCCTGATGATGGGCCTCATGGCGCAGTGGACCTTCGATCCGAAGAGCGCGCCCGAGGCGGAGCAGCTGACGGAAGGGCTGCGCCAGGTGATCGAGGGCGTCAGGCGCAGCTGATCCGCCCGTTCCGCATCTCCAGCACCCGGTCCGCGAAGTGCCGTACGACCGCCTGGTCGTGGCAGATGAACAGGTAGCCGAGACCGAGGTCGTCCCGGAGGTCGGCGAGCAGGTTCAGCACACCGGCTCGGACGGATGGGTCCAAGGCGGAGACCGGCTCGTCGAGGACCAGCAGGCGCGGCTCGGAGGCCAACGCGCGGGCGATGCCGGCGCGCTGGCACTGGCCGCCGGAGAGCTCGTGCGGGTGCCGGTCGCCGTACGACGGGTCGAGGCCGACGCGGTCGAGGAGTTCGGCGACGCGGGCGGGACCGTCGGTGGCGGTCCAGCGGCCCTGGACCTTCAGAGGTTCGGCCACGGCATCGCGGATGCGGTGGCGCGGGCTCAACGACCCGTACGGGTCCTGGAAGACAGGCTGCATGCGCGGGCGCAGCGGGCGCAGCTCGCGTTCGGTCAGCGACGTCAACTCCCTGCCTTCGAAACGGACTTCGCCGGCGTCCGGGCGGCGCAGCTGGAGCACGGCCATGGCCGACGAGGACTTGCCGCAGCCGGAAGGGCCGTTCAGGGCGAGGGTCTCGCCCGCGTCCAGGGTGAAGGAGACGCCGTCGACGGCGGTGAAGTCGCCGTAGCGGACGACGAGTTCGCGGACCTCGAGCAGGGGGCTCATGCGGGCTGCTTCTCCTGGAACAGGTCGATCGCGGGATGCGGGACGTCGTCCGCGCGGTGGCAGGCCACCAGCCGGTCGTCCAGTGGGCGGGGCTCCGGCTCCTCGTTGCGGCAGCGGTCGGTGGCGAGCGGGCAGCGCGGGGCGAACGCGCAGCCCGCCGGAAGTGCGCCCGGCGCGGGCGGAGTGCCGGGGAGCGCGGGCAGGCGGCGCAGGCCGCGCGCGTTCTGCGGGAGCGAGGCCAGCAGACCCGCCGTGTACGGCGCCCGGGGCCGGGACAGCACATCCTGCACCCGGCCGGCTTCGACCGCGCGTCCCGCGTACATCACCAGCACCCGGTCCGCGTGGTCCCGTACGACGTCCATGTCGTGCGTGACCAGGACGAGCGCGGCGCCGACCGCCTCGCGCCGCTCGCCGAGCACCCGCAGCACCTGCTCCTGACGCTCCGCGTCCAGCGCGGAGGTCGGTTCGTCGGCGACCACGACATCGGGCTCGTTGATCGTCGCCATCGCTATGACCGCCCGCTGCCGCATGCCGCCGGAGTACTCGTGCGGATACGCCCGTGCCGTGCGGGCGGCGTCCGGAATGCCCACCCGGTCCAGGGCGGCGACCGCCCGGGCCCGGGCCTCCTTGCGGGAGACGCGCTGCACCGACCGTACGGCGGCGGCGAGTTGGTCGCCCACCGGGTGCACGGGGGAGAGCGCGGACAGGGCGTCCTGCGGGACCAGGGCGATACGGCGGCCACGCTCCGCCGACAGGTCCGGCCGTATCGTCCCGCCGACGGTCGCGCCCCGCGGCACCATTCCCAGCAGCGCACGGGCGGTCAGGGACTTGCCCGCGCCGGACTCGCCGACCACGGCGAGGACTTCGCGGGGGCGGACGTCGAAGGACAGGCCGCGTACGGCCTCGACACCGTCGAAGGCGATCCGCAGATCGCGCACCGAGAGCAGCACGTCAGACGGCAACGGGCACCTCCTTCAGGGCAGGGGCGGCTTTACGGACGCGCCTGCGCCCGCTCGTGTACGCCGCTCCCGACACCGCCAGCGCCGCCAGCAGTGCCAGCGCGACGGCCGGGGCGAGGGCGGCCCACGGGGCGCGTTCCACATAGGCGCGGGACTCGTCGAGCAGCAGGCCCCACTCGGGGGCGGGCGGCTGGGCGCCCAGGCCCAGAAAGCCCAGGGAGGCCAGCGCAAGGGCGATACCGGGCAGCCGCAGCAGCGCATGCCGGGCGACGGGCCCGGCGACGGACGGAAGCACATGCCGGGTGAGGATCCACCACGGCGTTGCACCGATGGCCCGTTGGGCGGTCAGGAACGCCGACGCCCGCACCTCCTGCACCAGCGCCGCCGCGTGCGCGGACAACGCAGGCCAGGACAGCAGGGTGACCGCGAGGGTGGCACCGCCGGTGCCGGGGCCCACGACCGCCGCGACCAGGATGCCGACGATCACCGGAGGCAGGGCGTTGGCGATGTCGGCGGCGCCGGACGCCACGCCCGGCAGGAAACCGAGGGCCAGCGCGATCAGCAGGCCGAGGAGGCAGACGGCCGCCGCCGTGCCGACGGTCGAGGCGGCTCCGTGCCCGAGCCGGGCGAGGACGTCCCGGCCGAGACCGTCGGTGCCGAGGGGGTGCGCCCAGGAAGGGGACGCCAGGCGGGCCGTGGTGTTCACGGCGTACGGGTCGCGCAGCAGGCCCCAGCCGATGGTCACGGCGAGGACGGCGAGCAGGGTCGACGGAACCGCCGGGTGGGTACGGACCGGCCGGGCCGGAGGCAGCGCCAGACCGGCATCGCGCAGGGCCGGGCCCAGCAGCCGGCGCCGGACCAGCGCCGCCAGCACGCCCGTGACCAGGCCGAGGAGCAGCAGGGCGAGAACCGAGCCCTGAAGCAGCGGCAGATCCTGCGACTTGGCCGCACCGAGCGCCGCACGGCCGATGCCGGGAACCGCGAACACCGTCTCCACCGCGACCGCGCCACCGGTCAGCCCGACGGCCGCCATCCCGAACTGCGGTACCAGCGGCGGCAGTACGCGCCGCAGCGCCGCCGCCGAGATCCGCGCACGGCCGACCCCCGCACCCCGCCACAGCTCCACCCACCGCTCGTCGAGCACGGCGGGCAGCGCATCCGCGACCAGCCGGCCGAGCAGGCCGCCCGCCGGGACGCCGAGCGCGATCGCGGGCAGGACCATGTTCTCCGGTCCCTGCCAGCCGGACGTCGGCAGCCACCCCAGCCACACCCCGCACACCAGCAGCGCGACGGTGGCCAGCAGGAACTCCGGCACGGCGGCCAGCATCGCGGCGAACCCGCCGGCCGACCCCCGGCCGCGTACCAGCACCGGCGCCACCAGCGCGGCGGCCAGCAGCACGGCCACCGCGAGCGCCACGCCCATCAGGGCCAGCGACACCTGGAGCCCGGCCGTGACCGACGGCAGGACGTCCGTGCCCGACACCCAGGAGGTGCCGAGGTCACCGCGCAGCAGGCCGCCGGCCCACTTCCCCAGCAGGGAAAGGGGACCGGCGTCCAGACCGAGGTCCCGCCGTACGGCGTCCAGGGCCTCCTCGGTCGGCTCCTGCTCGGCGGAGCGGGCACGCAGGACCGTCAGCGCGGGGTCCTTGCCGGAGAGCCAGGGCAGCAGGCCGACGGCGGCGACGACGGCGACGAGACACAGGGCGCGGGTCAACCCCGCGACATTGGGCTTCACTTGACGTATGTGTCCGCCGTGACCAGCTCGCGCTCACGGGGGTCGTGCGCGGCGCCGACGACCTCGGCGGCGTCGCCCTGGATCACGCGCTCGTGCAGCATCGGGATCGCCGCGTCGGTGCCGAGCACGGCGGCCTCGGCCTCGATGACGGCCTTGCGGCGCGCGTCGCCGACGGCGGTCTCGCCCGCCTTCTGCAGCGCCTTGTCCACGGAGGAGTCGGCGAGTTGGGAGATGTTGAAGGAGCCGTCGGAGGCGAAGTCGCTGTAGAGGTACGCGGCCGGGTCGCCGGAGTCGAGGACCGTCGCCCGGGACAGGATGAACGCGTCGAACTCGCCCGCGAGCGCGTCGGACTCGATGTTGGCGTACTCGCGGACGTCCAGCTTCACCTTGAACCCGGCCTTCTGGAGCTGCTGTTGCAGTGCCGCCGCGACCTCGGGCAGCTCGGCGCGGTCGGTGAAGGTGCCGACGGTGATGGTCTCGCCGTCCGCCTTCCCGGGCTTGGCCCGCTCGACACCGGTCCGCAGGCCGGCCGCCCACGGCAGCGCCGGGCCGAGCAGCCCCTCGGCGACATCGGCGCGCCCCTCGTACACGCCCTTCACGATCGACTCCGCGTCGATCGCCTCGCGGGCGGCGGCACGCAGCGAGGCGTCCTTGAAGACGCCCTTCTCGGTGTTGAGGTACAGGGTGTTGGTGCGCGGCATCGGGACCTCCGCAATCAGGTCCTGGTCGAGCACCGCGGCCTGCGAGACGGGTATCGCCTCGACGATGTCGGCCTCCCCGCTGCGCAGGGCCGCCGCGCGGGCGGTGCCGTCCGGCACGAACTTCACGTCGATTCCAGGGGCCTTGGCCTTCTGCCCCCAGTAGTCGTCGTACCGGTCGAGGGTGGCGGAGGAGGTGCCGTTGACCTTGGTCAGCTCGAAGGGGCCGGTGCCGGCGCCGACGGGGTTGACGGTCTTCCCCTTGTACGCCTTCGCCGCGAGGATCGACAGCTGGGGCGAGCTGAGCCGCTGCGGGACGAGCGGGTCCTCGGTGGCCGTGGTGACGGTGACCTTGTCCTCCCCGTCGGCCTTCGCCGTCAGCTCGACGCCGTCGAGGATGCGCGGTTTGGGGGCGGCGGTGGCCGCCTTGGTGAGGGAGTTGACGACGGCTTGGGCGGTGAGATCGGTGCCGTCGTGGAAGGTGACGCCGTCGCGGATGGTGAAGGTCCAGGTCCTGCCGGACTGCATCCACTCGGTGGCGAGGGCGGGCAGCGCGTCGCCCTCCGCGTCCAGCTTCACCAGGGTCTCGGCGGTGGACCAACGCGACAGCTTGAACGCGTCGTCGGAGAGCGGCGAGAGGCCCGAGCGCGGCGGCTGCATATGGGCGACGCGGATGCGCTTGCCCTCGGCGGTGCCCGAGCCGGAACCGGTGGACGCGAAGCAGCCGGTGAGCAGGGAGGAGGCCGCGGTGACCGCAGTGAGGGACAGGAAGCGGGCGGGGAGGCGCACGGGAACACTCCGGGTAAGCGCAAGGGCAAAGGTTGAGCGTTTGATGACCGTAGCATGATGACAATCGTTTTCAAATCCTGTTTGATCACGCTCGAGCAGGCTTCGGTCATCGCCGCCGTGTGCTTCCGTAAGGTCAGAGCCGAGCGCCTTTGAGCGCCATGTGCAGCAGCAGCCGGTCCTCGCCGTCGTCCAGGTCCAGGCCGGTCAACTGCTCGACCCGGGACAGGCGGTAGTACAGCGTCTGACGGTGGACGCCCAGCTCGGCGGCCGTGCGGCCGGCCTGGCCCGCGCAGTCGAGAAAGACCTCGGCGGTGCGGGCCAGTTCGCGGTGGGCCGGGGCGAGCAGCGGGGACACTGCGGGGTCGTGGGCCGCGTCCGGGGGGAGCGTGGTCAGCACGCGGTACGGGCCGATGCCGGACCACTCGGCCACCGGGCCCAGGCGGGGCTCGGCCAGTGCGGCGCGGGCCGCGGCCGAGGCCTGCTGCCAGGCGGTACCCAGCTCGGCGAGGCCGGTGAGCGGCTCACCGACGCCGGCCCGCGCCCCCTCCCGCAGTAGCCGGGACGCCGCCGTCAGCGCCGGCGAGCGGACGTCCGTCGAGCGTAGCCGCACCAGCACCGCCAGGCTCTGCCCCGTCGTACCCCACGGCACCGTGCACAGGGCCGTCGTGTGCGGCACCGCACGGGCCGACGGCGCGTCGTCGGGGTCGGCCGACGGCCAGGGAGCGACGCACACCAGGGCGTGCAGGCCCTCACCGCGCGGACCCAGAGCCGTCCGCAACGCGGCCACCGCCATGTCGCGCTGCCAGCCGCGTTCCGCCGTGAGGGCCGTACGGAACTCCCGGGTCAGATCCGCCCCGGCCTGTGCCTCGTCCGCGAGCAGCGCCCCGATCCGGCCGGTCACCTCCATGGCGGCGGTCAGCTGTGCGTCGGTGGGCCCTGGCTCGCTGTCGAGCAGCCAGACGTAGCCCAGCACCACACCGCGATGGCGTACCGGCAGACAGATCCGCCCCCGGTACACCCCGGCCTCCGGGGTGGGCGGGATGCGGACCGGTCTCGTGGCCCGGGTGATGCCGAAGCCCTCGAACCACGTCCGGACGGCCGCCGTGGAGCGCCGGGTCAGGATCGAGCGGGCGCGCACCGGGTCCAGGGCCGACGCGTCGAGGTCGCCCTCGCTGTCGTAGGCACCGAAGGCGATCAGCTCGAAGTCGCGGTTCTCCAGCGTCGCGGGGGCGCCCAAGAGCTCGGAGATCTCGTCGACCAGCTCCTGGTAGTCACCCTCGTAACCCGACGTCACCCGGGCATTCTGCCGCATTTCCCGGCAGCCTTCATACATCTGTCTGAGATCTGTGGCACGGATGCGTGACAGCTGTCGATGGCCGACGATCGGAGGGATCCTTAGGTTTCACGGTGGTTCTCCGTGCCGTACCCGAATGGTCGGGTATCGGCCTTGTGTTGGTTGTTTCCTGGAGGTGCCCCGTGCTGGGTCCCGTGATTCTCGCCGCGTCGCGCAGCGACCGGATGCGACGCCTGATCTCGGCGGCCCCGGTGACGAAACAGGTCGTCGACCGTTTCATCCCCGGCGAGACGGTGGACGACATCGTCCCGATCGTTCAGGACCTCAGCGCCAAGGGCCTCGAGCTGACCATGGACGTCGTCGGCGAGGACATCACCACCCGCGAACAGGCTGCCGCCGCACGCGACGCCTACCTGGAGCTGGTCGACCGGCTCAAGCCGCTGGAGCTCGGCGAGAAGGTCGAGATGTCGGTGAAGCTGTCGATGTTCGGCCAGGCGCTGGACGGCGGGCACGAGCTCGCGCTCGCCAACGTCCGCCCGGTCGTCGAGGCCGCCGCGGAGATCGGCACCACGGTCACCCTGGACGCGGAGGACCACACCACCCTCGACTCGATGTTCGCCATCCACGACGAGCTGCGCCTGGACTTCCCGCAGACCGGCTGCGTCATCCAGGCCTACCTCTTCCGCACCGAGGCCGACGCCCGCCGCCTCGCGGCGAACGGCAGCCGCGTCCGCCTCGTCAAGGGCGCCTACAAGGAGCCCGCCGAGGTCGCCTACCAGCAGAAGCACGAGATCGACAAGGCGTACGTCCGGATCCTGCGGACGCTGATGGAGGGAGAGGGGTACCCGATGATCGGGTCCCACGACCCGCGCCTGATCTCCATCGCCCAGGAGCTCGCCCGGCGCGCCGGGCGCAAGCTCGACGAGTACGAGTTCCAGATGCTGTACGGCATCCGCAGCGAGGAGCACCTGCGGCTGGTCGCCGAGGGACACCGCATGCGGGTCTACACGGCGTACGGCACCGACTGGTACGGCTACTTCATGCGGCGCCTCGCGGAGAAGCCCGCCAACCTGCGCTTCTTCGTCCGCTCGATGGCCAGCAAGGGGTGATGCGCTGGATGAGCCGCGGTTGTCGGCTGCCGAGAAGCGTTCGGAAGCCGACAGCCGCCGCCCCGCGGCCGGCTGAGCCGGACCCGGTTCCGCGGAAAGGAGTTACGCAACCCGTGACTCCGCCCCCGAGGGGGCTTCTCACGAGCCCGCCGAGGCGAGTTCGTGACGGTCAAGCCCTGACCGCTGCTCACCATACGTAACCGCTTCAGCTCCCCCCGGCTGAAGCCCGGGAATCACTCGGAAGAGGTAACCCATGGACGCTGTGACCCAGGTCCCCACCCCCGTCAACGAGCCGGTGCACGGCTACGCCCCCGGCTCGCCCGAGCGTGCCCGGCTGGAGGCCAGGCTCAAGGAGCTGGCCGAGAACCCGATCGACCTGCCGATGACCATCGGCGGTGAGAAGCGGATGGGCGGCGGTGAGGCCTTCCAGGTCGTCCAGCCGCACAACCACAAGGCCGTCCTCGGCACGTACCGCAACGCCACCCAGCAGGACGCGCAGGACGCCATCGACGCGGCCCTCGCCGCCGCGCCGGCCTGGCGTGCGATGTCCTTCGACGACCGCGCCGCGATCATCCTGCGCGCGGCCGAGCTGCTGGCCGGCCCGTGGCGCGAGACGCTGGCCGCCTCCACCATGCTGGGCCAGTCCAAGACCGCGCAGCAGGCCGAGATCGACACCCCCTGCGAGCTGATCGACTTCTGGCGCTTCAATGTCGCCTACGCCCGCCAGATCCTGGCCGAGCAGCCCCCGGCCAACTCGCCGGGCGTGTGGAACCGGCTCGACCACCGCCCGCTGGAGGGCTTCGTCTACGCGATCACGCCGTTCAACTTCTCGGCGATCGCGGGCAACCTGCCGACGGCCCCGGCTCTCATGGGCAACGTCGTCGTGTGGAAGCCGTCCCCGACCCAGACCCACGCCGCCGTGCTGCTGATGCAGCTGCTGGAGGAGGCCGGTCTGCCCAAGGGCGTGATCAACCTCGTCACCGGCGACGGCATCGAGGTCTCCAAGGTCGCGCTCGAGCACCGCGACCTCGCCGGCATCCACTTCACGGGCTCGACCAAGACCTTCCAGTACCTGTGGAAGACGGTCGGCGCCAACATCGAGAAGTACCGCTCCTACCCGCGCATCGTCGGCGAGACCGGCGGCAAGGACTTCCTGGTCGCCCACCCGTCGGCCGAC
This sequence comes from Streptomyces sp. NPDC127197, assembly GCF_042672405.1. Classification (NCBI taxonomy): domain Bacteria; kingdom Bacillati; phylum Actinomycetota; class Actinomycetes; order Kitasatosporales; family Streptomycetaceae; genus Streptomyces; species Streptomyces sp. NPDC127197. The sequence goes on along the minus strand of NZ_JBHXVG010000012.1, from coordinate 193,970 downwards.
CGCGCCGTGCTCAAGACGGCGTTGACCCGGGGTGCCTTCGAGTACCAGGGCCAGAAGTGCTCCGCCACCTCCCGGGCGTACATCCCGGCGTCGATCTGGAACTCCGGCTTCAAGGAGGAGTTCGCCGCCGAGGTCGACTACCTCACCATGGGTGATGTCACCGACCTCGCCAACTTCATGGGCGCCGTCATCGACGAGCGCGCCTTCGCCAAGAACAAGAACGCGATCGACCGCGCCAAGTCGGACCCGGCCTGCACGATCGTCGCGGGCGGCTCCTACGACGACTCGGTCGGCTACTTCGTCCGCCCGACGGTCATCGAGTGCACCGACCCGGAGAACGAGGTCTTCACCACCGAGTACTTCGGCCCGATCCTCGCCGTGCACGTCTACGAGGACGACAAGTACGAGGAGATGCTGACCCAGATGGAGTCGGTGTCCGCCTACGCGCTCACCGGTTCGGTCATCTCGGGCGACCGCGCGGCGGCGGCGTACACGATGGACAAGCTCCGCTACGCGGCCGGCAACTTCTACATCAACGACAAGTCGACCGGCGCCGTCGTCGGCCAGCAGCCCTTCGGCGGTGGCCGCGCGTCCGGCACCAACGACAAGGCCGGCGCACCGCAGAACCTGATGCGCTGGACCCTGACCCGCGCCATCAAGGAGACGCTGGTCCCGCCGACCGACTACACCTACCCGCACATGGGCTGACGCCCAGCCCCTGAGAACTCCGCCCCCGCTCCGGAACCCCCCTCCGGAACGGGGGCGGTTTCCATGCAGACTGGCGTCCATGACGGGGACGTGGGCCATCACCACTGACGACGGCGTACGACTGTGGGCGAGCCGGTCGGGCCGGGGCGAGCCGCTGGTGCTGTGCCACGGCGGACCGGCCTGTGGGACATGTTCGAGGACGTGGCGGAGCTGCTCGCGGACCTGGCCACGGCGGTCCGCTGGGACCAGCGCGGCTGCGGGCGCTCGCAGCGGTGCGCGGGCCCGTGGACGACCGACCGCTTCGTGGCGGATCTGGACGCCGTACGACGCCACTTCGGCCTGAGCCGCATGGCCCTGCTCGGCCACTCCTGGGGCGCACAACTGGCGCTCGGCTATGCCCTCGCCCACCCGGAGCGGGTCAGCGCGCTGGTGTACGTCGCCGGCACGGGCATCGACCCGGACGCCGACTGGCACCCGGCGTACAAGGCGAACTTCCGCGCCCGGCTCGGCGAGCGCCCCGAACGCCTCGCTCGCTGGCAGGAGTTGACGGACCGCCCGCAACTGACCGAGGCGGAGGACCGGGAACGGGCGGTGCTGCAGTGGTCCGCCGAGTTCGCGGACCGCGCACGGGACCTGGAGCACGCCCGCCGAATGGCCGATCCCTGGTTCGGCGTCAACACCGACTGCAACAAGGCCCTCAACGCCGAACGCAGACGCGCCTGGGGCACCGCGGAGCTGCACGCCGCCTGCCGGGAGCTCGACCTGCCCGTCCTCATCCTCGACGGCGCCCACGACGTCCGTCCACGTTCGGCCGTGGACTCACTGGAACGGGCGCTGCCGCGCGTGCACCGCGTGGTATTGCCGGATGCCGGGCACCTGCCGTGGGTGGAGGATCCGCAGGGCTTCCGGGGGGCGGTGGCGGACGTGCTGTGAACGGCTCACGGAACGGAGGGGTCCGCCGCGCTGATCCCTGACGGACGCGAAGAGCGGTAAAGCCCAGCTCACGGCCGTGTGACGTACTCCACCGTCTCAGATAGTAGGAAGCCCAAGTAATTGTGGAGACAGACGCTCCGTCCTCGCTTAGCTTTGTAGGAGCCGAACGTCTCGCTCGATCCAGCGAATGGCGGTCGTGAGCCGGGCCCCGTGCAGGCAACCCCTGCGGCACCGCTCCCCGCCCCATCCGGCGTCTCGTTACCCCCTGCCGCACTCCAGGATTCTCGAAGGAGTCGATTCCCCATGGCCGAGACGACCGTCCGCCGCCGAGTCCGCCACGCCTCCCGCACGAGCGAGTCCGACCGCAAAAACGCCGCCGCAGCCCTCCAGCGCGCCCTCGACCGCCGCGACAACGGCGGCGAGACCGGCCACTGAAGGGCCGGCCCACAGACCGGGAGCCGCACCCGCCGGGGTGCGGCGCGGACCTCTACCCTCCGCGCCGCACCTCGAAATAGTCGATGCGCTCACCGCTCGAGGCGAGCGCCGACACCTTCAGCCTCGGAGCCGTACCCGCCTCCGCCTCCACGGAGAGGAGCGAGAAGCCCCGGTACCGTACCCGCGACCACTCCACCGTCTCCGCCTTCGCGAGCCGCGACCTGGTCCACTGGAAGGTGGTCACGGAGTCCTCGTCGGCGACCCGGCCCTCGTAACTCTCCTTCACGCCCGCCGGAAAGCCGTACAGGTCCTTGCCGCCGCCGCCCGCCGTGACGTACACGATCCCGTCCCGCCTCGGGTCCGTCGACGCGCCGATCGGCACCGGCTTGCCCACCCGGCCGTCCCTGACCGCGTCGGTCCGCTCGTAGACGTGGTTGTGCCCGTTGATGACGAGATCCACCTGGTGCTTGGTGAACAGCGGCACCCACTCCGCGCGCACCCCGCCGTCGGAGGCGTGCGTGGACGTGGAGTACGCGCAGTGGTGGAAGAAGACCACCACGAAGTCCACGGTCTTGCGCAGCTCGCCGAGCTTCCTGTCCAGCCACTCGGTCTGCCGGCCGTCCGTGTGGCCCAGGTTGGCGGGGATCTCGTACGACACGTCGTTCGCGTCCAGCGCCACGACACCGACGTTGCCGTAGGTGAACGCGTACACGCCCGGCGCCCTGCGCGGGTCGAAGCCGTTGTCCGGCAGGGAGAAACGGGCGAGTTGGCCGCCGTAGCCGTCGGGGGAGTACCAGGCCTCCATGTCGTGGTTGCCGGTCGTCACCATCCACGGCACCGACTTCGCCACCGGCTCGGTCTGCTGCATGAACAGGTCCCAGTGCGTGGGGTCGTACGCGTCCGAATCCTTGCCCCGGCCGGTGGGGTTGGCGTAGCAGATGTCGCCGGCGTGGAGGTGGAAGGCGGGCTTCTGGCGCAGCAGCAGCTTGTCGTTGAGGGCCGCGGCCTCGCCGACGCCCTGGTCGCCGAAGGCGGTGAAGACAAACGAGCGCGCCTTCGCCGGTGCCGTGCGGAACGAGCCGATGGTGGAACGGCGTTCGGGCGAGGCGGGGTCGAAACCGTCGTGACCGACGCCGTAGTAGTACGTCGTGCCGGGGAGGAGGGCGTCCAGGGCGGCGTGCACGTAGTACTGCTCGACTGCCGCGCGCACGCCCTGCACCTGAGGCGTGTGCAGGTCGCGTACCTCGGCCTCGATCCTGCGGCCCAGGTCGTCGGGGCGGACACCGATCCGGACGTACGGCCTGCGCACCGCGGCGGGCACCTGCCAGGAGATCCGCATCTGGGTCTTCGGGTCGGCGCCGAACGCGAGATGGCGGCCGAAGGGGGCGACGGCGGCACCCGGTGCGCGAGAGGCGGTCGGGCTCGGTGTCGTCCGCGTCGACCCCGACCCCGAGCAGCCGGTCAGCAGTCCGCCCGCCACCGCGCCCGCCGTCACCAGGGTGCGGCGCCGGACGACCTTGGTGTGCAGGTACTCGTACTGCTCCGCCATGCTCATCCGGCGGGCGAGCTGCGGCGGAATGCCGACATCAGGGGTCTCCATGCGGGTGAACTTCCCAGCACACCCCAACACCCGTCATACGTACGGGTGAACGGGCGGCGACACGATGATGCCGTCGCCCGTCGGGGTGTCCGTATCGCGGACGCCCCGTGTCATTCCATGGGACGAGGAGTACGGTATCCGTATGTCTCGCAGCATCAATCTCGCAGTGATCCCCGGTGACGGCATCGGCCAGGAGGTCGTGGCCGAAGGCCTGAAGGTCCTCTCCGCCGTCCTCCCGCAGGATGTGAAGCTGGAGACCAAGGAGTACGACTTCGGCGCCCAGCGCTACCACGCCACCGGTGAGACCCTCACCGACGCCGACCTCGACGACCTCAAGAAGCACGACGCCATCCTGCTGGGCGCGATCGGCGACCCGAGCGTCCCCTCCGGCGTCCTGGAGCGCGGCTTCCTGCTCAAGCTCCGCTTCGCCTTCGACCACCACGTCAACCTGCGTCCGTCGAAGCTGCTCCCCGGCGTCGCCACCCCGCTCGCCGGCCAGCCGGAGATCGACTTCGTCGTGGTCCGCGAGGGCACCGAGGGCCCGTACACCGGCAACGGCGGCACCATCCGCAAGGGCACCCCTCACGAGGTCGCCACCGAGGTGTCCGTCAACACGGCCTACGGCGTCGAGCGCGTCGTCCGTGACGCCTTCGCCCGCGCCCAGGCCCGCTCCCGCAAGAAGCTCACGCTGGTCCACAAGAACAACGTGCTCACCTTCGCGGGCCACCTGTGGACGAACATCTTCAACAAGGTGGCCGAGGAGTACCCCGAGGTCACCACCGAGTACATCCACGTCGACGCGGCCACCATCTACCTGGTCACCCAGCCCGAGCGCTTCGACGTCATCGTCACCGACAACCTCTTCGGCGACATCATCACCGACCTCGCCGCGGCCGTCTCCGGCGGCATCGGCGTCGCGGCCTCCGGCAACATCAACCCGTCCGGGGAGTTCCCGTCGATGTTCGAGCCCGTGCACGGCTCGGCGCCCGACATCGCCGGCCAGGGCAAGGCCGACCCCACCGCCACGGTCCTGTCCGTCGCCCTGCTGCTGCGTCACCTCGGCCACGAGTCCGAGGCGACCCGGATCGAGGACGCGGTCTCCGCCGACCTCGCGGACCGCGTCGGCAAGCCGGCCCGCAGCACCTCCGAGATCGGCGACGCGCTCGCCGTACGAGTAGCCGGCTGACCCGCGCCACTCGAAATCTCGCAGATCACGTAGATACCGCAGATCACGCAGATCTTTCGAAGGCCGCCGGGTCGCAATCCGCTCCCGGCGGCTTTTCTCTGTCTCCGCCGGGTGCGACCATCAACCCTGGGCCGCATTTCACGCCATTGTTCGTCCACGGCAACCCGCGCGCGATAATCGAACGCGGAGCCGCGGAATGAGGGAATGCTCGGACGTCCTAGCACTGGCCACTGGCAGTACGGGGCGTGAGCGCGGCCCGTCACTACAACCGGTGAAGGACAACCACTCATGACGACGCCCACGATCGAGCTCAAGCCCTCCGCCAACCCGCTCTCCGATGCGGAGCGCGAGGCGATCCTCGCCAACCCCGGCTTCGGCCGCCACTTCACCGACCACATGGTCACCATCAAGTGGACCGAGGGCCGCGGCTGGCACGACGGACAGCTCGTCCCGTACGCGCCGATCTCCCTCGACCCCGCCACGACCGTCCTGCACTACGCGCAGGAGATCTTCGAGGGCCTCAAGGCCTACCGGCAGCCCGACGGCTCGGTCGCCACCTTCCGCCCGGACCAGAACGCGCTGCGCTTCCAGCGCTCCGCCCGCCGGCTCGCGATGCCCGAACTGCCGGTCGAGACGTTCATCGAGGCCTGTGACGTGCTGGTCCGGCAGGACAAGGCGTGGGTCCCGGCGCACGGCGGCGAGGAGTCCCTCTACCTGCGCCCGTTCATGATCGCCACCGAGGTCGGCCTCGGCGTGAAGCCCGCCAACGAGTATCTCTTCCTGGTCATCGCCTCCCCGGCCGGCGCCTACTTCCCCGGCGGCGTCAAGCCGGTCTCCATCTGGGTCTCCGAGGACCGCGTCCGCGCCGTCCCCGGCGGCATGGGCGACGCCAAGACCGGCGGAAACTACGCCGCGTCCCTCCTCGCCCAGGCCGAGGCCGCCGCCAAGGGCTGCGACCAGGTCTGCTACCTCGACGCGGTCGAGCACAAGTGGGTCGAGGAACTCGGCGGCATGAACCTGTACTTCGTGTACGGCGACCGCATCGTCACGCCGTCTCTGACGGGCTCCATCCTGGAGGGCGTCACCCGCGACAGCCTGCTCACCGTCGCCCGTGACCTCGGCTACGAGGCCGAGGAGGGCCGCGTCTCCGTCGACCAGTGGCAGCGCGACACCGAGAACGGCACCCTCACCGAGGTCTTCGCCTGCGGCACGGCCGCCGTCATCACCCCGGTCGGCACGGTCAAGCGCGACGGTGCCGAGTGGCAGCACTCCGAGGGCGAGCCCGGCAAGGCCACGCTGCGGCTCCGCCAGGCGCTCCTCGACATCCAGCGGGGCACTGCCGTGGACCAGCACGGGTGGATGCATTTGCTCGGCTGACGGTGTGTTTCGCTCCCCGGCGTTTGGTCCGCACCCGGCGTGGGTGTGGGCCTCGCTGGGGGCTGCCGCCCCCAGGCCCCCGCTTCGGCCCTGAACGGGCCTCGTCCTCAAACTCCCCCAGAGGGGGGCACCCCAACGGGCTGCGTGATGCCGGCCTGCGTCCATGCGGCATCCGTCAGATTGTTTGAGCGATGCTCAATTCTGGGTGTCGTAAGCCGCCGGTCAAGGGTTCCAGTTCCAGCATCAGTCGTTTAGAGTGCTGCTCTAAGTCGGGGGACGGCAAGGAGGTGCCCGCGTCATGAGACTGACCCCCACGGAGCGTGATCGGCTGCTGCTCTTCGGTGCCGCCGAGTTGGCCCGTGCTCGTCGTGCCCGGGGACTGCGGCTCAACGTGCCGGAGGCGACCGCGCTCATTGCGGATGCCGTGTGCGAGGCCGCCCGCGACGGGGCCCGGCTCGCCGAGGCCGTCGAGCGGGGCCGGTCCGTTCTCGGTCCTGACGATGTGCTGCCCGGCGTCGCGGACGTGGTCACCGAGGTGCACGTCGAGGCCGTCTTCGACGACGGCTCGCGGCTTGCGGTCGTCTCCGACCCCATCGGGGGCGGGCTGGGGGAGCAGGGCCCGGGGGCGCTGCTGCCGGGGCCCGGGCATGCCGAGCCCGAGGCGGTCGTCCGGCTGGCGGTCACCAACACCGCCACCGTGCCGGTGTCCGTCACCTCGCACTTCCACTTCTTCGAGGCCAACCCGCGGCTCGCCTTCGACCGCGCACAGGCCTACGGCATGCGGCTCGCCGTCCCCGCCGGGTCCTCCGTGCGCTTCGGGTCGGGGGAGAGCCTCGAGGTCGGGCTCGTGCCGATCGGGGGTGACCGCATCGCGATCGGCTTCGCCGGTCTGGTCGACGGGGCGCTGGACGCGCCGGGGGCGAAGGAAGAGGCCCTGCGCAGGGCCGCCGCCTGTGGATATCTGGGAGCTGAGCGGTGAATCCGTACGAGTACGCCGGTACGCACGGCCCGCGCGCGGGCGACCGCATCCGTCTGGGCGACTCGGGGCTGGTGATCCGCGTCGAGTCCGACTCCCAGCAGTACGGCGACGAGTTCCTCGCCGGTTTCGGCAAGACCGCCCGTGACGGACTGCACCTCAAGGCCGCCGCCGTCCGCGAGACCTGCGACGTCGTCATCAGCAATGTCGTCGTCATCGACGCGGCGCAGGGCATACGCAAGGTCTCCATCGGCATCCGCGAGGGCCGGATCCATGCCATCGGGCGGGCCGGCAACCCCGATACCCTCGACGGGGTCGACGTCGTGGTCGGCACGGGCACCTCGATCGTGTCCGGTGAGGGGCTCATCGCCACCGCCGGGGCCGTCGACACCCACGTCCACCTGCTGTCGCCGCGCATCATGGAGGCCTCGCTGGCATCCGGCGTGACCACGGTCATCGGGCAGGAGTTCGGGCCGGTGTGGGGAGTCGGGGTCAACTCGCCGTGGGCGCTCAGGCATGCGTTCAACGCCTTCGACGCCTGGCCGGTCAACATCGGGTTCCTGGGGCGGGGTTCGTCCTCGGTGGAGGCCCCCTTGATCGAGGCACTCGCCGAGGGTGGCGCGAGTGGCTTCAAGGTGCACGAGGACATGGGCGCCCATACGCGGGCGTTGGACACCGCGCTCCGGGTCGCCGACGAGCACGACGTCCAAGTTGCCCTGCACAGTGACGGGTTGAACGAGTGTCTGTCGGTGGAGGACACCCTCCGCGTCCTCGATGGCCGCACCATCCACGCCTTCCACATCGAGGGCTGCGGCGGCGGACACGTGCCGAACGTGTTGAAGATGGCGGGAGTTCCGAACGTCATCGGTTCCTCCACCAACCCCACCCTCCCCTTCGGCCGGGACGCGGTCGCCGAGCACTACGGCATGATCGTCTCCGTCCACGACCTGAAGACCGACCTGCCGGGCGACGCCGCCATGGCCCGCGACCGCATCCGTGCCGGGACGATGGGCGCCGAGGACGTGCTGCACGACCTGGGCGCGATCGGCATCACCTCGTCGGACGCGCAGGGCATGGGCCGGGCCGGCGAGACCGTCCGCCGTACGTTCGCGATGGCCGGGAAGATGAAGGCCGAGTTCGGTGCCCCGGACGAGCACGACAACGAGCGCGTCCTGCGCTACATGGCCAAGCTGACCATCAACCCGGCCATCGCACACGGCCTTTCCCACGAGGTCGGGTCGATCGAGGTCGGCAAGCTCGCCGACATCGTGCTGTGGCGGCCGGAGTACTTCGGGGCCAAGCCGCAGCTCGTGCTGAAGGCGGGCTTCCCGGCGTACGGCGTGGTCGGCGACCCCAACGCGGCGACCGACACCTGCGAACCACTGGTCCTCGGGCCGCAGTTCGGGGCGTACGGGGCCACGCCCGCCGACATCTCGGTCGCCTTCGTCGCACAGGCGGCCGTGGACCAGGGGCGGGACTCCATGCCGACGCGCCGCCGCCGGGTCGCCGTCCGCGGCACTCGCGGCATCGGCCCCGGCGACCTGCGCCTCAACTCCCGTACCGGATCCGTCGACGTCGACCAGCGCACCGGCCTGGTCACCCTCGACGGCGAGCCGCTGCGCTCCGAGCCGGCGGACTCGGTCTCCCTCAACCGCCTCTACTTTTTGTGACACATCTGCGGAAAGTGTCACGCTTTCAGAAAAGGACACCCCACATGCCTGCTGCTGCCGACGGCTTCCGCATGCCCGCCGAGTGGACCCCGCACGAGCGCACCTGGATGGCGTGGCCGGGCCCCAACCCCACCTTCGACGACCCGGACGACCTCGCCGCGGCCCGGGTCGCCTGGGCGTCGGTCGCCCGCACGATCCGCCGCTTCGAGCCGGTGACGGTGGTGTGCGGCCCCGGACAGTCGGCGGAAGCGAAAAGCCTGTTGGGCGAGGGAATCGACACCGTCGAACGCCACCTCGACGACGCCTGGATGCGCGACATCGGCCCCACGTTCCTCACCGACGGCAACGGTGAACTCGCCGCAGTCGACTGGACGTTCAACGGCTGGGGAGCCCAGTCCTGGGCTCGCTGGGAGCACGACGCGAAGATCGCCGCGTACGTCTCGGACCTGGCGGGTTCCGCAAGGACGTACACCTCGAAGCTCGTCAACGAGGGCGGCGCCATCCACGTCGACGGCGAGGGCACGGTCCTGCTCACGGAGACCGTGCAGCTCGGCCCCGAGCGCAACCCCGACTGGACGCGCGAGGAGGTCGAGGCGGAGATCCACGCCCACCTCGGCACCCGCAAGGCGATCTGGCTGCCGCGCGGCCTCACCGGCGACTACCCCCCGCACGGCTTCGGGACCCTCGGCCATGTCGACATCGTCGCCGCCTTCGCCCGCCCCGGCGTCGTGGTCGCCCACCACCAGCCCGACCCGGCACACCCCGACCACGAGGTGACCAAGGAGGTCATCGGCCTGCTGAGGGCGCAGACCGACGCCCGCGGCCGCCGCCTGGAGGTCGTCGAGGTGCCCGCCCCGACCGCCCTGGAGGCCGACGGTCACTGGGCCGACTACTCCTACATCAACCACTACCTCTGCAACGGCGGCGTCGTCCTGTGCGCCTTCGACGACCCGCGCGACGAACTCGCCGCCGGCATCTTCCGCCGCCTCTTCCCCGAGCGGACCGTGACGCTGGTGGACGCCCGTACGATCTTCGCGGGTGGTGGAGGCATCCACTGCATCACGCAACAGCAGCCGAAGATCTAGGAGTCGTCGGATGGCCGGTGCGCGGAAGAACGCCCCGCCCCGCGAGAACGTCCTCGCCGCCGCCATGGAGATGATCGCCGAACGCGGTCTGGAGAAGCTCACCATGGCGGCGCTCGGCCGCGAGGTCGGCATGAGCAGCGGTCACCTGCTCTACTACTTCCACTCCAAGGACGAGCTGCTGCTGCAGACCCTGGAGTGGAGCGAGGGCCGGCTCGGCGTCGAGCGCGGCCGGCTGCTCAGCCGCACGGCCACGGCCCGCGAACGCCTCGACGCCTACGTCGACCTGTACGTTCCCGACGGCCACCGCGACCCGCACTGGACCCTCTGGCTGGAGGTCTGGAACCGCTCGCAGAACGCCGACGACGGCGCCCGCGACCGGCAGTCCGCGATCGAGGGCGCCTGGCATCGCGACCTGGTGGCGCTGCTCGCGGAGGGGGTGTCGCGCGGCGAATTCCGCCCGGTCGACCCGGACCGCTTCGCGGCCCGGCTGCGCGCGCTCCTGGACGGCTTCTCCATCCATGTGGCGATCGGGCTGCGGGGGACGGACCGCGAGCAGGTGCTCAGGCACGTACGGGAATTCCTGGACGATGCCCTCACGCGCCCGGACGCCTGAGGAAGCGCCCAGGTTGTACGCATTCCTGCGGATTGACCCCGTGCAGGCTGGTGCCTTTGCATCGTTGTGAGCCCTCGGCGCAGGGCCGGGGGAACAGCGCTGAACGGGGAACACGGGGGAACGCATGTCCAGATCCGCACGTCTGGTGTCCATCGCCGCACTGACCACCGGGCTCATCACGTTGACCACGACCACGGCGTCGTCCGCACCGGCGCCCGTCACCGAGAGAATCACCCTGTCCGCGACGGGGGAGCAGGGCAACAGCCACTCCTACGGCCCGGACTTCAGCGCCGACGGCCGGTTCGCGGTCTTCACGTCGGACGCGTCCAACCTGGTGCCCGGTGACACCAACGGGCAGCCGGACGTCTTCGTGCGCGATCTGCGCAAGGGCGACATCGAGCGGGTCAGCGTCGGTTCGGACGGCGCCCAGGCCGACAGCGACTCGTCCGCGCAGGCCATCAGCGCCGACGGGCGGTACGTCCTCTTCCGCTCCGGGGCCAGGAACCTCGTCCACTGGGACAACCCGCCCGCGGACGCGGGCGCCGACGACGTCTACCTCCACGACCGGCGCACCGGCGGCACGGAACGGGTCAGCGTCGGCTTCGACGGCGGCTCCGCCTACGCGGCCGGCGCCCACATGTCGGCGAACACCCGCTACATCGCCTTCAACGCCAAGGCCGACCGGATGGAGAGCGGAGCCCGCGACCTCTTCGGCGCCGTGTACGTCTTCGACCGCCGCACCGGCACCACGGAGCGGCTCAGCAACCGCAGCCGCCCGGACAACCCCGCGCTTCTGCAGGGCATGAGCGCCGACGGCCGCCATGTGGCGTACACCCAGCTCGTGCCGCGCAGCGGGCGCGGTGCCACCTGGGTGCACGACCGCCGCACCGGCATCGAGGAACAGGTCAACGTCAAACCGGACGGCACCCCGGGAGAGCGGTACGGGATCCCCGCCTCGCTCTCCGCGGACGGTCGGACCATCGCTTTCGTGGGGGACGAGGACCTGGTCCCGGGCGGCACCCCCGACGGCGCGCCCGACCTGTACGTCCGCGACCTGCGCACGGACATCACCCGGCGGGTCGACGCCGGTCCCGACGGCGAGAGCCTGCTCGACAGGCCCCTGCTCAGCCCGGACGGCCGGTACCTGGCCTACGAGGCCTCCCCGCGGTCGGCGGACGGAGGGCGCGGCCCGACCAACGTCTACCTCCGCGACCTGCGCACCGGAGCCACCCGACTGGTCAGCGAGTCGCTCACCGGCGGGCCCGTGACGGACACCTATGCGTGGCTCACCTCGGTGAGCGCGGGGGCGAAACGCATCGGATTCTCCAGCGCCTCGTCCCAGCTCGTCGCCGACGACACCAACGGCAGCAACGACGGCTTCGTACGCCGCATGCGCTGAGCCCCCCATGCCCCGCACGGAAGATCACGGGTTCGCATACTGAGACGGACGGTGAGCACGGGGGCGGTCTGTGCCAAACTGCCCCCGTGCTCTCGTTCGCCACGATTATTGGCAGCAGGCGCGCCGGTCCGCAGTGACCGCCACGTACGACCACGTACGGGCGGACACCGTCGTCCTCGACCCGCGCGCAGACCTCTCGCACCCGCGAGAGGTTTTTCGCATTTCTGGCCCACCTTCAGCCGGAGGCACAGCGCGCGGGATCATGGGAGGACGGTGGAGCCGGTCATTCCGGTACTGACCGAGATCCATACATCAGGAGCCTTCAGACCATGACGGAAACCAGCGAGCTGGACGACTCGTTCCACGTCTTCGACACGACCCTGCGCGACGGCGCCCAGCGGGAGGGCATCAACCTCACCGTCGCGGACAAGCTGGCCATCGCACGGCACCTGGACGACTTCGGCGTGGGCTTCATCGAGGGCGGCTGGCCGGGCGCCAACCCGCGGGACACCGAGTTCTTCGCCCGCGCCCAGCAGGAGATCGACTTCCGGCACGCCCAGCTCGTCGCCTTCGGCTCCACCCGCCGCGCCGGCACCACCGCTGCCGAGGACCCGCAGGTCAAGGCTCTTCTGGACTCGGGCGCTCCGGTGATCACGCTGGTCGCCAAGTCCCACGACCGGCATGTGGAACTGGCCCTGCGCACCACGCTCGACGAGAACCTGGACATGGTCCGCGACACAGTGTCGTACCTGCGAGAGCAGGGCCGCCGCGTCTTCGTCGACTGCGAGCACTTCTTCGACGGCTACCGCGCGAACCCCGAGTACGCCAAGGCCGTCGTCCGTACGGCATCGGAGGCCGGCGCCGATGTCGTCGTGCTGTGCGACACCAACGGCGGCATGCTCCCGGCGCAGGTCCAGGCGGTCGTCTCCACCGTCCTGGCCGACACCGGCGCCCGGCTCGGTATCCACGCCCAGGACGACACGGGCTGCGCGGTCGCCAACACCCTCGCCGCGGTGGACGCGGGCGCGACCCATGTGCAGTGCACGGCGAACGGCTACGGCGAGCGCGTCGGCAACGCCAACCTCTTCCCGGTCGTGGCGGCCCTGGAGCTGAAGTACGGCAAGAAGGTGCTGCCCGAGGGCCACCTCCGCGAGATGACGCGCATCAGCCACGCCATCGCGGAGGTCGTGAACCTCACCCCGTCCACGCACCAGCCCTATGTAGGCGTGTCCGCCTTCGCGCACAAGGCGGGCCTGCACGCCTCCGCCATCAAGGTCGACCCGGACCTGTACCAGCACATCGACCCCGAGCTGGTCGGCAACACCATGCGCATGCTGGTCTCCGACATGGCGGGCCGCGCCTCCGTCGAGCTCAAGGGCAAGGAACTCGGCATCGACCTCGGCGGCGACCGCGAGCTGGTCGGCCGGGTCGTCGAGCGCGTGAAGGAGCGCGAGCTCAAGGGCTACACGTACGAGGCCGCCGACGCCTCCTTCGAACTGCTGCTGCGCACCGAGGTCGAGGGCAAGCCCCTGAAGTACTTCGAGGTCGAGTCCTGGCGCGCGATCGTCGAGGACCGCCCCGACGGCAGCCACGCCAACGAGGCCACCGTGAAGCTGTGGGCCAAGAGCGAGCGCATCGTCGCGACCGCGGAGGGCAACGGCCCGGTCAACGCCCTCGACCGCGCCCTGCGCGTCGCACTGGAGAAGATCTACCCGCAGCTCGCCAAGCTCGAGCTGGTCGACTACAAGGTCCGCATCCTCGAGGGCGTCCACGGCACCCAGTCCACGACCCGCGTCCTGATCTCCACGTCCGACGGGGCGGGGGAGTGGTCGACGGTGGGCGTGGCGGACAACGTCATCGCCGCGTCGTGGCAGGCGCTCGAGGACGCGTACACCTACGGCCTGCTGCGGGCCGGAGTGGAGCCCGCCGCGTAAGGCGCTCGGCATCGCGGGGGTGCCGGTCCCGGGGAATTCCTCCCCGGGACCGATGTCCGTTTCTGCCCCGTTCAGGTAGCTTCGAACATATGAAGGCTGCGCTGGTACAAAGGCTTCTACGCCTGTTGATCGTGCCTGTCGCCGCCGTGCTGGCGGCGCTGCTGGTCGCTGCGCCGGGCGCGTACGCGGCCACCGACCTGTCCAAGGTCGCCGAGGCCCTGCGCGAGAGTCCGGTCTACGTGGACCCGGCCGCGTCCGACGTGCTGCCGGAGTCGGACGCCGACGCGCTCGCCGACAAGATCCGGGACGCGGACAAGCCCGTCTTCGTGGCGGTCCTCCCGTCCGATTACCCGACGCAGAACCTCTTCCAGAACCTGCGCACGGAAACCGGCGTCACGGGCCTGTACGGCATCCGGCTCGGCGACGAGTTCGACGCGCGGGCCGACAGCGCCGTGCTGAGCCGCAATGCCGTGTCCAACCTGGTCACGTCCGTGCAGAGCGCGGGCGACGCCAAGGCCCAGCTGAACGACTTCGTCGACGGCGCGCTGCGCAACGTGGGCGGCACGGCGCCGAGCAGCTGGAGCGAGGGCACCGGCGACGGCGTGTCGACGACCGCGCTGATCACCTTCGGTGCGGTGCTGGTGGCCGGTGGCGCGGGCGCGTACACGCTGGTCCGTCGCAACCGCCGCCGCCACGAGGAGGACCAGCGGGCGGCGCTGGAGAAGCTGCGCGTCGTGGTCGACGAGGACATCACGGCCTTCGGCGAGGAACTGGACCGGCTGGACTTCCACCCCGCAGAACCCGGCGCCGACGACGCCATGCGCGCGGACTACGAACGCGCGCTGGACGCGTACGACAAGGCGAAGTCGCTCATGGCGGCCGCGCAGAAACCCGAGGACGTACGCGCGGTGACCCAGTCGGTGGAGGACGGCCGTTTCTCGCTCTCCGTCCTGGCCGCCCGCCGCGAGGGCCGCCCGCTCCCCGAGCGTCGCCCGCCCTGCTTCTTCGACCCGCGCCACGGCCCCTCGGTCGCCGACGCCACCTGGACACCGTCCGGCGGCGCGACCCGCGAGGTCCCGGTCTGCGCGGCCGACCAGGCCCGCCTCGCCGACGGCGCCGACCCCCTGGTCCGTGAGGTGGACACCGAATACGGCCGCCGTCCGTACTGGGAGGCGGGCCCGGCCTACGGCCCCTGGGCCGGCGGTTACTTCGGGGGCGGCATCCTCCCCGGCCTGCTCATCGGCACGATGCTCGGCAGCCTGATGGCCACGCCGACGTACGCCGCCGACTACGGCTCCGGTTACGGCGACTTCGGCGCCGGCGGCTATGAGGGCGGTGACGTTTCCGGCGCGGACTTCAACACCGACGACTTCAGCGGCGGCTGGGGCGGCTTCGGCGGTGGGGACTTCGGCGGTGGCGGGGACTTCGGGGGCGGGTTCTGAGCCGACTGCCGGATGTGGAACGGGCCCGGTGCTTGGCAGCACCGGGCCCCGTACGTGTACGGAAGCTCAGAGCGTGGCCGCCGCCGAGGCGATCGCGGAGGCGAAGGTGGAGACCTCGGTGTAGACACCGGGGGCGTTGGGCCGGGCGCAGCCTATGCCCCAGCTGGTGATGCCGACCTGGATCCAGGCACCCGCGGCGTCCCTGCGGAACATGGGACCACCGGAGTCGCCCTGGCAGGTGTCGACGCCGCCCGCCGTGTAGCCGGCGCAGATCTCCTCGTTCGCGATGAGGCCGCTGTAGCCGCTGTAGGAGCGGCAGGTGGCGTCGCTGACGAACGGCACGTTCGCCTTGAGGAGGTAGCGCTGCTGGCCGCCGCCCTCGGTGGCGGCACCCCATCCGGCGACGGTGAAGGTGCCGGTGTTGTACTGCGTGGTCGTGGCGATCTTCAGGGTCGGCAGGTTGATCGGCTGGGCGAGTTTGATCAGGGCCCAGTCCTTGCCGTTTCCGTTGTAGCCAGGGGCCCGGTAGACCTTGGTGGACCGGACCTGGACGCGGCCGCTCGTGGACTGCAGGTCCACGACGCCCGCGGTGGCGGTGATGCTGGTGTTGTTGCCGGTGGCGCCCACACAGTGCGCGGCGGTCAGCACGATCTGCTGGGTGTACAGCGCGCCGCCACAGCCCATCGACAGCCGGACCATGAAGGGGAACTCGCCCTGCGCGGCGCGGGTCCCGCCGACGACGGGCGCGGGGGCCGCCTGCGCGGGGGACACGGGCTGAAGGCTGACAACCGCGAGCGCGGCCGCACCGGCGACCGCGCATCTCTTGAGGGCCTTGAGGAGGGTTCTCATGCGATGCCTTCCATGGGGGGTGAGGAGGAAGCTGGAAATGACGAGGACATGTCAAACCTTGCCAGGAGAAGTGCCTGGGTACTGGCAAGGACACGTCAATTCCTGTTGCTGGATTATGAGAACGCCGTGAGCGCGCACACAAGGGGCGCAATCCAGCCAAGCCTCCCCGGCCGGGCCGGCGACCTCACTCCACGTCGGGCAGCGCCAGCCACTCGTCCCAGCTCAGATCCCGCCCGACGAACCGCGGACGCCGGAACGGCCACTCCTCGGCGATCCACCGCGGCACGAACGCGTCGAGCGCCCGCTCCAGCCGCCCGCCGACCTCACTGTCGACCACCCACCAGGAGATCTCCGCATCGGCCCCGGCCTTCTGCGGGGGATCGATGTAGACGCACCCGTGAAGAGCGGTCCCGTCCTGCGTCTCCACGGTGTAGTTGAAGGACTCGTGCGCGTCGATCTCGGCGGCGTGCCGCTCCAGATCCTCCCGGTTGGCCTCGTACGACATCGTGGCCGAAGGCCAGCCCCACGCCTTCCCGTAGATGGACCACAACCGCTCCCGCGACCCCATCACGGCCGGATAGTCCAACGGCGCGTCCGCCCCGCTGATCGGCCGCAGATGATGCCGGTCCCCGTCGGGGATCTCGACGCGAAGGGGGTGCACGAAGTCGCGCGGCAGCCAGGTCATGCGAGCCGACCGAGGAAGGTGGTCCAGGTGTCGGGGGAGACGGTGAGGACGGGGCCGTCGGGGGTCTTGGAGTCGCGGACGTGGATGGCGGAGGGGTGGGTGGCGACTTCGAGGCAGTTGCCGCCTTCGTCGCTGCTGTAGCTGGACTTGCGCCAGTCGTAGGCGACTTCGAGGCAGTTACCGCCTTCGCTGCCGCTGTAGCTGGACTTGAACCACGCCACGGTGTTCATGACTCTCCTAGCAGTCCTTTCAAGAGTCGCTCGCTCTCGTCGGGAGAGAGGGCCTGTGACCGCAGCATTCCATACTTGTGGTGATAGTCGCTGACCTCGTCGGGGTCATCGATGAGGAAGCTGGCGCGTTGCACCTCCAGGTAGGCCAGGCGCTCGTGTTCGGGGGTTTCCAGCAACACCATGGGGCCGTCGAGACCGGCGTGGGGCGTCCGGTCCTCAGGCATGATCTGGAAGCTCATATGGACCGGTTCGGTGTACTCCAGAATCTGGCGAATCTGCTCCCGCATCACCTGCGGCCCGCCGACCTGCCGCCGCAGAATGCTCTCCTCCAGGAGGAAGTGGCCCACGGGCGGCCGGTCCCGCTGCCAGATCAACTGCCGCTCCATACGGGCGTTGACCCACTGCTCGGCGGTCTCGCTCCCAAGGGCCGGATACCGGAAGTCGAAGACGGCGCGACAGTAGTCCCGGGTCTGGAGCAGCCCGGGTACCACCTGAGCCTCGTACGACAGGATGCTGACCGCCTCCTGCTCGTGATCCACAAGCCCCTGCGCGAACTGCACGATCTTCTCCCGCACTGGCAACTTCTCCACCAGCACGGCCAACACCCCACCCGTCCCCAGCAGTTCATCGAACTGCTCGGCCCGATCGGGCTGAAGCGCCAACCTGCCCTGCTCGATCGACCTCACCGTGTCCACGTGAATGCTCGCCACTTCGGCGAACTGCTCCTGCGTGAGACGGGCTTGCTTCCGGCAGTGCGCGAGCACCGCACCGACCGCCTGCCACGAACCGACCTTCTTGGGCTTCTTCGCCGAGTGCATGCGTGACCCTTTCCCCCGTGCACAGCCGAAGTCCTCGTAGTGAGCTCGTAGCAATCAGGACTACGACTTCACTCACTGATCCACGATAGTGACTCCCTGTGACAGTGGCCGCATGAACGCACAACCCCAACACCCCCACATCCGCGAGGTGTTCTACCGTCGGGACCGCAGATCGGTGGGCCACGCCCGTGAGTTCACGCGACAGGCGCTCGCGGACTGGGCCATGACCGAGCGAAGCGACGACGTACTGCTCTGCGTAAGCGAGTTGGCGACGAACGCGTTACTCCACGGCGCACCGCCCGGCCGCGGTTTCGCCGTGCGCCTGACGCTGTACGGCGACGGCGTACTGCGCGCCGAGGTGCACGACAGCGGCGCCGGAGAGGTGCGCGCCCCGGACGCCCCGTCGGACTCCGAACACGGCCGTGGCCTCCTGCTCGTCGCCGCGCTCGCCGACAAGTGGGGCGTGGGGGAGCGCAACCCCGGCAAGATCGTGTGGTGCGAGTTCGAGGGCCGACGGTGACCAGGGCCGCCCAGCGGGCGGCCCTGGTGTGTCAGGTCACGCGATGCGCGAGGTTCACGCGTTCCGGATCGCCGAGATGTCGAAGTTCAGCTTGATCTTGTCGGAGACCAGGACGCCGCCCGTCTCCAGCGCCGCGTTCCAGGTCAGGCCCCACTCGGAG
This sequence comes from Streptomyces sp. NPDC127197, assembly GCF_042672405.1. NCBI lineage: Bacteria > Bacillati > Actinomycetota > Actinomycetes > Kitasatosporales > Streptomycetaceae > Streptomyces > Streptomyces sp. NPDC127197. The sequence continues at coordinate 175,350 of NZ_JBHXVG010000012.1, read as the reverse complement.
CGCTTGATCTCGGCCTTGCCCTCGAAACCGACCCGGTCGTTGCCGAAGGGGTCCTTCGCGGCGCCGTTGAACTCCAGGTCGATGGTGAGCGGCTTGGTGACACCGAGGATCGACAGGTCGCCGGTGATGCGGTACTCGTCGCCGCCGAGGGCCTCCGCCTTGGTGGAGCGGAAGGTCATCGTCGGGAACTCGTCGGTCTTGAAGAAGTCCGAGCTCTTCAGGTGACCGTCGCGGTCGGCGTTGCCCGTGCTGACGCTTTCCATCTTGACGTCGATGGACGCGCTGGACTTCGACGGGTCGGTGCCGTCCAGGTGCAGCGAGCCGGTGAAGTCGAGGAACGTGCCCTTGACGTTCGTGACCATGGCGTGGCGTGCGACGAAGCTGATCGTCGTGTGCGCGGGGTCGATCGTGTAGTCGCCGGTCAGCGCGGCCAGGTCGGGGTTCACGGCCGTGCTCTCGGTCGAGGGGCCGGAGTTCTTGTTGCCGAAGATGCCCATGGTGTGCTCCTCAGGGGGACGGGTGTCTGTTGAATATTCAACGACATCAACGGAATCGACGGTAGACCTATTCCGTTCAATTTTCAACATCATCTCTCGGGTGTCGCGATTGGATCACCGGCCGGGGTGGTACCCGCTGTTCGTGTTCTCGGTCGCGGTCCTGGTCGAGCTGATGCGAAGCAGCACGTCAGGCGGGCACATCAAATGCTGGGAGCGCTTAGCGGAGAGCGCCGCCCGGCTGCCCGAGTGCGCGCCGGATGCCCCCGGCCTCGACCTGACCGTCTACTTTCTCGGCCAGCGGGAACGGCTCGAGGCCCTCTCCCCGCACGTACGGTTCGTCATGCTGCGGCCGGCCTTCGCCACCTCCGCCCTGATGTCGGCCGACGGAGCGGAGGACATCTCCGACCTCGCCCCCCACCATCGCCGGCTGGCCGCGCTGCTGCCCCGGCACGACGTCTGGCATCTGACGCACAGCTTCGCCTACGCCGCCACCGCGGTGCGGCTGGCCCACCGCGCCGCCCGCAACGGCGCCCGGACGCCCCGGCTCGTGGCCTCCGTGCACACCGACGTCCCCGCGCTGGCCTCCGTCTACAGCCGCTACCTCGCCGACCGGTGGCTGCCCGGCGCCCACCGCCGGACGGGGGAGTTCCTCTCGGCCCGCGCCGAGACCCTGCTGCGCCGGCGACGGGACCGGCTCCTCGGCGCCTGTGAACAGGTTCTGGTCCCCACCCCGGCCGGAGGCGCGGAACTCGCCCGGACCCTGGGCGCCGACCGGGTCGCCCTGCTCCGCCGCGGCATCGACCACCGCCGCTTCCGGCCCGACCCCATGGCCAGGGCCCGGCTCGCCCGGGAGCACGGCGTACCGGCCGACCGCCCGCTGGTGCTGTTCGCCGGCCGGCTGGACGCCACCAAGGGCGTGCCGCTGCTCGCCGAGAGCGTACGGCGCCTGCGCGACCGCGGAACGGCCGTGCACCTCGTCATGGCCGGCTCGGGCGCGGAGGCGGACGCGGTCCGGCGGGTCCTCGGACCGGACGTCACCCTGCTCGGCACCCTCCCGCAGGAACGGCTGGCCCCGGTCTACGCCGGCTGCGACGTCTTCGCCTTCCCGTCCCGCACGGAGACCTGCGGCAACGTCGTCGCCGAGGCGATGGCGAGCGGCCTGGCGGTCCTGCTGCCCGAGGACGCGCGCACCACACAGTGGCTGGCCGCGCCCGGCCGGGACGGGATCGTCGTACGACGTGACGACCCCCGGGACTGGTCGGACGCTCTGGGCGCGCTGGTCGACCAGCCACGGCTGCTGGACGCGGTACGCCACCGCGCCGCGGCCACCGCGCGGGACACGCACCCCTCCTGGGACCGCGTCCTGACCGAGGACCTCCTGCCCGTCTGGAGGACTCCCGCCCCCTCCCACCGCAGCGGCACGCCACACGCGGCGTGAGCCGACGGCTCACGCCGTACCACCCGCCCGCCGCCCTCGCAGCGCCGCGATCACCGGTGACGAGTCCAGGCTCACGATCCCGGCAGCCACCAGCGCAAGCCCCGTCACCGTGACCGCGCTGACCGGCCAGCCCGTACGGATGGCCTCCCCGAAGACCGTCGTGCCCACGGTCACGGCGACCACCGGCTCCGTCGCGTCGATCACCGTCATGCTCGCGGCCAACGGGCCCTGCTGGAAGGCGCTCTGGATGAGCAGCAGGCCGACCACACTGGCCGCCACCAGGGCGTAGGTCTGCCAGGCGGACAGTGCGGAGCCGAGCCCGTGCCTGAGGCGTTCCACGGTGGCGGCCAGCAGGACGGACTGGGTGCCCATGACCGCCCCGGCCGCCAGAGCCGTCGCCGACGCCCGCCAGGGCCCGGTCAGCAGCCGGGCAGCCGTCAGCGCAGCGGCGACCAGCGCGGCGGTCGCGCCCAGGATCAGCAGCCAGGACAGCGCTCCCACCGACTCCGGGCGGCCGCCGTGCGGGCGGGCGGAGAGCAGGGTGAGGGCGAGGCCGACGGCCACGGCGAGCGTGCCGAACCACTCCCGGCCACCGAGCCGCATGCGGTGCAGCCGCGCGGACAGCGGCACGGCGAACACCAACTCGGCGACGATCAGTGGCTGGACGAGGCTGAGCGGCCCGAACGCCAGGGCCAGCGACTGGAATCCGTACGCCACCACGGCCAGTCCGATCCCGCACAGCCACAGCGGCTCCCGCACCAGATGGCCCAACAGGCGCGGGGACAGCGCCTCTTCGTCCGGCCGCCCGCCCGCCGCCCACTGCTGGAGGACACCCGCGACGGCGAAGCAGACAGCGGCGGCGAGCGAGGCGAGGACGGCGATCGGCATACGCCCGCGCCCGTCCGGTTACTCGGTGGTCCGGCGGCCCGGTGCGCCCTGCGTCGCCCCACGGGTGTGGACGTACAGCTGACGCCGGTCGGTGACGTCGAGGTGCTGCGGCAGGGGCAGTTCGTAGCGGACGGGCCTGGTGTGATCGGCGATCTGGCGGCGCGGGTTGTAGACCTGGTTGAACTTCCACAGCATGCGGGCGAAGTTCGTCTGCCCGTGCAGCAGGTTGCGGCCGAGCACGCGGGCCGCACCGAAGGCTGTGCGCAGTCCCAGATGCTTGCGGTTGATCACGGCCTGGGTGCGCACCAGCTCCTCGTAGAACCGCTCCAACGGCAGGGCCGTGGGCACCACGGCGTGCTGGATGTCGAAGAGACGGTAGTCGCGGGTGGTGAGCCGGCGCGACTCGGTGTGCCAGATCTCCGTCCCCGGATACGGCGTCATCACGGTGAAGTGCACGATCTCCGGCACGGCCAGCGCGAACTCCCGCACCACCCGGAAGCGTTCCTCGTCCCAGGCCGGGTCGACGATCAGGTTGATGGCGACCTTGATGCCGAGCCGGCGGGCCGTCTGAAGGGCACGGAGGTTCTCGTCGGGGCTGACCCGCTTGCGGTACAGCTCCAGTCCCTCCGCGTCGATCGCCTCCATGCCGAGGAACATGTAGCGCAGCCCCAGCCGCGCCCACCGCTCGAACACCTCGGGGTGGCGCAGCAGTACGTCGCTGCGCGTCTCCAGGTAGTAGCGCTTGCGGATGCGGCGGCGCTCCACCTCCGCGGCGATGGCGTCCCCGTGTTCGGGCCGGATGAAGGCGACGTCGTCGACGATGAACACGTTGGGCTCCCGGAGGCCCGCCAGGTCGGCCGCCGCCGCCTCGGGGGAGGCCTTGCGGTAACTGCGGCCGTAGAACGTCCACGCCGAGCAGAACGAGCAGTCCCAGGGGCAGCCGCGGGTGAACTCGACGGAGGCGCACGGGTCCAGTTCGCCGATGAAGTAACGGCGCCGGTTGCGCATCAGGTCGCGCGCCGGGGCGGGGGAGTCGATGCTGTGCACCATCAGCGGCGCCGGACCGCGCCCGTCGGCCGTGACGATCCCGGGCACCTCCGACACCCCGCCGTCGCGGACCGCCGCCAGCAGCGGTGCGACGGCCGGCTCGCCCTCGCCGCGGACCACCGCGTCCACCGCCCCCTCGGCCTGCTCCAGCACCTCCTCGGCGACGAAGGACACACTGTGCCCGCCGAAGAACACGAAGCAGCCCGGTACCGCCCGCTTCACCTCGGCGGCCAGCTCGATCGCCTCCGGGATGTTCGCCAGGTAGTTCAGCGAGACCCCGAGGGCCTGAGGGCGGAAGGACCGGATCTCGTCGCGCAGTTGCCTCCGGCCGGTCACCTGCAGATCCACGACCCGCACCTCGTGCCCGGCGTCCCGAGCGGCGCCCGCGACCCGTTCCAGGCCCAGAGGTTCGAGCCGCAGGAAGATCTCGGAATACATCAGGGCGCTGGGGTGGACGAGCAGCAATCGCATGGTGACCTCGCCACGTGAACCGGCCGGAACCGGAGTTGGGGGAGCTTCCGGGGTCTTCCCTTCGTATCCCGGTAAACCCGCGCCCGTACCGCCCGTACCGCCGCCTGGGTGTACCCCGCGGCCCGCAGGAGTGGTCCTGCCGCGTCGGTACGTGACCGATGCGGCCCCCGACCCACCGAAGGGACGACCGGGCCGCGGGCGGCGATTCGGGTGAGCTCGCCGCTGACGGACCGCCCCAGAACTGGCGCCGGGCACCGCACAGGCGGTGTCCTGGACTACGTGTCCCGGAAAACCGGACCCACAGCGCAGGGAGACCGACTCGTGACCCACACCGGCTCCGGTTCCACCTACGACCCGAAGGCACGTCCCGCCCCCACTCCGGCCGCGGTGCGCGAACACCGGCTGCCGCACCGCACCGACCGGCCCGTGGCACTCGTCACCGGCGCCTCCTCGGGCATCGGCGCCGCCACCGCCCGGCGCTTCGCCACCGGCGGCTGGCAACTGATCGTCAGCGGACGGGACCGGATCCGGCTGGAGGAGACGGCCGCCGGGACATCGGCCCTCGTCCTGCCCGCCGACCTCGCCGCCCCCGACGGTCCCCGCCTGCTGGCCGAGTCCGCGCTGCGCGCCACCGGCCGGATCGACGTCCTGGTCGCCGGAGCGGGCATCGGCTGGGCCGGCCCCTTCGTGACCATGCCGGCCGCCGCCATCGACCGGGTGCTCACCGTCGACCTCAACGCCACGCTGCTGCTGGTCCGGGAGGTCCTGCCCGCCATGGTGAGCGCCGGCCGCGGACGGGTGGTGCTCGTCGGCTCGGTCGCGGGCTGTGTGGGGGTGCGGGAGGAGGCCGTGTACTCCGCCGCCAAGGCCGGCATCGCCGCGTTCGCCGAGGCCCTGCGGCAGGAACTGCGCGGCACCGGCGTGGGCGTGACGCTCGTTGTGCCGGGCCCGGTGGACACCGCCTTCTTCGCCCGCCGCGGCACTCCCTACCAGCGCACCCGCCCACGCCCCACGCCGCCCGGCCGGGTCGCCGCCACGGTCTGGGAGGCGGTCCGGCGCGGCCGGGACGACGTCTACGTCCCCGGCTGGCTGACCCTGCCCGGCCGGGTGCGCGGCCTCGCACCAGCGGTGTACCGCCGGCTGCTGAACCGCTTCGGCTGAGGCCCGGTATCCTCGCGTGTCACTCGAGGGATGGCATGCGCCCGAGCTGAATGCGGCGTGACTCCCAGCCGACGAGTTTGTACGACTCCTACAAGCCCGAAGCCCTCTGAGCAGTCGGAACGCCTGCATGCCCCCCTGGTTCTGTTAAGGGGTACCAGGAAAACACCCCGGAGACTGTACAGAGTCGACGGCCCGCTTTCCCGGTTGTCCTTCGTAAGGTCGCTACATGACCGTTTTGGATGAGGCGACCGGTGAGTCGACGAGCGAGCCGACGGGCGAGCCGACGGACGCGCGCGGGCGAGTGGCCGAGCTGCACCAGATTCGCGCGCAGGCGGTGGCCGGCCCGAGCGAGAGGGCGACCGAGGCGCAGCACGCCAAGGGCAAGCTGACCGCCCGGGAGCGGATCGAGCTGCTGCTGGACCCGGGCACCTTCCGTGAGGTCGAGCAGCTGCGCCGGCACCGGGCGACCGGGTTCGGCCTGGAGGCCAAGAAGCCGTACACCGACGGTGTGATCACCGGCTGGGGCACGGTGGAGGGCCGTACGGTCTTCGTCTACGCCCATGACTTCCGCATCTTCGGCGGCGCCCTGGGCGAGGCCCACGCCACGAAGATCCACAAGATCATGGACATGGCCATCGCGGCCGGGGCCCCGCTGGTCTCCCTCAACGACGGTGCCGGCGCCCGCATTCAGGAGGGCGTCAGCGCGCTGGCCGGCTACGGCGGCATCTTCCAGCGCAACACCAAGGCGTCCGGTGTCATCCCGCAGATCAGCGTGATGCTCGGGCCGTGCGCCGGCGGTGCGGCCTACAGTCCCGCGCTGACCGACTTCGTGTTCATGGTCCGTGAGACCTCGCAGATGTTCATCACCGGCCCGGACGTGGTCAAGGCGGTGACCGGCGAGGAGATCACCCAGAACGGCCTGGGCGGCGCGGACGTGCACGCCGAGACGAGCGGTGTCTGCCACTTCGCGTACGACGACGAGGAGACCTGCATCGCCGAGGTGCGCTACCTCCTGTCGCTGCTCCCGCAGAACAACCGGGAGAACCCGCCGCGGGTGGAGTCCACGGACGCCCCCGACCGCCGCTCCGACATCCTGCTCGACCTGGTCCCCGCGGACGGCAACCGGCCGTACGACATGGCGAAGGTCATCGAGGAGATCGTCGACGACGGCGAGTACCTGGAGGTCCACGAGCGCTGGGCGCGGAACATCATCTGCGCGCTGGCCCGCCTCGACGGACAGGTCGTCGGCATCATCGCCAATCAGCCGCAGGTGCTGGCAGGCGTGTTGGACATCGAGGCATCCGAAAAAGCTGCGCGCTTTGTCCAGATGTGTGACGCTTTTAACGTTCCGATCGTCACTTTCCTGGACGTCCCCGGGTTCCTTCCGGGTGTCGACCAGGAGCACGGCGGGATCATCCGGCACGGCGCCAAGCTGCTGTACGCGTACTGCAACGCGACGGTGCCACGGATCAGCCTGATCCTGCGTAAGGCCTACGGAGGCGCCTACATCGTGATGGACAGCCAGTCCATCGGTGCGGACCTCACGTACGCCTGGCCGACGAACGAGATCGCAGTGATGGGCGCGGAGGGTGCCGCGGGCGTCATCTTCCGCCGCCAGATCGCCGAGGCCGAGGACCCCGAGGCCATGCGGGCACGCATGGTCAAGGAGTACAAGTCCGAGCTGATGCACCCGTATTACGCCGCCGAGCGCGGTCTGGTGGACGACGTCATCGACCCCGCGGAAACCCGCGAGGTACTGATCAGGTCCCTGGCGATGCTGCACAGCAAGCACGCCGACCTGCCCTCGCGCAAGCACGGCAACCCCCCGCAGTAACCCGGCGGAACCTCTGCGGTACCCCCGCGGAAACCTCATCCACGGAGACTGATCCCCATGAACAACCCTGACATCCGCGTCGAGAAGGGCCACGCCGAGCCCGAGGAAGTCGCCGCCATCACGGCGATCCTCCTGGCCCGGGCGGCGGCACGCACGACCACGACGACCCCGGCACACCGCGGCCGCGCCAAGGCCGGCTGGCGCCGCCTGGAGCGCGAGCCCGGCTTCCGGGCACCACACAGCTGGCGGTAGAACCGCGCCCCTCAAGGGGCGCGGGGAACTGCGCGACAAGCCACGACGAACCCGCAGACGGCAAACCACTCGTCGGGGCAACCCGGTGGCCGTGCACGTAAAAGGGGGGCGCCCTCTCCGTTCGGAGAGGGCGCCCCCCTTCGTGCATCGCGCGGCAGCGCTACCGCAAGCGGGCCATCAACGCGTGCTCCACGAGAGTGATGAGCGTCGACTTGGCGTCCGCGCGGTGCCGGGCGTCGGTGGTGATGATCGGGGTGTCCGGGCCGATCTGGAGTGCCTCGCGGACCTCGTCGGGCTGGTACGGCTGCTGGCCGTCGAAGCCGTTGAGGGCGATGACGAACGGCAGTCCGCTGTTCTCGAAGTAGTCGACGGCCGGGAAGCAGTCGGCGAGTCGGCGCGTGTCGACCAGGACGACCGCGCCGATGGCGCCGCGCACCAGGTCGTCCCACATGAACCAGAAGCGGTCCTGGCCGGGCGTACCGAACAGGTACAGGATCAGGTCCTGGTCCAGGGTGATACGGCCGAAGTCCATGGCGACCGTGGTGGTCGTCTTGTCCCCGGTGTGGGTGAGGTCGTCGATGCCTGCCGAAGCAGACGTCATGACGGCCTCCGTGCGCAGCGGGTTGATCTCCGAGACGGCGCCGACGAACGTGGTCTTGCCCACGCCGAAGCCGCCCGCCACCACGATCTTCGCGGAGGTGGTGGAGCGGGAAGGACCGCCGCTAGAGCTTGCGAAGTCCACTGAGCACCCTTTCGAGCAGTGTCACGTCTGGCTGGCCGCCGGCGTTCTCGTCGCCGCCGGGCTGATGGATGGCGACCAGGCCCGCCTCCGCCAAGTCGGCGACGAGGATCCTGGCCACGCCGAGGGGGATCGTGAGCAGAGCCGAGATCTCGGCCACCGACTTGATCTCCCGGCAGAGGTTGCAGATCCGCTGATGCTCGGGCAGCTGACCCTGCATCTGGTGCGGAGCCGCGGTGGTGTGCACCAGTGCCTCGATGGCGAGCTGGTACCGCGGCCTGGTGCGGCCGCCCGTCATCGCGTACGGGCGCACCAGGGGGTTGTGGCTGTTCGACGCCCCGCCGGGCGCCGGCTCAGGGGTGCGGCGCTGCGGCTGCACGGGCTGGATGCGCGGCGCGGCCGGCTGGTCGTACGGCGAGGGCCCGGGGCCCTGCGGCGTGTACGGCTGCCGGTGGCTCGGCGTGGAGGGGAAGTTGTACCGGTTCTGGGAACCGTCGTTCTGGCCCTGGCCAGGGCCGTACGACCAGTTGCCCGAAGATGAACCGCTTGGGGGTGTTGCCACTTTCTCCTCCTCCGACTGTGCCGGGCACCCATCGCTGTGGAGCCGCGTCCCGAAACCTTACGGCCACGGGACGCGAAAACGCACCGTCTGTCTGTTAGTTGAGAAGGCTTCCCTGGAGCTCCGCACGGAGATCCGGGGTCAGGACCGTACCGGCACGGTCCACCAGAAGGGCCATCTCGTACCCAATGAGGCCGATGTCCGCTTCCGGGTGGGCCAGAACGGCGAGCGACGACCCGTCGGAAATGGACATGATGAAGAGGAATCCTCGCTCCATCTCCACAACCGTCTGGTTCACGCTGCCGCCCTCGAAGATGCGCGAGGCGCCGGCGGTCAGTGAGGTCAGACCGGAGGCGACGGCCGCGAGCTGGTCGGCGCGGTCGCGGGGAAAGCCTTCGGACATCGCCAGAAGGAGTCCGTCGGCGGAGACCACCACGGTGTGGGACACCCCGGGGGTGTTGTCCACGAAGTTGGTGATCAACCAGTTCAGGTTCTGTGCCGCCTGGCTCATCGGGCTCACACTAACGCTCCTGGTTGTAGGTGCTGTCAGGACCGAAGCCCTGGCCGTTCGTTTCACTTCCTGCGGTGCGTCCCCGCTGGACACCCCGGCGCAGGTTGCTCAGCCTGCCCCGGACGTCCTCGGGAGCGCGGGAGACCTGGGGGCCGCCCTGCGGGGTCGTCTCCGCCGCGCCCTCGACCAGATTGGCCTTGGGTACCCGCCGCGGCAGGCCGGAGGAGGTGACTCCGCCCGCCTTGGGCTTACGGAGCTGGGAGGCCTGCTGCCACCGCTCGTCGTTCGCCGAGCGCCAGCCGTCGTCGCCGTTGCTCTGAGCCGAGGGGGCCGCCGGTTCCCGGTTCGCGGGCCGGCCCGCGCCCTGCCCGCCGCCGTTGGACCCGCGACGGGGGAGCCCGGCGTCGGTCAGGTGGTGGCCGGCGGACTGGCCCGTTCCCGGACGGTCGAAGCCTACGCGGTCCCGCTCACTTGCGTCAGCGGCCTGCGGAGATTCCGCTTCGGGAGCGTACTGGTCCGGGTAGCCGTTCCGGTAGCCGTCCCGCTGCTGCCAGTCGCCCTGGTAGGACTGCTCATCGAAGGCCGAGAAGCTCTCCGCGGAACGCGTCGGGGCGGCGGCGGGCTCCTCCTGGGCCGGCTCCGCATACGTGGGCTCCGGGTAGCCGCCGTTGGTCGCGAAACCATCGCCCTGCGGCATGCCGTTCGGCGCGTAGTACGGCTCGTCGTACGACGGCTGCTGCTGCTCCTCGTACGCCGTCTGCTCCTCGTAACCGGTCTGCTGCCCGTAGGCCGCGGACTGGTCCGGGTAGCCGTTCTGGCCGTTGTCGTACGCCTGTCGGCCGTCAAAGCCGTCGCCGTACGTGGGTGCCTCGGTGGGCTCCTGGGTGCCCGGCTGGCCGTGTGTCTGGGCCTCCAGGGCCGCGCGGCGCTCCTCGCGCATCAGGGAGCGGCCCACCGGGTCCAGCTCGCGGATGTCGTCGGGGACCTCGGTGTAGCGGCTGTCGTCGAAGCCGAGTTCGGCGGCCGTGCGCATCGGCTGGTGGTTGAAGCTCTCACCCTGGAACTGCTGCTCCGGGATGATCTGCGAAACCGTGAACTCCTCGCGGTCCGGCGCCTGTTCGCCGCCACCGCCGTGCGTGATGGCGTCGGGGAGCATGACCAGCGACGTGGTGCCGGCCTGCTCGCCGGAGGGGCGCAGCTGGACGCGGATGCCGTGCCGGTCGGACAGCCGGCCGACCACGAACAGGCCCATGCGCTGGGAGATCGCGGCGTCCACGGTCGGCGGGTTGGCCAGCTTGTGGTTGATGTCCGCGAAGTCCTCGGCGGTCAGGCCGATGCCCTTGTCGTGGATCTCGATCATGACCCGACCGTCGGGCAGCCGGGTTGCGGTCACCCGAACCTTGGTCTGCGGCGAGGAGAACGTCGTCGCGTTCTCCAGCAGCTCGGCCAGCAGGTGCACGAGGTCGGTCACGGCGCGGCCGTGGATCTCGGCCTCCGGGACGCCGGATATCTCGATGCGCTCGTACTGCTCCACCTCGGAGGAGGCGGCGCGCAGCACGTCGACCAGCGGGACCGGCTGGTCCCAGCGGCGGCCGGGCTCCTCGCCGGCGAGGACCAGGAGGTTCTCGCCGTTGCGGCGCATACGGGTGGCCAGGTGGTCCAGCCTGAAGAGGTTCTCCAGCTGGTCCGGGTCGGCCTCGTTGTTCTCCAGGTCGGTGATCAGGGTCAGCTGGCCCTCGATCAGCGACTGGTTGCGGCGCGACAGGTTGGTGAAGATCGCGTTGATGTTGCCCCGCAGCAGTGCCTGTTCGGCGGCGAGCCGGACGGCCTCGCGGTGGACCTGGTCGAAGGCCCGGGCGACCTCGCCGATCTCGTCCGTGGAGGTGATCGGGATGGGCGACACACGGGTGTCGACGCGACCGGGGTCGGTCCGCGAGAGCTGGTCGACCAGCATCGGCAGACGCTGCTCGGCGATGCCGAAGGCGGCGTTGCGCAGCTGGCGCATCGAGCGGCTCATCTGGCGGGCCACCATGCCGGCCAGGATGAACGCGGCGAGCAGGGCGACCACGACGGCGGCACCCACGATGAAGGCGTCCCGCTTGGCGTCGTCGGCGATGCTCGCGGCCTCGTTCACCGCGGTGTCGGCCAGGTCCGACTCGATCTGGCGGTAGGCGTCGTACTTGAGCGTGTTGACCGCCCACCAGTTCGTCGCGGTGATGCCCTGCTGGGCGAGGGCGTCGAGGTCGTCGGCGGACTGCAGGCCCGAGATCGCCGCGACCATGTCCTCCGTTTTGGCCGGCGGCGCCTTGTAATCCGGGTTCTTGGCCAGCTGTTGCTTGGCCATTTCCTGGCCGTCCGCCCGGATCTGCGTCTCGGCGTCCTTGAGCTTCTGCGCGTCCGCCTCGGTGCCACCGCCGATGTACTCCTGGACGGCGATGCCCTCGAGGTAGGCGTAGGAGGACAGGGCGACGCGCTGCCTGGCCAGGTCGGTGGGCTTCGGGCCGGGCTTGACCAGCAGGTGCGTACCGATGGAGCGCTCCAGCGACAGCGCCGCCTTGGTCAGCGAGATCGCGTAGACCGTACGGCCGTAGCTGGTGATGTTTCCGGTGCCCAGACCGAGCTCGTTGGCGAACTCCATCAGCGGGTGGGCGACGCCGACGTAGCCCTCCTCGGTCTCCACACCGCCGAGCTTGCTCGTGTACGCGGCCGCGCGCAGGTTCTGAAGCTTGGGCTCCGCCTCGCGGAACAGGCCCAGACGGCGCTCCAGACCGGCCTTCTCCGGCATGCTCTGCGCCGCCTCGTCGAAGGCGTCGGCGGCCTCGTCCGTCTTCTTGCGGGCCTGGATGACCGCGGGGTCGTCCAGGCCCTTGCCCGTCAGGAGCGGGGAGGCGGTGACGTCACGCTCGTTGTAGAGCGCGTCGCCGTAGGTCAGGGCGGCCCGGACCAGACGCGCGGTGTTCTCCGCGTCCTCGGCCTCCTGCCAGGTGTCGATCGAGCTGCTCACCTGGAAGCCGCCCATGACCAGGCCGACCAGTACGGGAATCAGCAGGATCGCGTTCAGTCGGGTCGCCACCCGCCAGTTGCGCGGGGAGAAACGGCCGCCGCTCGGAGCGGGCGCGGCCGTCGGCTCCGAACCGGGTACAACGGGGGCGGGCGCCGCTCCGCGCGACGGCGGGGTGAAGTTGCCCCGGGCGGGCGGCTCGGGACCTTTGTTGCTTCGCCTCACTCGACCAACAACCTCTCGGCGGTCGGCACCTACGTCGTGCCGCTGTGTCTCAGAGCCCACTTCGCCAACGACCATCGAGTACGTCTTTGACCTTTGGGCAGTTCAGGCATTCCAGCACGTCGACCTGCGCTCTTCCAAACATGGGATGACGGGGATTCCGAGCGGTCCAGGCCCCAGATAAAACGGTCATAAAGAGCGAGCCCCGTCAAAAGACGGGGCTTTTGTGCGCGCAGCGACACCAGTCGACCGCGACGCGTGGCGGTGCCACCCGATTCCTCTGCCGAAACGTTATGAACACCGAAGCCGACCGTGTCAAAGGCCACAGCCGGCTTCGGCATCCGTACTCATATGCCTACGGCAACTGCCGTACGGCGCTGCCTATTTGAGTGCTACTTCAGCCGGGCCATCAACGCGTGCTCGACCAGCGTGATCAGCGCGGACTTGGCATCTGCGCGGTGCCGGGCGTCGGTGGTGATGATCGGGGTGTCCGGGCCGATCTGGAGTGCCTCGCGGACCTCATCGGGCTGGTACGGCTGCTGGCCGTCGAAGCCGTTGAGGGCGACGACGAACGGCAGACCGCTGTTCTCGAAGTAGTCCACGGCCGGGAAGCAGTCCGCCAGCCGGCGCGTGTCCACCAGCACCACCGCGCCGATGGCGCCGCGCACCAGGTCGTCCCACATGAACCAGAAGCGGTCCTGGCCCGGCGTACCGAACAGGTACAGGATCAGGTCCTGGTCCAGGGTGATACGGCCGAAGTCCATGGCCACCGTTGTAGTGGTCTTGCCCCCGGTGTGCGTGAGGTCGTCGATGCCCGCGCTCGCGGACGTCATGACCGCCTCGGTGCGCAGCGGGTTGATCTCCGAGACGGCGCCGACGAACGTGGTCTTGCCCACGCCGAAGCCGCCCGCCACCACGATCTTCGCCGATGTGGTGGCGCCTCTCGGTTCAGAGCTTGCGAAGTCCACTGAGCACCCTTTCGAGCAGTGTCACGTCCGGAGCACCGCCGTTGTTCTCGTCGCCGCCCGGCTGGTGGACGGCCACGAGCCCGGCCTCGGCGAGGTCCGCCACAAGGATCCGGGCCACCCCGAGCGGCATGGCGAGCAGCGCCGACACCTCGGCGACCGACTTCACCTCGCGGCACAGATGGCAGATGCGCTGGTGCTCCGGGAGCAGCCCCATGAGCGCTGCCGGGTCGGCCGTCGTGCTGATCAGTGCCTCGAGGGCGAGCTGGTAGCGCGGCCGGGTCCGGCCGCCGGTCATCGCGTACGGACGTACCAGCGGCTGGTCGCCCTCGTCCCCGTACGGATCTGTGTACGGATCATGAGAGGCGGTGGGCGGGGTCATGAATCCTCCGGGCGGGACAGCAAGTTGGTCAGTCGTGCCGTCTGACGGGGGCCGGTGGGGGGATTGTGGCGGCCGGACGGTGATTTGGTGAGACGGGTGGATCCGGGATCGCTAGTGGAGCAGACTTCCTTGCAGTTCGGCACGCAGGTCGGGCGTGAGCACCGCGCCCGCGCGGTCGACCAGCAGCGCCATCTCGTAGCCGATGAGACCGATGTCGCACTCGGGGTGCGCGAGGACGGCCAGGGACGAGCCGTCCGAGATGGACATGAGGAAGAGGAAACCTCGCTCCATCTCCACTACGGTCTGTGCCACGTCGCCCCCCTCGAAGATCCGGGAGGCCCCGGCCGTCAGCGAGGTGAGCCCCGACGCGACCGCCGCCAACTGGTCGGCCCGGTCGCGCGGAAAGCCCTCCGACAGCGCCAGGAGGAGACCGTCGGCGGACACGACGACGGTGTGGGACACCCCGGGGGTGTTGTCCACGAAGTTGGTGATCAACCAGTTCAGGTTCTGTGCCGCCTGGCTCATCGGACTCAACTAACGCTCCTGCTGGTGAGTGGGGCTCGGGAAACTGCCCGTCTGGCCGGACCCGGCCTGACGGCCCTGTGCGATACCCCGACGGAGGTTGGTCAGCCGGCCGCGCACGTCCTGGGGCGCACGCGAGACCTGCGGACCGCTCTGGTGCGGTTGCTGCTGAGCAGTGCCCGGGACGAGGTTCGCCCGGGGCACCCGGCGCGGCAGACCGGAGGTGGTGACACCGCCCGCGGCCGGCTGCCGGACACGCTCCGCCTGCCGGACGAGATCGTCGTTCGGCGAGCTGCGCCAGGTGGCGGCGGGACGCTGAGGGGCCGCGGAGGCCTGCGGCTGGCGCGGGGCCGGTGCGGAGCCGTTGCCCTGCGGCCGGTCGGGCCGGCGCTGCGGCTCGGGCTGCTGACCCTGCTGGGGCTGCTGGCCCTGCTGGCCGTGGAACCAGTTGGTCTCCAGCGTGTCGTACAGCGGCGTACGCCCGTCACCGGGACCCGAGGCCGGCGGCAGCGCCTCCGGCTCCGGGCGGGCGGGCCGCTGCTGCGGACGCTGCGGGGCCGGGGGCCGCTGGGCACCGAAGTCGCCCTGCGGCCGCTCGTACTGGCCCGGACCCGAGGGGTTCTGGTGGCCGCCGGGCAGCGCGTGCTGCCCGGTCGAGGAGCCGTCGTGGCCCGGCGTGGAGAACTGGCCGGTAGCCCCGTTGTCGTAAGCCTGAGGAGCGGGAGGAACCGGGAACTGTCCCGTGGAGCCGTTGCCGTACGCCTGGGGCGCCGGGAACTGACCGGTGGAGCCGTTGTCGTACCGCTGCGGAGCGGCGTACTGGCCGGTGGAGCCGTTGTCGTGCGCCTGAGGTGCGGCGAACTGCCCCGTCGTGGACGAGCTGTCCGGGCCGTTCTGCGTGCCGAAGACGTCCGGGCGGACGAACTGGCCGCCGTTCTGCCGGCCGTTCGGGGCACCGGGGCCCTGGCGGTCGTCGATCCGCGGAACCGCCGGCATCTCGGCGGTGGAGCCGGGGCCCTGACGGTCGTCCACGCGGGGCATCCGGGCCGTCTGCGAGACGTCCGGCTCCTCGTGGCCGCGCGGGGTGTCCAGCGCGGCGCGCGGCACCGGCGGCTGCGCGTTCTCGTCGCTCCAGCTCGGCCGGGACTGCTGGTTGCCGCCCGGCAGCTCGGCCCGTGCGCCACCGCGCGGCGGCAGCTGCGGCTGACGTCCGCGCCGGCCGCGCTCGGTACCCGCGCCCGCGTCGCCGCGCTGCGGCGGCATGTTGCCGCGGCCGTCCTGGCCCTGCGGGGCACCGGCGGCCTGGGCACCCGCCGGGGCGGGCCGGCCCTGCTGGGGCGCCGGGGGAGTCTGCGGTCCGCGTGCGCCGCCCGGAGCCCCCGGACGGCCGCCCGAGTCCCGGCCCGGCAGCTCGGCCCGCGGCCCCTGGCCGGCACCGAGCCGGCCACCGCCACCGGACGCACCGGCGCCGAGGGCACCGCCCGCGGCCGGCGCACCGGCGCCCAGCGAACCGCCGTTGCCACGGCGGGCCGCGGCCACACCGGCGGCAGCCTGCGCCGCGGCCGGGCCACCGGCGCCACCCTGACCGGGCTTGCCCTGCGGCTTCTTGCCGCCCTGGGCGACATCGACGGGCAGCATGACCAGCGCGGTCGTACCACCGGAGTCGGACGGGCGCAGCTGGATCCGGATGCCGTGCCGCTGCGACAGCCGGCCGACCACGAACAGACCCATGCGCCGGGAGACGGAGACGTCCACGGTGGGCGGCGAGGCGAGCCGCTCGTTGATCTGGGCGAGGTCCTCGGGAGAGAGGCCGATACCGGTGTCGTGGATCTCGATCAGCACCCGGCCGTCGGGCAGGGCGTGACCGGTGACCTTGACCTTGGTCTGCGGCGAGGAGAACGACGTGGCGTTCTCCAGCAGCTCGGCGAGCAGGTGCACGAGGTCGTTGACCACGCGGCCGGCGACCTGGGTGGTCGGCACCGCGGCCAGCTCGATGCGCTCGTACTGCTCCACCTCGGACGCGGCGGCCCGGAGCACGTCGACCAGCGGGACCGGGCGGGTCCAGCGCCGGCCGGGCTCCTCACCCGCGAGGACGAGGAGGTTCTCGCCGTTACGGCGCATACGGGTGGCGAGGTGGTCCAGCTTGAACAGCGAGGCCAGCTGGTCCGGGTCCGCCTCACGGGACTCCAGTTCGGAGATCAGCGACAGCTGGCGCTGGATCAGACCCTGGGAGCGACGCGAGAGGTTGGTGAACATCGCGTTGACGTTGCCCCGCAGCAGGGCCTGCTCGGCGGCGAGGCGGACCGCCTCGCGGTGCACGTCGTCGAACGCCGCGGCCACTCGGCCGATCTCGTCGCGGGAGTGCACACCGACCGACTCCACGGACGTGTCCACGTCCTGCGGGTCGGACTCGGACAGCTGCTTGACCAGCTCGGGCAGCCGGTCCTGGGCGACCTTCGTCGCGGTGTCCTCCAGGCGGCGCAGCGAGCGGATCATGGACCGGGCCACCACGAAGGCGCCGACCAGCGACACGCCGAGCACGAGCAGGATCAGCGCACCGGAGATGATCGCCTCGCGCTCCGACTCACTGCGCAGCTGGCGCGCCTTCTGCTCCATGTCCTCGAGCAGGGTGCGCTCGATGTTCTTCATCTGCTGGATCTTGGTGGAGCTGTCGTCCAGCCAGTCCCGGTAGGAGCGCCTCTCCAACCCGGCCAGGCCGTTCTCCCGCAGCGCGCGGCCGGCGTAGGTGTCGGTGGCCTCGATGGTCGCGTTGTTCTGGTCGATGGGCGCGAGGAGTTCCTCGGCCCCGTCGCCGTAGATGCTGGTGAAACTGCGCAGTTCGGAGATCTGGCTCTCCAGCGCCGATTCGGCGTACAGGCGGTCGTTCTCGGACAGGTCGCCGGCCGTCTTGTTGTTCGCGGGCAGTGCTGCCGCGAGGACCGCGCGCTGGATCGACGCGTACTCCTTGGCGGAGGAGAACGCCGACAGGGCGCGGGTGCGCTGGATCATGTCGGGGTTGCTGGTCGCCTCCGCCATGTCCTGCGAGAGGTCGAGCAGGTGCGTGATGAGGCGGTGGTAGGCCTCCACCGTCTGCGTGGAGTTGTCCTCGGCCTCGTAGGCGTTGCTGCGGATCTCGTTGAGGCCGTTGAGGTCGCGGGCGAGGCCGACCAAGCTGTCGCGGACGCCCTGGAGGTTGCCGTCCTTGCTGGCGGAGTCGACCTCCTCGGAGGCGGCGAGGAAGTTCTCCAGCGCCCGGTCCGTCTTGGTCTGGAAGCCCTTGACCGTGGTCGCGCTGGCCGTCGAGCCGTGCGCCAGCGGGCCGGCGGACTGGTCGCGCTCCTCCTGGAGCGCGGCGGCCAGCTCGGTCGCCTGCTTGGTCATCTCCGTCAGCAGCTTCATGTTGTCGAGCTGCTGGATGTCGTCCATGGACTGGTTGATACGCAGTGCGCCGAGCGAGGTGGCCGCGACCACCGGCAGCGCGAGCAGCGACACCAGACGGGTGGAGATGCGCCAGTTACGCAGGGCTATTCGCGGGCCGGGGCCGCTCGATCCCTGCGGAGGCTTCACCGTCGGAGCGGGCGCCGGAGTGCCCGAAGACGCCGACGCGCCGGGGCGCGCACCGCCGTCACCGGACGGGCCCGGGCCCTGGGCGTGCTGGGGCGAGGAACCGCGGTCGGTCCCGCCGTGCGGCTCCGGCTCCGCCGAAGCGCTGCCATCCCTCTTGAAACGTCCCTGCACTAGCGTCGCAACCTCTGGACCAGGCGCCCCTCCGCGAACGGAAGGACGGTGTCGGCGTCGATCGGGAGCGCCCTGAATGCGCACCCGGATGGTCGTGAGTGACCGGCGCTGGACTCCCCCTTCTCGCCGCCACTCGGCGCTGTTTCGCGCCCCCTGCGCGCCGGCTCGATCCTGCGGCGGTCCGTGGAATTCCAGCACAGTGCCGGATCTCCAACAAGGCCAGTTGGTCAGGCTGTGACATCCGTGACACCGCGTGAGGGGCGCGTCACGACACGTAGAGCGACCTCCGCCTTATAGCGGACATTTCTGGGCGAGTCGCCGAGGCGGGCGGGGTGTCCCAGTCGAGATGATCAGGAGCGGAATGTTGGCTTCAGGTGGTCAATGTCCGTTTCGTTGGTATGAGTTGCCAGCCTGAATTGACCGGTTTGAGCTCGGGTTCGTGAGCAAACTCACACGCGGCCGCAGGGCGCTGCGTGCCATCCGCTGGGAATCGGATGTTTAGCCTGACGCTTTACAAGAGGCGACCTTCTGCCAACCGGCGCTTCCGGCGCCCCGTACACGACAGGGTTCAGTACAACCGTGAAGACGACGATGATGTTCCGCACGATAGCCAACCCGCGGCGCACGACGCTGGCGCACCTCGACGACGCCGACGAACTGCAGACCCCGGATCACCCGGAGCACTCCGTCGACCTCCCGGCCCAGACCGCCAACCCCCGCCGCACCGTCCTGATGGACGCCCCGGCCGGGGCTGCGGCGGCGGAGTAGGGGCAGGCAGACACAGGGCGCCTCGCGATGTCATGCGCGAGGCGCCCTGTTGCGCCCCGGGACGGTGCGACGCCGCCGTTCCCTCCCTCCGGCCTGATCCCGCCGGACAGGCCCCGCCGAGATAGCCTGGAGCGTCAGACTTCAGCCAGCTCAGTCAAGGGGCCAAGCATCCCGTGCGCATCGCCAGGTTCTCCATCGACGGGAACGTTGCCTTCGGCGCGGTCGAGGGCGACAAGCCGGACGAGCTCGTCCTCGACATCATCAAGGGCATCCCGTTCGCGGACTTCGAGCTCTCCGGTACGAAGGTCCCGCTGAGCAAGGTCCGGCTGCTGCCGCCGGTGCTCCCCAACAAGGTCGTGGCCTTCGGCCGCAACTACGCCGAGCACGCGCGCGAGCTGGGCAACGAGGTCCCGGACGCCCCGTTCGCCTTCTTCAAGCCGTCCACCTCGGTGATCGGCCCCGGCGACGAGATCCAGTACCCCTCCTTCTCCGAGGAACTCCACCACGAGGCCGAGCTGGCCGTCGTGATCGGCCGCATGTGCCGCGAGGTCCCGCGCGAGCGCGTCAAGGACGTGATTCTGGGCTACACCTGCGCCAACGACATCACCGCCCGTGACGTGCAGAGGCGCGAGAAGCAGTGGGCCAGGGCCAAGGGCTTCGACACCTCCTGCCCGCTCGGCCCCTGGGTGGAGACCGACCTCGACCCGTCGGACCTCACCATCCAGCTCACCGTCAACGGACAGCAACGCCAGCTCGGCCGCACCAGCGAGATGATCCATCCGGTCGAGGATCTGATCGTCAACATCTCCGAGGCCATGACGCTGCTCCCCGGCGACGTGATCCTCACGGGCACCCCCGCGGGGGTCGGCCCCCTCGCTGTCGGCGACGAGGTCTCCGTCAGCATCGAAGGCATCGGCACTCTCACCAACAAGGTTGTCAAGCGTGGCTAGCGCACCCGGCTCCCCCGTTCGCGTACGTTTCTGTCCGTCGCCCACCGGTAACCCCCACGTGGGCCTGGTCCGCACCGCCCTGTTCAACTGGGCTTTCGCACGGCACCACGGCGGCACCCTGGTCTTCCGCATCGAGGACACCGACGCGGCCCGCGACTCCGAGGAGTCCTACGAGCAGCTGCTCGACTCGATGCGCTGGCTCGGCTTCGACTGGGACGAGGGCCCCGAGATCGGCGGCCCGCACGCGCCGTACCGCCAGTCGCAGCGCATGGACATCTACCAGGACGTGGCCCAGAAGCTCCTGGACGCCGGCCACGCCTACCACTGCTACTGCTCCCAGGAGGAGCTGGACACCCGCCGCGAGGCCGCCCGCGCCGCCGGCAAGCCGTCCGGCTACGACGGTCACTGCCGCGCCCTGACCGCCGAGCAGATCGCCGAGTACCAGGCGCAGGGCCGCACCCCGATCGTCCGCTTCCGCATGCCGGACGAGACGATCACTTTCACGGACCTGGTCCGCGGCGAGCTGACGTTCACGCCGGAGAACGTCCCGGACTACGGGATCGTCCGGGCGAACGGCGCTCCCCTCTACACGCTCGTGAACCCCGTCGACGACGCCCTGATGGAGATCACGCACATCCTGCGCGGCGAGGACCTGCTCTCCTCCACCCCGCGCCAGATCGCCCTGTACAAGGCGCTGATCGAACTGGGCATCGCCAAGGGCATCCCGGAGTTCGGGCACCTGCCGTACGTGATGGGTGAGGGCAACAAGAAGCTCTCCAAGCGCGACCCGCAGTCGTCGCTCAACCTCTACCGGGAGCGCGGCTTCCTCCCCGAGGGCCTCCTCAACTACCTCTCGCTCCTCGGCTGGTCGCTCTCGGCCGACCAGGACATCTTCACCACGGACGAGATGGTCGCGGCCTTCGACATCGCGGACGTGAACCCCAACCCGGCCCGCTTCGACCTCAAGAAGTGCGAAGCGATCAACGCCGACCACATCCGCCTGCTCGATGTGAAGGACTTCACAGAGCGCTGCCGCCCGTGGCTCCAGGCCCCATTCGCCCCGTGGGCCCCGGAGGCCTTCGACGAGGTGAAGTGGCAGGCCATCGCCCCGCACGCACAGACCCGTCTGAAGGTCCTCTCCGAGATCACCGACAACGTCGACTTCCTGTTCCTGCCGGAGCCGGTCTTCGACGAGGCGAGCTGGAACAAGGCGATGAAGGAGGGCTCCGACGCCCTGCTGCGCACCGCCCGCGAGAAGCTCGACGCGGCCGACTGGAACTCCGCCGAGTCCCTGAAGGAGGCCGTCCTGGCCGCCGGTGAGGCCCACGGCCTCAAGCTCGGCAAGGCCCAGGCCCCGGTCCGGGTCGCCGTCACCGGCCGCACGGTCGGCCTGCCGCTCTTCGAGTCCCTGGAGGTCCTGGGCAAGGAGAAGACGCTGGCCCGTATCGACGCGGCGCTGGCGAAGCTGACGGCGTAGCGCACATGAGGGGCGGCATCCGGAACGGGTGCCGCCCCTTCGCCGTACCCGCCCGGAACCCGCGGTCGCCGGGTTACCGTCGGGCCATGAGCATTCAGGCCGTGGTCTGGGACGTCGACGACACGCTTTTCGACTACACGGCCGCGGACCGCGCCGGAATGCGTGCGCACCTGGCGGCCGAGGGCCTGCTCGACGGGTACGACAGCGTCGAGCAGGCCCTCGCGCACTGGCGGCAGGTCACGGATCGGCAGTGGGCGCGGTTCGCCGCCGGTGAGGTGTCCTTCGAGGAGCAGCGGCGGGACCGCGTACGGGTGTTTCTCGGCGAGGAGCTCAGCGACGCCGAGGCCGAGGCCTGGTTCGAGCGGTACATCGGGTACTACGAGGCCGCCTGGGCTCTCTTCCCGGACGTACTGCCCGCCCTGGACGCCCTCGCCGCCAGCCACCGGCACGCGGTGCTCTCCAACTCCAGCCTTCACGTCCAGGACCGCAAGCTGCGCGTTCTGGGCGTGCGCGACCGCTTCGAGGCCGTGCTGTGCGCCGCCGAGCTCGGCGTCTCCAAGCCCGAGGCCGGCGCCTTCCTCGCGGCGTGCGAGGCGCTGGCCCTGCCGCCGCATCTCGTCGCGTACGTCGGAGACCACCCGGAGATCGACGGGCGGGGCGCCGCCGACGCCGGACTGCTGTCGGTCTGGATCGACCGTGGCGGCGCGTACACCAGCGGTGACGCCTCCACCGGACCGCACCGGATCGTCTCGCTCACCGAACTCCCCGCGATCCTCGGCTCGGAAAGCCGTTTTGGAGCCCCGTCCACCTTCAGGTAATGTTCTTCCTGCGCCGCCGGGGAGCGGGCCGAGAGGCCGGAAACCGACAGCGCAAAGCTAGAACAAGATCCCCTCAGGGGCTTGCGTTCCAGTGGCCTATGGTGTAATTGGCAGCACGACTGATTCTGGTTCAGTTAGTCTTGGTTCGAGTCCAGGTAGGCCAGCTCGCAGAGCTCATCTGCAAAGCCCCCGTTGTGTAGCGGCCTAGCACGCTGCCCTCTCAAGGCAGTAGCGCCGGTTCGAATCCGGTCGGGGGTACGGATCCTTCGGGATCAAGGCCCCCGTTGTGTAGCGGCCTAGCACGCCGCCCTCTCAAGGCGGTAGCGCCGGTTCGAATCCGGTCGGGGGTACTGTCTGGTCTAAACCACATTGGTCTATGGTGTAATTGGCAGCACGACTGATTCTGGTTCAGTTAGTCTTGGTTCGAGTCCAGGTAGACCAGCTCGGATCTGCGGAAACGCAAGATCCTCGCCCCCGTTGTGTAGCGGCCTAGCACGCCGCCCTCTCAAGGCGGTAGCGCCGGTTCGAATCCGGTCGGGGGTACGCAGATCGATGGGCCTCCACTTCGGTGGGGGCCCATCGGCGTGTCCGGCCCCGACTTGCCGGCCTCACGTCCCGCCGAACCGGCGGCGTGACTCCTCCGCCTCCGCCAGCCGGCGCAGGGCGAGCAGTACCGGCTCGTACAGCACGGTCAGCGCCACGGCCGCCTCCACCTGTTCGTCCGGTGTGCCGCCGTACCGCTCCACCAGATCCAGATCGTGGACGGCGAGCTGCCCCAGCGCGCGGGCGTACGGCTCCAAGTCCTCGATGGCGCAGGGGTATCCGAGCCGCTCCAGGGCGGCGATCGCGGTGACGAGCGTCCCGAGCGCGGGGGGTGTCACGTCGGTCGTGGGGCCGTAGCCCCAGCCGAGCAGCTCCAGCAGGCGGTCCGCGCGCTGCCGGGCCGTCTCGGTCGCCGGGTCCTCCGCGTCGGCGGGCCTGCCGTGCGGGAGGGCCCACACGGCGGTGCCCAGGCGCGCGTTGTGGTCCAGGGAGTCGTCGTCCAGTGCGGCGAGCACGTCGCGAGCGGAGGCCACCGAGACCCCGCCGACCTGGATCAGTGCCCGCACCAGGCGCAGCCGGCGCAGGTGCTCCTCGCCGTACTCGGCCTGGGTGGCGGTGACCCGGCGGCCCGGCGGGAGCAGGCCCTCGCGCAGGTAGTACTTGATCGTGGCCGTGGAGACCCCGCTGCGCTCACTCAGCTCCGCCAGTCGCATGTCCGTCCCGTGTTCGAGTTTCCGCTTGCGCTCCCTGTTGGGGAGTGTCACTATCCAAGCATGGATAGCGACGCTATCCAATGACGGGATGGGGGACATCATGAGCAAGCCGATCGAAGGGCGCATGACCGCTGCGGGTGAGGGCGAGATCGTCGTCTTCCTCATCGGGATGCGCATCAACAGCTTTGCGGCGCTGCGGAGTTGGTGGCCGGTCGCCAAGGCCATGCCGCCCATGCTGGCGGAGCTCTCGCGCGAGAAGGACAGCGGACTGCTGGGGTACCAGTTCCTGCTGGGCTTCCCGCGGGTGCTGTACGTCGTGCAGTACTGGGACTCGAAGGAGAAGCTCCTCGCCTACGCCTCGGCGCCGGACCGGCGGCACCGCCCGGCCTGGGCCGCCTTCAACCGGCGGCTGCGCGCGGGGAAGGGGAAGGTCGGCTTCTGGCACGAGACGTATGTCGTGCCCGCCGGGTCCTACGAGTCGGTCTACGTGAACATGCCCGAGTTCGGCCTCGGCCGGGCCACCGGGGTGGTGCCGGTCGCCCGGCGCGGCGACCGTGCGGCCGACCGACTCAAGGTGAAGTGAGCGGGGCGGATGTCGGGGACGGGCCTGCCGCGGCGTTGAGGCGGGCCCTCCTCCCGGTCACCGGCCGCTGGTCAGCTCGAGCGGCGCAGGGCCTCGGAGAGACGGGCGGCGGCGTCGATGACCGCCTGCGCGTGCATACGGCCCGGGTGGCGCGTGAGGCGCTCGATGGGGCCGGAGACGGAGACGGCGGCCACGACGCGGTTGGAGGGGCCGCGTACCGGTGCGGAGACGGACGCGACGCCCGGCTCGCGCTCGCCGATCGACTGCGCCCAGCCCCGGCGTCGTACGCCCGAGAGTGCGGTGGCCGTGAAGCGGGCGCCCTGCAGACCCCGGTGCAGGCGCTCCGGCTCCTCCCAGGCCATGAGGATCTGCGCCGAGGAGCCGGCCTTCATCGTGAGCGTCGAGCCGACCGGGACCGTGTCCCGCAGGCCGGACAGGCGCTCCGCCGCGGCGACGCAGATGCGCATGTCGCCCTGGCGTCGGTAGAGCTGTGCACTCTCGCCCGTGACGTCACGGAGGTGGGTGAGCACCGGGCCCGCCGTGGCGAGGAGGCGGTCCTCGCCGGCGGCCGCGGCCAGTTCTGCCAGCCGCGGGCCGAGAATGAAACGGCCCTGCATGTCGCGCGCCACCATACGGTGGTGTTCCAAAGCCACGGCCAGGCGGTGAGCCGTGGGTCGTGCCAGTCCGGTGGCCGCGACCAGACCCGCGAGGGTGGCCGGACCGGACTCCAGAGCGCTCAGGACGAGGGCCGCCTTGTCCAGAACGCCGACGCCGCTACTGTTGTCCATGCAACGATACTTGCGTCTCACTCTGTGAAACGCAAGTTCAATTTTCGGTGGAACACGCCACCCTGGATGTCACGAAGGCACAGTGGCCCGCGGACCGACGGGCCTGGCGGCGGGCGCCCGGACACCGGGGCGCGGGCGCCGCCTCCTCAAGATCTCTAGTTGGGTCGGCGCACCTTTGCCGACCGGAGGGAAAGCGATGGGTAGGACACTCGCGGAGAAGGTCTGGGACGACCATGTCGTCCGGCGCGCCGAGGGCGAGCCCGACCTCCTCTACATTGATCTGCACCTGCTGCACGAGGTGACCAGCCCGCAGGCCTTCGACGGCCTCCGCAAGAGCGGCCGGAAGGTGCGCCGCCTCGACCTCACCATCGCGACCGAGGACCACAACACCCCCACCCTCGACATCGACAAGCCCATCGCGGACCCGGTCTCCCGCGCCCAGCTGGAGACGCTGCGCAAGAACTGCGCCGAGTTCGGCGTACGGCTGCACCCGCTCGGCGACGTCGAGCAGGGCGTCGTCCACGTCGTCGGCCCGCAGCTGGGACTCACCCAGCCCGGCACCACCGTCGTCTGCGGCGACTCCCACACCTCCACGCACGGCGCCTTCGGCGCGCTGGCGTTCGGTATCGGCACCTCGCAGGTCGAGCACGTGCTGGCCACCCAGACGCTGCCCATGGCCCGCCCGAAGACCATGGCGATCACGGTCGACGGCGAACTGCCCGAGGGCGTCACCGCCAAGGACCTGATCCTGGCGATCATCGCCAGGATCGGCACCGGCGGCGGCCAGGGCTACATCCTGGAGTACCGCGGTTCCGCCATCGAGAAGCTCTCGATGGAGGCCCGGATGACCATCTGCAACATGTCGATCGAGGCCGGCGCCCGCGCGGGCATGATCGCCCCCGACGAGACCACGTTCGCCTACCTCAAGGGCCGCCCGCACGCCCCCGAGGGTGCCGACTGGGACGCGGCGGTGGAGTACTGGAAGACGCTGCGCACCGACGACGACGCCGAGTTCGACGCCGAAGTCGTCATCAACGCCGGCGAACTGTCGCCGTTCGTCACCTGGGGCACCAACCCCGGCCAGGGCGCGCCTCTTTCGGCCGCCGTCCCCGACCCTGCTTCGTACGAAGACGCTTCGGAGCGCCTGGCCGCCGAAAAGGCCCTGGAATACATGGGGTTGGAGGCCGGGCAGCCGCTGCGCTCCATCAAGGTGGACACCGTCTTCGTAGGCTCCTGCACCAATGGCCGCATCGAGGACCTGCGCGCCGCCGCCGAGCTCCTGAAGGGCCGCAAAGTCGCCGACGGCGTACGGATGCTGGTCGTCCCGGGCTCCGCGCGGGTCGGTCTGCAGGCCGTCTCCGAGGGGCTGGACGTCGTCTTCAAGGAGGCCGGCGCCGAATGGCGGCACGCGGGCTGCTCGATGTGCCTCGGCATGAACCCCGACCAGCTGGCCCCCGGTGAGCGCTCCGCGTCCACCTCCAACCGCAACTTCGAGGGCAGGCAGGGCAAGGGCGGCCGTACGCACCTGGTGTCGCCGCAGGTCGCCGCCGCGACCGCCGTGCTCGGCCACCTGGCCTCCCCGGCCGACCTGACCGAAGAGCCCGCCCGTACGCCCGCTGGAGTCTGATCAGTCATGGAAGCATTCACCACCCACACCGGCCGGGCCGTCCCGCTGCGCCGCAGCAACGTCGACACCGACCAGATCATCCCCGCCCACTGGCTCAAGAAGGTGACCCGGGACGGGTTCGAGGACGGGCTGTTCGAGGCCTGGCGCAAGGACGCGTCCTTCATCCTCAACCAGCCCGAGCGGCAGGGTGCGACCGTGCTGGTCGCCGGCCCCGACTTCGGCACCGGCTCCTCGCGTGAGCACGCCGTCTGGGCGCTGCAGAACTACGGCTTCAAGACCGTGATCTCCTCCCGCTTCGCCGATATCTTCCGCGGAAACTCGCTGAAGAACGGGCTGCTCACGGTGGTTCTGGAGCAGAAGATCGTCGACGCGCTGTGGGAGCTCACGGAACAGGACCCGCAGGCCGAGATCACCGTCGACCTGGAGCGCCGCGAGGTGCGCGCGGAGGGCATCACCGCCTCCTTCGAGCTGGACGAGAACTCCCGCTGGCGGCTGCTGAACGGGCTGGACGACATCTCCATCACGCTGCAGAACGAGGGCGACATCGCCACGTACGAGGCGGGGCGGCCCGCGTACAAGCCGCGCACGCTGAAGGTCTGAACCTTCGGGCCCCGCGGCGGTCGAGTTTCGGCCACCTCAACGCCCCGGCTGTACCCCCGATCGACCGATCGGGGGTACAGCCGTTTTTGCGCCCGGACGGTGCCGCGCGCGGCACCGTCCGTTCCTTCAAGTTCCCACGTTAGGGCGGTTGTTGTCGGGGTACGCGAGCCTTGACAACGCGGCGTCGACAGGGGCCCGGACGGCCGTTTGAGGCGGCAGTTGCCACCCCGGGCAGGCGACAACTCGCCCCAGATGGCACAATCTGTGCATGGAACACGACGGCCAACTCGAGCTCTATGCGGCGGTCGCGGACCAACTCAAGGAAGCGCACGCAAGGGTGCGCGCACTGCAAGTCCCGGAGGGCGTACGGATGGCGCTGACCCGGAAGCTGCTGGTCATCACGGCCGCGGCCAAGCACGATCTTGCCGATGCGACAAGGCGTCTGGAGCGGTTCACAGCCGACCTCGACGAGGGTCGATTCCCCGAAGAGGAAGCCTGAACAGCCCGGAACCGTCGAGTCAGCTGCGGCACAAGGGTGATTAGCCCGTTTCGTGTTTGATTTGCGGTATATATCTGCCTAACGTGCGAAAAAGCTTGAACACTTTCGTTCTGGCGATGTCTCCGAAGGGGAAGACGTGAACAAGGCGCAGCTCGTAGAAGCGATTGCCGACAAGATGGGCGGCCGCCAGCAGGCTGCCGACGCTGTCGATCATGTACTGGACGCCATCGTCCGAGCGGTCGTCGCAGGTGAGCGGGTCTCGGTCACCGGCTTCGGTTCGTTCGAGAAGGTCGACCGGCCGGCCCGGTACGCCCGCAACCCTCAGACGGGCGAGCGGGTTCGGGTCAAGAAGACCTCGGTGCCGCGGTTCCGCGCGGGCCAGGGTTTCAAAGATCTGGTGAGCGGCTCGAAGAAGCTCCCGCGCGGGGGCGAGGTCGCCGTCAAGAAGGCGCCCAAGGGCAGCCTGACCGGCGGTGCCGCGGCCACGGTCAAGAAGGCCGCCGCCAAGAAGGCCACCAAGGCCGCCGCGAAGAAGGCCGCGGCGAAGAAGGCGCCCGCCAAGAAGGCCACGGCGGCTGCGAAGAAGGCCGCGGCGAAGAAGGCCCCCGCCAAGAAGACCACGGCGGCCGCCAAGACCACCGCAGCGAAGAAGACCACTGCCAAGAAGGCCCCGGCGAAGAAGGCGACGGCCAAGAAGGCCCCCGCCAAGAAGTCGACGGCGCGCAAGAGCGCCGCCAAGAAGACCACCGCCCGCAAGAGGTAGCGGCGCGGAATTACTCACGCGCCGGGCCGGACTCCCGTCGGGAGCCCGGCCCGCGGTGTGTTTCGGGGCGGTTGAGCAGGGGGGTTTCAGAGCGTCTGGAGTGTCACCAGGGTGATCCGGGGATTGTCCTCGGGCCCCTCCACCTCGATGCGCACCCGCTGCCCGGGCCGCAGCAGTCTGAGCCCGCCCGCATCGAAGGCGGCGGCGTCGAAGGGCACCGGAGTGCCGTCGTCGAGCAGCACCTGCCCGCTGCGCGTCTCGGCGTCGTACGTGTATGCGGTGGCCTGCATGACGGCAGCCTACTGCCCCGGGATCAGCAACCGCGCGGTGGCCGCTGCCGTACGCGGTCCCACTCCCAGCGCGAGCGCCGCACGCAGATCGTCGCCGGTGTCCACGTCCTGGCGTACCGAATCCACGCCCCCGAGGCCGAGTTCCACCGCACCGGATGCGCGATGGCGGACCCTGGAATCCGTGCCGAACGCCGGGAGCAATTCCCGGCCCGGAGCGGCCGCCAGCAGTGTCGTACCGATTGCGGCCGCATCGGGGAGAAAAGCGCGCGGGAATTCCCCGGCCGCCTCCAGTACCCGGGCCAATTCCGGTGGGCGCAGGGCGGGAAGATCGGCGTTCAGTGCGGCGACGGGGCTTTCGGGGCGTTCGGCCCGGACGGTTGCCGCTCCGTGCGCCAGAGCGGCGTTCAGGCCGCCGCTCGGCTCGTCCGTGACGATCCGGGCGCCCAGCGCGGCCAGCTCCCGGCCCGCCAGGGCGTCGTCCGTGACAACTGCCACATCCCGCACCGCCGGGCAGATCAGCGCGGCGGCCACCGTGTCCTGCGCGAAAGCGAGGGCGAGGCCCGGGCGCAGCCCGTCGCCGGCGGCGTCGGAAAGCCTGCTCTTGGCCCGCGCCAGAGACTTCACAGGTATCACCAAGGTCCAGTGCACGAGCGTTCGTCCCTCTCTTGTCGCGGCCATTGTCGCCCGGGCCATGGGGCGGGCGGAGACTCGGGCGTACGGTGTGCTCGACAGACAGGCGGCCTGGGGCGACACTTGTGCCTCCCCATGCCCTGGAAGGAAGGTGTCCGTGTGCCCCGCCGCAGAATCGGCTTCTGGTACCGCTTCGCCGCGGTGATCTGCAAACCGCCGCTGGTGGTTCTGCTCAAGCGGGACTGGCGTGGAATGGAGCACATTCCGGCCGCGGGCGGTTTTATCACCGTGGTCAACCATAATTCCCACGCCGATCCTTTCGCGTACGCGCACTTTCAGTACAACACCGGACGGGTTCCGCGATTCCTGGCGAAGAGCGGGCTTTTCAAGAAGGGATTCGTGGGCGCCGCGATGCGCGGCACCGGACAGATCCCCGTCTACCGCGAGAGCACGGACGCACTGAGCGCCTTCCGGGCCGCGATCGACGCCGTGGAGCGCGGCGAGTGCGTCGCGTTCTACCCCGAGGGCACCATCACCCGCGACCCGAACGGCTGGCCCATGACCGGCAAGACCGGTGCCGCCCGCGTCGCGCTGAAGACCAAGTGCCCCGTCATCCCGGTCGCCCAGTGGGGCGCCAACGAACTGCTGCCGCCGTACGCCAAGAAGCCGCACCTCTTCCCGCGCAAGACCAGCCATGTGCTCGCCGGCCCGCCGGTGGACCTCTCGCCCTTCTACGGCAAGGACATGACCGCGGAGGTCCTCAAGGAGGCCACCGAGGTCATCATGGCCGCGATCACCCGCCAGCTGGAGGAGATCCGCGGCGAGCGGGCACCCGAGACGCCGTACGACCCGAAGCGCGAACGCGTCGAGCAGCGGCGCCGGACCGAGGCGCAGACGCAGGCGCGAGCGCAGGCAGAGGTGCCCGCGCAGGCAGAGGCAGGGGCGCAGGGCAGGGCGGTCGATCCGGCCGGTCGGGAAGCGGCCGGGCAGTTCGGTCAGGAAGAGGGGCAGGGGCAGTGAGCAAGCCGGTCAAGGCGGCGGTCTTCAGCGCGGGTTCATGGGGCACGGCGTTCGGCATCGTGCTCGCCGACGCGGGGTGCGAGGTCACCCTGTGGGCGCGCCGCGCGGAGGTCGCGGAAGCGATCAACTCCGGCCGGACCAACCCCGACTACCTTCCGGGCTTCGAACTCCCCGAGAACCTGCGCGCCACCACGGATCCCGCCGAGGCCGCCGCCGGCGCCGACTTCACGGTGCTGTCCATCCCCTCGCAGACACTGCGCGGCAACCTCGCCGCCTGGGTGCCGCTGCTGGCCCCCGGCACCGTTCTGGTCTCGCTGATGAAGGGCGTCGAAATCGGCTCCGCCATGCGGATGAGCGAGGTCATCGAGGATGTCGCCAAGGTCGGCCCGGAGCAGGTCGCCGTGGTCACCGGACCCAACCTCGCCCGCGAGATCGCCGCGCGCATGCCGGCCGCGGCCGTGGTCGCCTGCACCGACGAGGCGGTCGCCCAGCGGCTCCAGGCGGCCTGCCACACGCCGTACTTCCGGCCGTACACCAACACCGACGTCGTCGGCTGTGAGCTCGGCGGTGCGGTCAAGAACGTCATCGGGCTCGCCGTCGGCATCGCGGACGGAATGGGCCTCGGCGACAACGCCAAGGGCTCGCTCATCACACGCGGGCTCGCCGAGACCACCCGGCTCGGGCTCGCCATGGGCGCCGACCCGCTGACCTTCTCCGGACTCGCGGGCCTGGGCGACCTGGTGGCCACCTGCTCCTCGCCGCTGTCCCGCAACCACACCTTCGGCACCAATCTCGGCAAGGGCATGACCCTCGAGGAGACCATCGCGGTCACCAAGCAGACCGCCGAGGGCGTCAAGTCCTGTGAGTCGGTGCTGGATCTGGCCCGTCGGCACGGCGTCGACATGCCGATCACCGAGACGGTCGTCGGGATCGTGCACGAGGGCAAGCCTCCCGTGGTCGCCCTCAAGGAGCTGATGTCGCGCAGCGCGAAGCCGGAACGACGCTGAGCCACGCCGCCCCCGGACGCTGTCTCCCGCCCCTACCAACGGGTACTCTCATCGCGATATGAGCACCGAGAACCTCCCCCAGAGCCCTGAGCAGCCGTCTCGCAAGCCGCGCGTGGCCGTCGTGTTCGGCGGGCGCAGCTCCGAACACGGGATCTCCACGGTCACCGCCGGCGCCGTACTGCGGGCCATCGACCGGACGAAGTACGACGTCCTGCCGATCGGCATCACCCGGGAAGGCCGCTGGGTGCTCACCGCCGACGAACCGGAGCGCATGGCGATCGCCGACCGCCGCACGCCCGACGTCGAGGGGCTCGCCGAGTCGACCGAGGGCGGTGTGCTGCTCCCTGTCGACCCCGCGAGCCGCGAAGTCGTCTACAGCGAGCCCGGATCGGTGCCCAAGGCGCTCGGCGAGGTCGATGTGGTCTTCCCGGTGCTGCACGGTCCGTACGGCGAGGACGGCACTCTCCAGGGCCTCCTGGAGCTGTCCGGTGTGCCGTACGTGGGTTCCGGGGTGCTCGCCTCGGCCGTGGGCCAGGACAAGGAGTACATGAAGCGGGTGTTCGTCTCGTTCGGGCTGAAGGTGGGCCCGTACGTGGTGATCAGGCCGCGCGAGTGGCAGCTCGACGAGACCGGCGCGCGGCGCCGGATCGCCGAGTTCGCGGGAGAGCACGGCTGGCCGCTGTTCGTGAAGCCCGCGCGCGCGGGGTCGTCGATCGGCATCACCAAGGTCGAGTCCTTCGAAGGCCTCGACGAGGCGATCGCCGAGGCCCAGCGCCACGACCCGAAGATCATCGTCGAGGCCGCGCTGCGCGGCCGTGAGATCGAGTGCGGCGTGCTGGAGTTCGAGGACGGCCCGCGCGCCTCCGTCCCTGCCGAGATCCCGCCGCCGGACGCGCACGCGTACTACGACTTCGAGGCGAAGTACATCGACTCCACGCCGGGGATCGTGCCGGCCCCGCTCACCGACGAGCAGACCGCCGAGGTGCGCAGGCTCGCCGTCGAGGCGTTCGACGCGGCGTCCTGCGAAGGGCTCGTCCGTGCGGACTTCTTCCTCACCGAGGACGGCGAGTTCGTGATCAACGAGATCAACACGATGCCCGGCTTCACGCCCATCTCGATGTACCCGCAGATGTGGCAGGCGAGCGGGGTGGCGTACGCGGAGCTGGTGGACCGCCTGATCCAGGCGGCACTTCGCCGCTCAACCGGACTGCGCTGACCGCCGCCGGACAGGCCCTAGTCGGCAATCCCCTTCGGGATCGTCTTCTTGACGGCCGACGCGAGATCGATGAGCACGGCGGACGAGTCACGCCCCTCCGGCACGGCGACCTCGACGTACGCAAGACGATTGGCGGTTGTGAAGCGGTACGCCCCGTCGCCCGTCTCCTCCATCAGCCAGTCGACGCCGTTCACGCCCCCGGCCACCGCGTCGGGATCCCGCCCCTCCGCCACCTGCGGGTCGACCATCTTCGGCGGCCGTGCGACACCGCAGCGCAGTATGATCGCGGGGCTTCCCCAGCCCGCCGTGAGGACGGACCGGGGCTCGGGGTCCCGGCGCTCCAGACCGGCGACCTCACGCGGCAGCGCACCGTCCAGGTTCTGACACAGCTTGGTGACCTCTGTGTCCGGGCTGGGAACCGCGGTGCCCGCGCTGTCGTCTGCTGAGGAGCAGCCCACGACGGTGATCAACAGGACGGACGCGGGCAGACCGATGAGCCGGTGACGGAAAGACTTCACCGGCCAAGGGTAGACGGGGGCTACAGATGGACGACCGGGCAGGTCAGGGTGCGGGTGATCCCGTCCACTTGCTGGACCTTGGCGACCACCATGCGGCCGAGGTCGTCGACGGTGTCGGCCTGGGCGCGCACGATGACGTCGTACGGTCCCGTCACGTCCTCGGCCTGGATCACCCCAGGGATCTTGCTGATCGTCTCGGCGACGGTCGACGCCTTGCCGACCTCCGTCTGGATCAGGATGTACGCCTGTACCACGGAACCTCCAGGGCGGCCACGAGGATCATGTGGGGAAAAGGAACGCCACGGTATCGCGTCGCCGCTCGCCGCGGGGAGACCTGCGGTGACCACGGTATGCGCGCCGCGGTGCAGGCACGACGGATGTTGACGGTCGGGTGGGGCGGATCGGCGGTCACTTCGACCGTATCGAGGACACTGATGACCCGCGACCGGGAACGCACAGGGACAGAAGGGGCGTAAGGGCAATGAAGGGCACTGTTGGTGAGCTCGGTGAGTTCGGGCTCATCAGGGAGCTCACCTCCCGTCTCACCACCACCCCGGCGGTGCGGGTCGGGCCGGGTGACGACGCCGCGGTGGTCGCCGCGCCCGACCGCCGGGTGGTGGCCAGTACCGACCTCCTCCTGGAGGGGCGGCACTTCCGCCGGGACTGGTCCACGGCGTACGACGTGGGCCGCAAGGCGGCCGCGCAGAACCTCGCGGACATCGCGGCGATGGGCGCCGTCCCGACCGCGCTGCTGCTCGGTCTGGTCGTCCCGGCCGAACTCCCGGTGACCTGGCCGACGGAGCTGATGGACGGCCTGCGCGACGAGTGCCAGGTCGCGGGCGCCGCCGTGGTGGGCGGTGATGTAGTACGGGGTGACACGATCATGGTGTCGATCACCGCGCTCGGCGATCTGCGCAACCAGGAGCCCGTGACCCGGGCCGGCGCCCAGCCCGGTGACCTCGTCGCGGTGACCGGCTGGCTCGGCTGGTCCGCCGCCGGCTACGCGGTGCTGTCGCGCGGGTTCCGCTCGCCGCGCGCCTTCGTCGAGGCGCACCGGCGCCCCGAGCCGCCGTATCACGCCGGTCCGGCGGCGGCCGCGTTGGGCGCGACGGCGATGTGCGACGTCAGCGACGGGCTGATCGCCGATCTCGGGCACATCGCGGAGGCCAGCAAGGTCCGCATCGACATCCGCTCCGGTGCGATCGACGTCCCCTCGCAGATGAACGACATCGGGCAGGCGGTCGGGGTGGACCCCCTGCAGTGGGTGCTCACCGGGGGAGAGGACCACGCGATCGTGGCGACCTTCCCGCCGGACGTGAAGCTGCCCGCCCGCTGGAAGGTCATCGGTGAGGTGCTCAATCCCTCGGCACTGCCGCAGGTGACGGTCGACGGGGCGGCGTGGACCAAGGGCGGCTGGGACCACTTCGGGGACATCGAGTCATGAGCGCGCCGCCCAGAGTGCTGACCGTGGCCGGCTCGGACTCCGGCGGGGGCGCGGGCATCCAGGCCGACCTGAAGACGATGCTCGCGCTCGGCGTGCACGGCATGAGCGTGCTCACCGCGGTCACCGCGCAGAACTCCCTTGGGGTGCAGGGCGCCTGGGAACTGCCGGTGGCGGCGGTGCGGGCCCAGTACCGCAGTGTCGTCGACGACATCGGCGTCCAGGCCGTGAAGACCGGGATGCTGGCCTCGGCCGAACTGGTCGAGGTGGTGGCCGAGTTGATCGGCGAGACGGAGGCGCCCACGGTCGTCGACCCGGTGGGCGTCTCCAAGCACGGGGACCCGCTGCTGGCGGCCTCCGCGCTGGATTCCGTACGGACGAAGCTGCTGCCGACGGCGACCGTGGTGACGCCGAACCTCGACGAGGTCGCCCAACTGACGGGTGTACGGGTCGAGTCGGAGGCCGACCTGCGCCGGGCCGCGGCGGCTGTGCTGGCGTACGGACCGACCTGGGTCGTGATCAAGGGCGGGCATCTGCCCGGCGACGCCGTGGATCTGCTCACCGACGGCTCCGAGGAGCACTGGCTGCGCGCGCCCCGGCACGACAACCGGCACACGCACGGCACGGGCTGCACCCTCGCGTCGGCGATCGCGTCGCAGCTGGCGAAGGGGCAGTCCGTGCCGGAGGCGGTGGCGGCGGCCAAGGAGTACGTCACCGGGGCGATCGCGGCCGGGTTCGCGCTCGGTGGGGGGATCGGGCCTGTGGACCATGGGTGGCGCTTCAGGGCGGGCGGCGGCGCGTAAGCGCTTGCCCCCAGCCCGATGCCCGTGGCCGCGGATCCGCTTCGGGCACAGCAGAGAGCCGGTCCACACGAGGTGGACCGGCTCTCTGCAGCGAACCAGCAGTGGCCGCGCGCTTAGCAGCTGTGCGTCAGCGCGAGACCTTGCCGGCCTTGATGCACGAGGTGCAGGCGTTCACGCGCTTCGGCGTCCCGCCGACCACGGTACGCACACGCTGGATGTTCGGGTTCCAGCGGCGGGACGTACGGCGGTGCGAGTGCGAGATGTTGTTGCCGAAGCCCGGCCCCTTGCCGCAGACGTCGCAGTTGGCAGCCACGGGTCACTCCAAAGACTTCAGATGCACTTACGGTTGATCCCGGCATGCCGGGATCGAGATCTTAGGCTCTTGCGAGCGATCTGAGATCTGAGTGGCGTTGCCAGGGGAATAGCCCGATCAGGATCGGGCAACCGGAGCAGCATACAACGACTGCGCCCGTACAACGAAACTACCACGGCGGCTCAGTCGTCCGCCCCCGCCCTCTTCCGCCGGGCACCGGCCCCAGGGCTACGCTGCGTCCGACGTCCAGCTCAAGGAGGCGCAGGTGGCGCAGGTGCCGCAGACATTCTTCGATGCTCTGGCGGTGCGTACCTGGTGCGGTCTCGCGCTGGAGGCGCTGGGACGCGCGCGTGAGGAGATCGACGCGATCAACGTGTATCCCGTGGCGGACGGGGACACCGGCACCAATCTGTACCTGACCGTCGAGTCGGCGGTCGCCGCGGTGGAGGCGGTCTTCGCCGCGCACGAAGTCGGCTCCGGGGACCCCGGGGGGCCGTCGCTGGCCGAGGTCACGCGCGCGATGGCGCACGGGGCGCTCATCGGGGCGCGGGGCAATTCCGGGACGATCCTCGCGCAGCTGCTGCGCGGTATGGCGCAGGTGCTCGTCGACGGTGCGGACGCTCGGACCGACGCCCAGAGCCTGCGACTCGCGCTGCGGCGCGCCGCCGACGCCGCCCGCCAGGCCGTGGCCCACCCGGTGGAGGGCACGGTCCTGTCGGTCGCCTCGGCCGCTGCCGACGCGGCCGGTGGAGCCGAGGGCGACTGCGGGACGGTCGCACGGGCCGCCTACGAAGGGGCGCGGGCCGCTCTCGCCGCGACCCCGGGACAGCTGGCCGTCCTCGAGCGGGCCGGGGTGGTCGACGCCGGAGGACGCGGGCTGGTGGCGGTGCTGGCGGCGCTCGTGGAGACGTTCACGGGGGAGGCGCCGGGCACGGTGGCGGTGTCGGCTTCCGCGCGGCACGCGCGCGTGGGGTCCGACACATGGCAGGCACCTCGGGGCGGACCGGTCGCCGACGATGCGGCGGAGTGTGCGGAGGGGGTGGCAGAGGGCGGTCCCGCGTACGAGGTGATCTACCTCCTGGAGGCCGACGACGCATCCGTGGCACGGCTGCGGCAGCGGCTCGACGGGCTCGGGGACTCGCTCGTGGTCGTCGGCGGGGAGGGGCTGTGGAACGTCCATGTGCACGTGGACGACGCCGGCGCCGCCGTGGAGGCGGGTGTCGAGGCCGGGCGGCCGTACCGGATCCGGATCACGCACTTCGCGGCCGACGACGTGCACACCTCCCGCGGGGAGCGGCCGGCCCGGGAGCGGGCCGAGCGAGCCGTGGTGGCCGTCGTCCCCGGCGAGGGCCTGGCCGGGCTGTACGCCGAGGCGGGCGCGACGACCGTGCTCGCCCGCCCCGGGGAGCCGCCCGCGAGCGGGGAGCTCGTCGAGGCCGTACGGCGGGCGCACGCGCGCGAGGTCGTCCTGCTGCCCAACGACGCCGAGCTGCGCCACACCGCGGCCGCGGCGGCCGAGCAGGCCCGTGCGGAGGGCATCCGGGTGGCCCTCATCCCCACGCGCTCCGCGGTCCAGGGCATCGCGGCGCTCGCGGTGCACGAGCCGGAGCGCCGCTTCGACGAGGACGTCGTGTCGATGACGTCGGCGGCGGGCTCGACCCGCTACGGCGAGGTCGTCGTCGCGGAACGCCAGTCCTGGACCATGGCCGGCATCTGCCAGGCCGGTGACGTTCTCGGCCTCATCGACGGGGACGTCGCCGTGATCGGGTCGGACGTCACCGCCACCGCCGAGTCCGTCCTCGACCGGATGCTCGCGGCCGGCGGGGAACTGGTGACCCTCGTCCTCGGCGACGAGGTTCCCGAGTCCGTGGCCGAGCGTCTGGAGGCCCGGGTGAGGGAGGCGTATCTCGCCGTCGACACGGTGGTGTACCGGGGTGGGCGGCAGGGGGCGATGCTGCTCATAGGGGTGGAGTAGGGCCCATCGGTGGAGGGTTCATCGCTCCCCGCCTCCGTGGGGTTTCGTTCAACGATCCTCCTGTTCCTCCACCACCCGCAGCAGCTGCTCGGCCTCTGCCCGCCGCGCCCGAGCGACGTCGGTCTCGTCGACGGCATCCGCGTACGCGGCCAGTACGGCACGTGCGCGTGCAGCCGCCTCCGCGCTGCGGCCCAGGTCGGCCGCCAGCCAGCCCGCGGCGAGTTCGGCACCGGTACGGCTGTGCACGGCGGCGTCCCCGAGCGAGGCGAACACTGCGACGGCCTGGGCCACTTGGGCCAGGGCCTCCGCGAACGCGGCCTGGATCGAGCCGTCCCCGGCGTCCTCGGCGGACGAGCGGGCCAGCAGGTCGCCGAACTGGCGGTGCGTGTCGCCCAGTTCGGCGGTCAGCCGCTGCTGCGCGTCCTCGTCGGCCGTGGCATCCAGCGCCCGCTCGCACTCGCCGAGGGCGAGCGTCATCAGCTCCCGTGCCGTGTCCGTGCCGTCCTCCGTGCGCAGAGCGAGCCACGCGCGGGCGCGCAGCGAGCGGACCAGACCGTGGACGTTGCCGAGGGAACGCCACAGGTCGCCCGCGCGCGCGTACGCCCGGTCCGCCTCGGCGGGCAGCCCCGCCTGTCCGAGGGACTCGGCGGCGAGGTGGGCGAGGGTCGCGTGGTCCTGCTGCTCGGGCCAGTGCCGGGCGATCTCGGCGGCCTGCAGTCGGCGCTCGGCGGAGGCGCGGTGCTCCCCGAGCTCGCTGAGGCAGTCGCCGAGCCACCACTGGGTCTGGACGATCGCGCCGTCGCCGTGCGTCTCGGCCGTCAGGTCGAGCAACGCCGACTCCAGCACCTCGGCGGCCTCGGCGCACCGCCCCTGCCGCAGCAGGAACCCGCCGAGCAGGTGCCGGGCCCAGGCGCCGAACGTCGGGCCCTCGCCGGCCTCGTCGGCCCAGTGTGCTGCCTCCAGGGCGTGCTCGGCGGCCTCCGCGGACTCGTCGCTGCCGCCGAGGACCTCGGCGAGCTGCAGGTGCAGCTGGGCCCGGCCGGTCGCCTCCAGGTGCGGTCCGCCGTGCTCCAGGGCCGCCTTCAGCGCCCGCTCGGCCTCCGCCGTGTCGCCGAGGTGGTGGGCGAGCCCGGCCAGCCGGGCCTCGTACTCCACCGCGAACCACGGCAGCCCTGCGTCGACGTACGCCGCCGAGGCCTGTGCGAACAGTTCGGCGGCGGCCTCCAGATCCCCGTGGTGCACCGCGAGTTCGGCGAGCATGGCCCACGCCTCGGCGGCCCGTGAGGCGAGCCGGACGTCGTCCCCGGCGTGCCCCTCCACGAGCGCCAGCACCTCCCGCGCCGCCGCCTCGGCGTCGGCGAGGACGGCCTCGTGCGAGGAGCCGGGGGACGGTACGGCGTCGGCCTCTGCGGCAACGTCGGCCCCCGGCGCCCCGGAGGCCTCGTCCGCCTCCTGCACCCTCCGCATCAGGATCCGCGCCCGCCCCATCAGCACGGACGCGGTCTGCCGGACGCCCGTGGCACCCTCGGCATACAGGGCGAGGACCCGGTCGTAGGGCTCGGCGACGGCCTCGACCGCCTCGGCGACCTGCCCCCCGAGGGCGCGTACGTACGCCGCACGCGCGTGTGCCGCCAGCGCCTCACCGGGGTCGCCCGCCTCGGCGTACAGCTCGGCGGCGCGTTCGAAGAGCTCGGCGCCCTCGGGCCCGAGGTCCATCGCCTGGTGATCGGCGATCTCCGCGCGGTCACGGGCGTCCAGGTCGACGCCCTCCGCGGCCCGGGCGACGGCCGCCCAGGCCTCGACGGCGTCCGGCTGCAGGGCATCCGACAGGCGGCGCGCCTCGGCCAGCAGCGCGGCCAGGTCCGGCTCGTCCCCGCTCGCGGCGGGCGAGGACGCGACGGGCGCCACGGACGCCGGGCGCGCCGCCCGTACGCCCAGAGACAGCCGTTCCGCACGCACGCCCAGGGCGAGCCGCTCCACCAGCGGCCGCTGCCCCATCCGCGTGCGTGCCCGCTCACTGACGTGCGACGTGCCGTTGCGCTGGTCGAAACGCGCCGCCAGGGCGAGGGCCTCCGCGCGCGCGTGGGCGGCCAGTTCGCGTGCGTTCCATGTCCGGCCGGCCGGTCCCGGGACCTGCTGATCGCCCAGGCCCAGCTCGGTGAGACGGTCCATGAGCAGGCTCACCACGCTCATGAACTCCATGCGGCTGCGCGGATGTCCGGTGTCGGTGAAGTACGCCGGCCGCTCGGCCAGCAGCTCCAGGCCGCGTGCCTCGTTGCCGGTCAGCGCGCAGAACTCGACATGGTCGGCGTACGCGCCCCGCATGCTCTCCATGGCCCGTACGAGCCGGAAGCCGCGCAGATGGTGGGCGCGTGCCTCGTCCAGGCGGCCCAGCCGCAGCAGGGGCACAAGGGAGGACGCCAGGGTGGTGTGCGGCTCGTGGGCGCAGGTGAACTCGCCGTCCAGCACCGGACCCCACAGCTTCAGCGCCTCGGCGTCCGCGCCCCGTTCCACCTGCCACCAGCCCTGGCCGTGCAGCTCGCACGCGTGGCAGTCGGCCATCCTGTCCCGGTCCGCGGCCAGCCACGCGGCGTACGCCCGCTCCGCCCGCTGCATGTCTCCGATATGCGCGGCCACGCTGAACTCGGCGCTGCGCACGGCCCGTTCGGAGTGCCCGGCGAGGCGGTAGCGGTGCTCCATCTCGCCGAGCCACTTCTCGATGGAGGCCAGCGGGATGTGCGGCTGGTCGAGCATGCCGGACGACATCCACTTGAAGACCCAGTGCAGGGAGTGGGTCTCGTACTCGTCGAAGTCCTCGGGCCGCTCGTCCCACATGCGCAGCAGACGCGCGAAGGGGACGAACATCTTGTCCTTCTCGGAGCTGTAGTTGTAGACCTTCAGCTGGTGTCCGAGCGCCTCGATCACGGCGAGCGGGATGCCCAGCTTCTCGGCCTCGGCGAGCAGCTGTTCCGCGCGCGCGTTGCGGCCGGGGCCCTCCGGCTGCTCGGAGTTCTCCGCCATCGCCCGGCGCAGCGCGTCGAAGTCGGTGATCTCACTCATCGGTGACCGTCCCCAGGGGAGTCGGAGTCGCTGTGGGTGGCCCATTCGAGGAGGCCGATGAACGCGCGGTTCAGCAGCGCGGAGTCGGCCGGCCGCAGCGGGCGCTGCGCCATGAGCAGGGCCTGGCCGTACAGGGACTCCGTGGCGGTGCCCACGAGCTCCGGTTCGTTCAGTGAACTGATCCTGCGGATCAGCGGGTTGAGGTGGTTGAGCACCAGACGCGCGCGCGGGGTGCTGCCCCGCAGCGAGCCCAGGATGCCCGCCCACAGGTCGTCGGCCTGCTCCTCCGCCTCCGCGCGGGCCTGCTCGTGCCGGGCCGTCCGGTCGTCCAGATGCAGCGCGGGCACGGACAGGGGGTGGAAGGCCCGCAGGACCACGTCACAGCCCAGCGGGTCCAGGGTGGCCCGCGCGGCCGCCAGAAAGCCCGAAAGGGCCAGCTCCTCGGCCGGGTCCACGGCATCCAGGTGGGCGGTCACCGTGTCGGCGTCGAGCTCGGCCACCACGGTGCCGGGGCGGACCGAGGGCAGCGCCTCGACCAGTTCGCTGTCGTACGTGTAACCGCCGTTGACGACGCCGATGCCCTGCGCGGACGCGATCGGGGCGACCTGCCGGTACTCCTCGACGGTGCGCGTGAAGTGCACCACCGGGTGCCGCAGGGCGAACTCCTCCAGGGACAGCTGCCCGTCGGTCGTCTCGAAGGGCAGCCACGGCAGCATCGTGCGCAGCATCTCCCTGTCGTGCCGCGCAAGGGACTTCACGCCCAGATGGTGCACGGACAGGAACGCCGCCAGCCGCTCCGGATCACCGGCGGCAAGACCCGTCAGCCAGGACCGGATCCGCTCGCCCAGCGCTTCCCGTACGGCGGCCAGCGTCTCGTCCTCGTAGAGCGACTCGCGTGACGCCGTGGGCCGCAGGCTGTCGGTGTCGAGCACACAGCGAACGAAGAACGCCCAGTCGGGCAGCAGCTGTTCGGCGCGCTCGGTCAGCAGCATGCCCTTGAGGTGGACCCGGTGCCGGGCGCGCTGCGCCGGGCTGACCGCGGCGGGCAGGACGTACGCCACACCGCGGATGCCCGCGAGCGGCACGTTGAGGTCGATCGAGTCCAGCGGCGTGAACCCGAACAGCTCGTGACAGTGCCGCGCCAGGGCCACCCTCCGGGTGGCGGGGGAGGGGTACGGCCGGTCCCAGGGCGCCGGAAGGTCGGTGACCGCCTCCTCGCCCACCCGCACGTCGTACGGCAGCAGCGAGCCGAAGTCCCGCGCCAGCGCCAGCACCCGCTCCTCGGCCAGCCACTCCCCGGCCCCGGCCCGCGCCACCAGGTGCACGGTGGTGCCCGGTTCGGGACGGGCCTCGTCCGGCAGCGTCCGCACCGTGTACGAGCCGTCGTCGGTCGCCGTCCACTCCACGGGCCGGGCATCGGGCGTGCGGGCACTGCGGCTGACGACCCGGATCCGCTCGGCGACGACGAAACAGGCCAGCAATCCGATGCCGAACTGCCCGAGAAAGTCGGAGCGCGCCTCCTGGATCCCGTCGGCCCGCTTGGAACTGCGGCCGATGGTCGCCAGCAGGCTGTGCACATCGGCCTCGGTGAGCCCGACGCCGGAGTCCTCCACCCGCAGGGCGCCGCCCCCGGCGTACAGCCGCACCCGCGCCGGGGCGTCGGGCTGTTCGGCCCGCCGGGCGGTGATGGCGTCGACGGCGTTCTGCAGCAGCTCGCGCAGATAGACCTTCGGGCTGGAGTAGAGGTGATGGGAGAGCAGATCCACCAGACCGCGCAGGTCGACCTGGAACGTATGAGGTGAAGGGGCTGGCTGGGATGCCTGTGATGACTGTGAGGTCTGGGAGTCCATCGTCACAGCGCCGGTGGGGGGACGACGTCGGCGCGGGGTCGGGCGGTCCGGGTGAGGCCGTGACCGCGAAAGGATGGCCGGGGCGCGCCATCCTAAAGCCCCAGCGAGCCGTCTGACCAGGGATTTCCCGAGACGTATACGGCTGCGCGCCCGGGACCTCTACGGCATTGTCAGTGGTGTGGTGTGCAATGGATCTCGTGCCCGCACTGGAAGAACCACTGAAGAAGGTGCTCGGCCCAGCCACCGCGAAGGTGATGGCCGAGCACCTCGGCCTGCACACCGTCGGTGACCTCCTGCACCACTACCCGCGCAGATACGAGGAGCGGGGCCAGCTCACCCACCTCGCCGACCTCCCCATGGACGAGCACGTCACCGTGGTCGCCCAGGTCGCCGACGCCCGCCTGCACACCTTCGCCTCCGCCAAGGCGCCCCGCGGCAAGGGCCAGCGCCTGGAGGTGACCATC
Organism: Streptomyces sp. NPDC127197; assembly: GCF_042672405.1. Classification (NCBI taxonomy): domain Bacteria; kingdom Bacillati; phylum Actinomycetota; class Actinomycetes; order Kitasatosporales; family Streptomycetaceae; genus Streptomyces; species Streptomyces sp. NPDC127197. The sequence continues at coordinate 132,407 of NZ_JBHXVG010000012.1, read as the reverse complement.
ACCGACGGCAGCGGCCGGCTCCAACTGGTCTTCTTCGGCAACGGCGTGCACAAACCCCACAAGGAACTCCTGCCGGGCACCCGCGCGATGTTCGCGGGCAAGGTCTCCGTCTTCAACCGCCGTCTGCAACTCGCTCATCCCGCCTACGAGTTGCTGAAGGGGGACGCCGAGGACGCCGTCGACACCTGGGCGGGTGCCCTGATTCCGATCTACCCGGCCACCGCCAAGCTGGAGTCCTGGAAGATCGGCAAGGCGATCCAGACGGTCCTGCCCAGCGCCCAGGAGGCCGTCGATCCCCTGCCGGACTCCCTGCGCGAGGGCCGCCGCCTGGTCTCCCTCCCCGAGGCCCTCCTCAAGATCCACCGCCCGCACACCAAGGCGGACATCGCCGACGCCCGCGACCGCCTCAAGTGGGACGAGGCCTTCGTCCTCCAGGTCGCCCTGGCCCGCCGCCGTCACGCCGACGCCCAACTCCCGGCGGTCGCCCGCAAACCCAAGCCCGACGGCCTCCTCACGGCCTTCGACGACCGCCTCCCCTTCACCCTCACCGAGGGCCAGCAGAAGGTCTCCAGGGAGATCTTCGACGACCTCGCCACCGAACACCCGATGCACCGGCTGCTCCAGGGAGAGGTCGGAAGCGGAAAGACGATGGTGGCCCTCCGCGCCATGCTCGCCGTCGTCGACGCCGGTGGGCAGGCCGCCATGCTTGCGCCCACCGAAGTGCTGGCCCAGCAACACCATCGGTCGATCGTCGAGATGATGGGCGAGCTGGCCGAGGGCGGGATGCTGGGCGGGGCCGAGCAGGCCACCAAGGTCGTGTTGCTCACCGGGTCCATGGGAGCCGCCGCCCGCCGCCAGGCGTTGCTCGATCTCGTCACCGGGGAGGCCGGGATCGTGATCGGTACACATGCGTTGATCGAGGACAAGGTGCAGTTCCACGACCTGGGGCTGGTCGTCGTGGACGAACAGCACCGGTTCGGGGTCGAGCAGCGCGACGCCCTGCGGGGGAAGGGCAAGCAGCCGCCCCATCTGCTCGTCATGACGGCGACGCCGATTCCACGGACCGTCGCCATGACCGTCTTCGGCGACCTGGAGACCTCCGTCCTCGACCAGCTCCCGGCCGGCCGGTCCCCGATCGCCAGCCATGTCGTCCCCGCCGCCGACAAACCCCACTTCCTGGCCCGGGCCTGGGAGCGGGTGCGCGAGGAGGTCGGCAAGGGTCATCAGGCGTACGTCGTCTGCCCCCGTATCGGTGACGAGGACGAGGACCCGAAGAAGCGCAAGTCCCCCGAGGACGAGGCCGAGAAGCGCCCCCCGCTCGCCGTCCTCGACGTCGCCGGCCAGCTCGCCGGGGGCCCGCTCCAGGGTCTGAAGGTCGAGGCCCTGCACGGCCGTATGCCGCCCGACGACAAGGACGCCGTCATGCGCCGCTTCGCCGCCGGTGAGACCGACGTCCTGGTCGCCACGACGGTCATCGAGGTCGGCGTGAACGTGCCGAACGCGACCGTGATGGTGATCATGGACGCCGACCGCTTCGGCGTCTCCCAGCTCCACCAGCTGCGCGGCCGCGTCGGCCGGGGCTCGGCGCCCGGTCTGTGCCTGCTGGTCACCGAGATGCCCGAGGCGAGCGCGGCCCGCCAGCGGCTCAACGCTGTGGCGGCCACCCTCGACGGCTTCGAACTCTCCCGTATCGACCTCGAACAGCGCCGCGAGGGCGACGTCCTCGGCCAGGCCCAGTCCGGCGCCCGCACCAGCCTGCGCGTGCTCGCCGTCATCGAGGACGAGGAGATCATCGCCGAGGCGAGGGAGGAGGCAGCGGCGGTGGTCGCGGCCGACCCGGAGCTGGAGCGGCTGCCGGGTTTGCGGACGGCGCTGGATGCCCTGTTGGACGAGGAGAGGGAGCAGTATCTGGAAAAGGGGTGATCCGGCATCGGCGCACAGGCTGAGAGACTGGAACCGTCACGACAGCTGCACACCGACAAGGACGTAAGGACATGACCCGCGTGATCGCCGGCCGGGCCGGTGGACGCCGTCTGGCCGTTCCGCCGGGGAACGGGACCCGCCCCACCTCCGACCGCGCACGCGAGGGCCTCTTCTCCACCTGGCAGTCCCTGCTCGGCGGCCCCCTGGACGGCGAGCGGGTCCTTGACCTGTACGCCGGTTCCGGCGCCGTCGGACTGGAAGCCCTCTCCCGGGGCGCCGGACACACCCTCCTCGTCGAAGCCGACGCCCGAGCGGTCCGCACGGTCCGGGAGAACGTCAGAAACCTCGGCCTGCCCGGCGCCGAGGTCAGGGCAGGCAAAGCCGAACAGATCATCCGCACACCGCCCCCGGCGGAGCCGTACGACATCGTCTTCCTCGACCCGCCGTACAGTGTCTCGGATCACGATCTTCGCGAGATTCTGCTCACACTCCGCACGGAGGGGTGGCTCGCGGACGAAGCCCTCGTCACCGTGGAGCGCAGCACCAGAAGCGGTGAGTTCGGGTGGCCGGAGGGCTTCGAAGCACTCCGTACCCGCCGGTACGGTGAGGGAACGTTTTGGTACGGTCGCGCCGCCTCTACGTGCGAAGACGCACCATGACCGGACCGGAGAGCGAGGGATCTCAAGTGCGCCGCGCCGTCTGTCCCGGGTCGTTCGACCCGATCACCAACGGACACCTCGACATCATTGCCCGCGCCTCCCGCCTGTACGACGAGGTCTATGTCGCGGTGATGATCAACAAGTCCAAGAAGGGCCTCTTCGAGATCGACGAGCGGATCGACCTGATCCGCGAGGTCACCGCCGAGTACGGCAACGTGCGGGTCGAGGCCTTCCACGGCCTCCTCGTCGACTTCTGCAAGCAGCGCGACATCCCGGCCATCGTCAAGGGCCTGCGCGCGGTCAGCGACTTCGACTACGAACTGCAGATGGCCCAGATGAACAACGGCCTGACGGGCGTCGAGACCCTCTTCGTGCCCACCAACCCCACTTACAGCTTCCTGTCGTCGTCCCTGGTCAAAGAGGTCGCGGCCTGGGGCGGCGACGTCTCCCACCTGGTTCCCCCGCCGGTCCTGGCCGCCCTGACCGAGCGTCTCAAGCAGGACTGAGGGCGCCTGGAGCACGCCCGGGACGCGCGCCGCGGTCCCTGATGGCCCGTCATCCGGTGTCCGGCGGGCACCCCGTGGCCGTACAGTCGTCCCGTCCGTCTCCAACACAGCTGTAGAGAGTGGCGAGCAACCGGTGGACGTGCAGAAGAAGCTCGACGAGATCGTCGCGGCGGTCTCCAGTGCCCGGGCCATGCCCATGTCGGCCTCGTGCGTGGTCAACCGCGCCGACCTGCTCGCCATGCTGGAAGAGGTGCGCGCGGCGCTGCCCGACTCCCTCGCCCAGGCCCAGGAGCTGATCGGCGGCCGGGAACAGATGGTCGAGCAGGCCCGTCAGGAGGCCGAGCGGATCATCCAGGGTGCACACGCCGAGCGCGGCTCGCTGATCTCCGACACCGAGGTCGCCCGCCGCTCCCAGGCCGAGGCCGACCGGATCCTCGCCGAGGCCCGCAAGGAGGCCGAGGAGATCCGCGCCGAGGCCGACGACTACGTCGACTCCAAGCTCGCCAACTTCGAGGTCGTCCTCACCAAGACCCTCGGCTCTGTCGGCCGCGGCCGCGAGAAGCTCCTCGGTACCGGCCCCGGCCTCGACGACCAGGGCTACGAGGATGAGGACGCCCCCGAGCGCAGCCACGACCCGGAGACCCTGCGCCGCACCGCCGACGAGTACGTGGACGTCAAGCTCGGTGCCTTCGAGGCGGTCCTCGCCAAGACTCTGGAGGCCGTCGGCCGCGGCCGCCAGAAACTGCACGGCCGGATCGCCACCGACGACCTCGGCGCCCTGGACACCACGACCGTCCAGCACAGCAGCGACGCCGACTACCTCGCCGACCTGGCGGCCATCGCCGACACCCCGGCCGAACAGCCGCCGCCGGCGGTACCGGCCCAGCCGTCGTACGCCCAGCAGGACGCCTACGCGTACCAGCAGTCGCCGCAGCAGAACGATCCGTACGGCTACCAGCAGTACGCCCAGCAGGACCCGTACGGCTATCAGCAGGCCGATCCGTACGCCGCCTACCCGCAGCAGCCCGCGTACGACCCGAACCAGGGCGACCCCGGTTACCAGCAGCCCCAGCCCCAGCCCCAGTCCCAGGCGCTCGACGAGACCAGCCTCTTCGACACCAGCATGATCAGCGCGGAGCAGCTGCGGGCGTACGAACAGGGCCGCGGCAACGGCTGACGCAGCCGATTGGGCCGTCAGCGAAAGGTCCAGTATCCTGGCTCTTCGGTCGCGTGTGCGCTGTGCTGACTTCGTAGACGCCCGCGATCGACGCTGCCCGGGAACACCGAAGGGCGGCATACCTGAAGCTCACAGGATCGAAAGCAGGAATGGCTCTGAACGCCCGCCTCGACCACCGCAACCCTCTCGTGTTCGACACACACGAGCTGGGTCGGCGGCCTGGTGCGCTGCAGCGCCTGACCCGCACGATCGACGCTCCGAAGGACCTCGGTCTCAAGGATGTCATCGGGGTGCCGGAAGGCGCACCGGTGGAGCTCGAACTCCGGCTCGAGTCGGTCATGGAGGGTGTGCTCGTCACAGGCACCGCCCGTGCGCAGGCCGAGGGGGAGTGCGTAAGGTGTCTGGAGCCGGTCGAGCTCGAGCTCGAAGCGGACTTCCAGGAGATGTTCTCGTACCCTGACGCCGATGACCGGGGCCGCGTCAAAGCGGAGCCGGCCGACGACGCCGAGGAAGACGAGGACAGGCTCTTTCTCGAGGACGGCCTGTTCGACCTCGAACCCGTGCTGCGCGATGCGGTGGTGCTCGCACTGCCGATGCAGCCGGTGTGCCGGGAAGACTGCCCCGGCCTGTGCTCCGAGTGCGGAGCGCGGCTGGCGGACGACCCGGACCACCACCACGACGCCGTCGACATCCGTTGGGCGGCATTGCAGGGACTCGCCGGTTCACTCGAAGACGGCGATAAGGACGAGATGAGCGGCGCCGAACCGGGCGTCGACGAGAAGCAGGAGAAGTAGCCGTGGCTGTTCCGAAGCGGAAGATGTCGCGCAGCAACACGCGCCACCGCCGGTCGCAGTGGAAGGCTGCGGTCCCCACCCTGGTTGCGTGCGAGCGCTGCCACGAGCCCAAGCAGCAGCACATCGCGTGCCCGTCGTGCGGCACCTACAACAAGCGCCAGGTCCTCGAGGTCTGAGCGGCTGGTGAGAGGCACTGTGTCCACGCCAAAGAAGCAGGCTTCCCGTGTGAGCGGGAGTGCACCGGCGGACAACCAGGCCTCGTCCCACACGCTTCTGGAAGGGCGGCTCGGCTACAAGGTCGAGTCCGCCCTTCTGGTGCGAGCGCTGACCCACCGTTCCTACGCGTACGAGAACGGCGGTCTGCCGACGAACGAGCGGCTGGAGTTCCTCGGCGACTCCGTCCTCGGTCTCGTCGTCACCGACACGCTGTATCGCACCCACCCCGACCTGCCCGAAGGCCAGCTGGCCAAGCTGCGGGCCGCGGTGGTGAACTCGCGTGCGCTGGCGGATGTGGGGCGGACGCTCGAGCTCGGCTCCTTCATCCGGCTCGGCCGCGGTGAAGAAGGCACGGGAGGCCGGGACAAGGCATCCATCCTCGCCGACACCCTCGAAGCGGTGATCGGCGCGGTCTACCTCGACCAGGGCCTGGACTCGGCGGCGGAGCTGGTGCACCGCCTGTTCGACCCGCTGATCGAGAAGTCCTCCAACCTCGGAGCCGGCCTGGACTGGAAGACCAGTCTCCAGGAGCTCACCGCGACCGAAGGCCTCGGTGTCCCCGAGTACCTGGTCACGGAGACCGGCCCCGACCACGAGAAGACCTTCACTGCTGCCGCCCGCGTCGGAGGCGTCTCGTACGGCACCGGCACCGGCCGCAGCAAGAAGGAGGCGGAGCAGCAGGCAGCGGAGTCCGCCTGGCGGTCCATCCGTGCCGCGGCGGACGAGCGCGCCAAGGCGGCGAAAGCCGCGCAGGCCGCGTCCGCCGAGGCCGCTCAGGTGGCGGCAGCGACCGGGACCGCTTCGGCGGCCACGGCAGTCGAAGCCGACGACTGAGCGCCGTCATCCAGCACAGCGCAACCCGAGCGCCCGCCCCGCACCCGGGGCGGGCGCTCGGCTCATACACCGGTTGTCACGGGGGATGCCATGCCCGAGTTGCCCGAGGTCGAGGTCGTACGGCGCGGTCTTGAGCGGTGGGTCGCCCACCGGACCGTCGCCGACGCCGAGGTGCTGCACCCACGTGCCGTGCGCCGCCATCTCGCCGGCGCCGACGACTTCGTCCACCGTCTCAAGGGACACCGGGTCGGCACACCGAGTCGGCGCGGCAAGTACCTGTGGCTTCCTCTGGAGGACACCGACCAGTCGATCCTGGCCCACCTCGGCATGAGCGGCCAGCTGCTGGTCCAGCCGCACACCGCACCCGACGAGAAGCATCTGCGCATCCGCATGCGCTTCGCCGACGCCCGCGATACCGAGCTGCGGTTCGTCGACCAACGCACGTTCGGCGGACTGTCGTTGCACGACACCACCCCCGACGGCCTGCCCGACGTCATCGCGCACATCGCCCGTGATCCGCTCGACCCGCTGTTCGACGACGAGGCCTTCCACCAGGCCCTGCGCCGCAAGCGCACCACCATCAAACGGGCCCTGCTGGACCAGTCGTTGATCAGTGGCGTCGGCAACATCTACGCGGACGAGGCCCTCTGGCGTACCCGCCTGCACTACGACCGCCCGACGGCGACCTTCACCCGCCCGCGCACGCACCAACTCCTCGGCCACATCAGGGACGTGATGAACGCGGCCCTCGCGGCGGGCGGCACCAGCTTCGACAGCCTGTACGTCAACATCAACGGCGAGTCGGGCTACTTCGACCGGTCGCTGGACGCGTACGGGCGGGAAGGGCTGCCGTGCAAGCGCTGTGGCACGCCGATGCGCCGGCGCCCGTGGATGAACCGGTCCAGCTACTACTGCCCCAAGTGCCAGCGCCCGCCGCGGGTGGCGCCGTAGGGGCAGGCCCTAACCGCTACCGAGGCGCGCGTTCCTCGTCGTAGCGCTCGCGCGCCGCGAGGACGTCGTCCATGCGGCCCTCCACGTAGTGGATGAGGGCCAGCAGACGCTCGGCGACCTCGTGGCCCAGCGGGGTGAGTTCGTAGTCCACGCGGGGTGGGTTGGTCGGCTGGGCCTCGCGGTGCACCAGGCCGTCGCGCTCCAGCGCATGCAGGGTCTGGGACAGCATCTTCTCGCTCACGCCGTCGACCCGGCGGCGCAGCTCGTTGAAGCGGAAGGACCCCTCGTGCAGGGCGCCGAGCGTGAGCGCGCCCCAGCGTCCCGTGACGTGCTCCAGCGTGCCGCGCGACGGGCAGGCCTTGGAGAACACGTCGTACGGAAGGTTCTGCTCCGCCGTGCGCTCCTGCGTGGTCGTCATTCCTCAAGCGTACTCGAACACAGCGCTGACCCATAGATTGCGCTAACCATTGGTTAGTACATCTGGGACGCTCCTAGTACCCGAAGAAGTGAAGGGCCGGGTCTCTGACCTGCGGACGTGCAATCGATCAACGCTGCGACCTGCGACTTAGCTGTCGACGGTTGTCAGCGCTGGTCGTCGTTGAGCACCCTTCGACGGCCCCGAGACGGCCCGGAAGGGCGGGTGTATTTGATGCCTAGCTCTGCTCGTGCGGCATCCACGAAAAGAGCGTGGGCCTGCGTCAACTGCCCCAGAAGCGCTTCCCCCTGTTCGCTCCCGTTGGGGTTGCCACGGTGGGCGGCGCTCGGGTTGAAGGAGCGCATAGCGGCGTTGTAGGAGACCACTGCCTGTTTGACGGCGTCACTACTCGTGATCAGCAGCACCTCTTGGGCCAGGCGAGTGACCTTAGGGATCGCCTCGGAAGCGAGTCGCATCGCCTCGGCAGCTTCCTGGCTCACCGGATTGTTGCTTCGCTCCTCGGGCGACGGTCCGGCTGCATTGATCAACCAGGCCCAATTGATCTTCTGGGTTGCGTCCATCTCCGCATCCATGAATGCCGCGTACGCGATTCGCCGCTCCTGCCAAAGTCGCGTCTCCTGCTGTTCTGCTGCTGTGCGGTCTTGATCGGCAATCTGCCATTTGCGGGATCGCGCTGCTTGGGCTGTTTGAGCCGCTGCACCCGCGATGACCCCTCCCAGTGAGCCGATAAGACCTGCGATCGCCGCGTCCATGAGAGTGAACGTTAGGCCGAACACGAGGTCGGCGGAGCGACTTTGGCCTGGAGCTGCTTTGGCGCGAGTGATCATGGCCCCTTACGCTGGCCCGCGGATCGGGCAGGCTGTGGACCTGCCCGTTAGTGCCCGATGTGGGGCCATGATCTTCGAGGCTCGCGCCAAAGTGGCTGGCTAAAGTCGCGGAGCCGACCGCCCCGGCCACGACGTGTTCTGACCTCATGCTCCGTGTGCCTGCCTCTTGGGCGGGAGCGGGCGGTCGGCGGTGCCGAGCGGGGCGGAGACATGAGCGCGGGCGCCGACGGCCGCCCGCGCCCGCCCGGAGGAGCGAAGCGACGACGGGTGCTTGATGAGGTAGAGAAATCCGTAACTCGGGCCTGTTGAGGGCCTGTTCGAGCGGCCACTGTCACTTTTACTGACAGCCACGTGGTTGGGCGTGGGTACCGTCGTAGTGTCGAAGGGAACCCATGATGAAGGCTGAACTGACCACGGGGCAGCGCGTAGCAAGGGCTCGGCGCCGTCTCGGCTGGGATCAAGCGCAATTGGCGGCTGCGGTCGACCGCTCCGTTAGCTGGGTCTCCAAGGTCGAAACCGGACGCCTTCCGCTCGATCGCATGAGCGTCCTTGGTCAGCTTGCCGAAGTGCTCGGCGTAGAGGTCATCGAGCTGACGGGACAGCCGTACCGGCATGACACTGCGGAACTCGACTCCGGCCACGCCGCCATCCCCGGCCTCCGCCTCGCCCTCCAGCAAGCGACCATGCCCGGCGGGGCTGCCCTGATTGCGACGACGGAATCTCCCACCCTTTCCGACCTCACGACGCGCGTCGAGGCTGCCGAGAGGCTGAGGCAGGATGCGCGGTTCACGGCCCTGGGCGATGTTCTTCCTCAGATCCTCCGTGACCTGGTCGTTCTCTGTGACGTATCCGTGGGGGACGACCTTGTTCGAGCTGAAGGGCTCATGCTTCGGGCAAGCCACATGGCACGCGTGTCCTCCAACCTGCTCGGGCATCACGATCTCGGCTGGAGTGCCGTTCAGCGTGAGCTGGTGGCTGCGGAACGGGCTGAGTCGCCGATCCTCCAGGCGGCTGCTCGGTGGGACCTTTGCGGCGTCTGGCTGCACGAAGGTGCGCTTGGTGCGGCGCGTGACATGGCGCGCAAGGCTCTCGATGACCTCGAACCTCACCTGGGCACGGATGATCAGACGGTGCGTGCTCTCTGGGGTGCGATGCACCTTCGCGCAGCGGTCGCGTGGTCGCGGCTCTGGGACCGTTCGGAGGCAGAGTCACACCTGACGGAGGCTCGCCAGGCCGCCGCCGGCGTATCGGCGGACGGGAACGCCTTCCAGACTCAGTTCAACGCGGTGAACACAGAGATCCATTCAGTGGAGGTGAGCCTGGAGCTGGGGCACCCGCGCGACGTGCTCTCTCGCGCCGAGCTGGTCAACATCGCCCGTATCGCATCGGGCGAACGACAGTCGCACTTCTGGGTCTGCACGGCTGCCGGACAGATGATGAACCGTAAACCGGCGCTTGCTGCTGACGCGATCCTGAAGGCTGACGCGATTGCCCCTCAGCACGTGCGCAACAGGCCACTGGCTCGCAACCTCGTCGACGACCTGAGGTCGAGCGACAAGCATTCACATTCGGCGGAGATCAGGCGTCTCGCCGCGAGCATGAAGCTGGGCTGATCATCGGAAGGGGGAAGGCTGCTGTGAAGGTTGCAGACAGGGCGCGATTACTGGGCGAGCTGCACGACATCAGGAGGAAGCTTGCTGAAGCTTCTCAGAGGGTTGATCGGCTGACTTCCTCCGTCAAGGACGCTCGCGGACCTGCTCTTCCAGCCGATCGAGCCGCGAGTTGATCAGCTTCAACGCGGCCTTGATCTCGCCTAGCTCATCGACCATCTTGTCGGCCTCCTCGGAGGAGTCCGGGCCGTCCGGGTCGCTGGCAACGAAGGTTCCGCGCCCCTGCTGACTGACGATCAATCCTTCGCGGCGAAGGATGTCGAGTGCGTGGCGGATGGTCATTGCGGCAACGCCGTAGTGCTCCGCCATCTTGGCGTTTCCGTCGAGCCGCTGACCAGCCTTCAGGGCTCCGGCAGCAATCTTCTTCCGGAGATCGTCGGCCACCTGCTCGTAGGCGCTACGGGGATCGTCAGGGCTCACAGTCACCTCCCCAGGTTACCTAAGTGACCTAAAGAAATCTGCCCCTGGGTCTTGCGCTGAACCTTGTGGCAACTAATCTAGGTAACACAAGAGAAGTTAGACAGGTTGCCCTGTCTTACCCGGAGAGCGGCGCCCTACCGCCAAGCAAGCCGCCGCCCTCCTTCGTCCCTTGAAGGGAGCTTCCATCATGCCTGCAAGGCTCGTTGGTCCGCTGTCGGTCTCGCTGTCTCGCTGGGACGTCGGCGTGACGCAGACTCCGTCTCCGTGCATGTCCTGCGGGGCCGCCGCCGCTGACTGGGGCTGGCTGCGACACGGGGACGCCGGGGTCCTGATGCACGACGTCAACTCGGAGCCGTTCCCCTGCCCGACCGGTCGGGCCTTCGACTGGGAGACTGGCGAGGACATGCCTGCCATGGCCTCCGAGGCGGTGGCCGCATGACCGTCTCTCCTGTCATCCCGCTGACTGATCACACCCATCCCGCCGTGCAGCCCCCGGCCAAGCGTCCCGCTGACACACCGCTGGCGCAGACACGTGCGGCCCGTGGCTGGTCTCAGCTCCAGGTGATCCGGTCCCTGATGCGGTTAGCTGAGCACTGGGGCTGGCCGATCGCCTCCGAGAACTCGCTGAAGGTCCAGCTCTCCCGCTGGGAGAACGGCGCCAACCAGCCGAACCAGACCTATCAGGTGCTGCTCTGCGCGGTCCTGCGGGCCACTCCGGCAGAGCTGGGCTTCGGCCGCGCCGACCGCCCGACCGCTCCGATTCTCGGTCAGGACGTGGCCGCGCTCGCCGATCGTGTTCAGGCCCTGGAAGCCCTGGTGATCCAGCTCTCCGCGCGGCTCGGGGCGGTGGCGGCATGAGCCTGTTCCCCTCCTGCCTGGACCTGCTGGAGCGGCCGGTGACCTGCCCCGGCTGCCACGTCCACGCCCCGCTGTGGACCTGGGTACGCATCGATGGCCTGCGCGTGCTCACCCATGACGGGGACGTGATCTGCCCGGCTGACCGCACCTTCGGTGCCCTGACCGGTCCCGAACCGTCGCCCGTAGTCGAGTCGCTGGGGGTGGCTGCGTGACGGTGTTCCCCGTCGCCCCTGAGGCCGTGGCCGGTGCTGCGGCCTCCCTGGGCACCGACCCCCTGACCCTGGCCGACCTGCTGCGAGTCGCCAGCTCACCCGGCTTCGACCGGTGGCAAGAGCAGATCAAGCGCACGGGCGGCTGCTCGAACCCCATCCGCCTGAGGGGCCAGACGCTCACCCGCGACGCCAAGACCGGTGACGTCCTGTACTCCTACAGCACCGAGCATGAGCCGGGCGGCATGCTCCGGGTGGCCTGCGGCAACCGGCGTGCCTCGCGCTGTCCCTCGTGCGCCTGGACGTATGCCGGGGACGTCTACCACCTGATCCGCGCCGGGATCACTGGTGATCCCCGGATGGGCATCCGCGGCGAGATCCGCCAGCACCCCGGCGTGTTCGCCACCCTCACCGCACCCTCCTTCGGCCCCGTGCACAACCGGCCCGACACCGGCCGCTGCCGCTGCGGCGCCCGGCACGCCGAGGACGACCCCGCGCTTGGCACGGCCCTGGACCCGGAGCGGTACGACTACGCCGGGGCGGTGCTGTGGAACAACCACGCAGGCGACCTGTGGCGCCGCTTCACCATCTACCTGCGCCGGGAGGTCGCCGCCCGTGCGGGCCTGACTCAGTCGGCTATGAAGGAGGTGTGCCGGGTCTCCTTCGGCAAGGTCGCCGAGTTCCAGAAGCGGGGCGCCGTGCACTTCCACGCCGTGGTGCGCCTCGACGGACCCGACGGGCCCGACTCCCCGCCCCCGGCCTGGGCCACGGTCCCCGTCCTGGACGACGCGATCCGCGCCGCCGCCGCTCGCGTCGCGGTGCCGGTGCCGTCCGCCGGCGCTTTCGCCGGACGCGTTCTGCGCTGGGGCTCCCAAGTCGACGTCCAGGCGATCGGCGGCATGGACGGTGTGGAGCTGACCGATCAGGCGGTCGCCTCCTACGTCGCCAAGTACGCCACCAAAGCGGCTGAGACCACCGAGACCGTAGACCGCCGGATCGGGGAGCTCTCCGAACTCGACAAGCTGCCGCTGCCCGCGCACACCCGGCGCCTGATCGAAGCCTGCTGGGTGCTCGATGACGCCTACCCGGATCGGCTGCTGGCCCGGTGGGCTCACATGCTCGGCTTCCGCGGCCACTTCATGACCAAGTCGCGCGCCTATTCCTCGACGCTGACCGAGCGCCGCCAGGTCCGCGCCGACTACCGCGCCCGGCAGGAACGCCGCGAACGCGGGCTTCCCGAAGACCTCGACGAAACGGAGGGCACCACGCTCACCCTCGCCCACTGGACCTACGCCGGACAGGGCCACAGCCCCGGCGAATCCTGGCTCGCTGCCTCGATCGCCCGGGACCTGCGCATCAACCGCGAGACAGCACGCGAAGCACTCACTGACCTGCACGGCATGGACGACATGGAGGTGTGGGCATGAAGCGCTCGCTGCCCGACCGCTACCTGACCCCGGTCGACCTGGCCGACCTCCTCGGCGTCCCGGTCGAGACCGTCTACCAGTGGCGCCGCAAGCAGACCGGACCGCGCGGCTTCCGCGTCGGCCGGCACCTCCGCTTCGACCCCGAAGACGTCCGCGTCTGGGTCCAGTCCCAGATGGAAGAGGCAGCCTGATGGCCGGACACGTCCAAGACCGCTGGTACAAGGTCGAGACCGACGCCGACGGCAAGACCGTCAAGGTCAAGACCGACCGCTTCGGAGTCGGCTTGCGCTACCGCGCCCGATACGTCGGCCCCGACGGCTCCGAGAAATCCAAGAGCTTCCCGGACAAGCAGAAGCGCAAGGCGGAGCAGTGGCTGTCCAACATCGAGGCGGACATGTCGCGTGGCGACTACGTCAATCCGGACGCGGGCAAGGTCACGTTCGAGCAGTACGCCACTGAGTGGATGACTACTCAGATCACGGATCCCCTGACGCGTGAGTCTGTCGAGAGTCGGCTACGGCTCCATGCGATCCCGTACCTGGGAACTCGGCCTATGGGGTCGTTCACGCCGTCGCATCTCCGGTTGTGGCTACGAACGTTGGAGGATCGAGGGCTGTCGGCAGGGTACCGGCGCGGGATCTTTGCGCACGTCTCGACGGTCTTCACTGCCGCTGTTGAGGACCGAGTCATCCGTGAGAATCCGTGCAGGGCTCGATCTGTTCGGGCGCCTCGGCTGGAGCCTCGCAAGGTCAAGCCCTGGTCTGTCGAACGGGTCATGGCCGTTCGCGCTGCGCTGCCGGACCCCTATCAGGCCCTCGTCAGCGTGGCGGCCGGCCTCGGCTTACGACAGGGGGAAGCCTTCGGCCTGGCCGTGGAAGACGTGGACTTCTTGGGCGGCGTCGTGCACGTCGTGCGCCAGGTCAAGCTCCTCCAACGCCACCGGCCGGTGTTCGCTCCACCCAAGGGCGGCAAGGAGCGAGACGTTCCCCTGCCTGAGTCCGTCGCCTTCGCGCTCGCCGCGCACCTGAAGCGTCATCCGCCTACCGAGATCACGTTGCCGTGGAAGACCCTCGATGGCCCACCGGTCACAGCGTCGCTGCTCTTCACCGGTTCCGCTGGCCTGGCGCTGGACCGTAACCGCTTCAACGATCGCGTCTGGCGTCCGGCTCTACGGGCCGTGGACGTCGAGACGGGCCGGGACAACGGCATGCACGCGCTGAGGCACTTCTACGCCTCGGTCCTCTTGGACGCGGGGGAGAGCGTCAAGGCGTTGAGCGAGTACCTGGGCCACCACGACCCCGGCTTCACGCTTCGTACGTACACGCACCTGATGCCGTCGAGTGAGACCCGGACCAGGGCCGCCGTAGATCGCGTCTTTGAGGACCACGAACCTGCGGATGACGGCCCCGAGACGGCCCAGGAAGGTTCTTAGGTCTTTGACCTGCGGTTATCTCAGTACCCGAAGTTCTGGGTCCACCACGGGCCGCCGGAGCCGTAGTGCACTCCCACACCCAGCGTCTTGAAGTCGCAGTTCAGGATGTTGGCGCGGTGGCCCGGGCTGTTCATCCAGGCGTCCATCACGGCCTGGGCGTCGGCCTGGCCCCGGGCTATGTTCTCGCCGCCCAGGCTGGTTATCCCGGCCGCCTCCGCCCGGTCCCACGGAGTGGCGCCGCTCGGGTCGGTGTGGTCGAAGAAGCCCTGCGCGGCCATGGCGTCGCTGAAGTCGCCGGCGAGCTCGGCCAGCGCGCTGTTCGCGGCCAGCGGGCTGCAGCCGGCCTTCGCGCGCTCCTCGTTGACGAGCTTGAGCACCTCGGCCTCGGCGGCGGACTCCGCGGAGATCGGCGAGGACGGGGCGCTGGTCTTCTCGGGCGCCTTCGTGGCCGCTTCGTTCCGGGAGGGCGTCGTCTTCGGCTTCTTCGACGGTGTGGTCTGCGTCGGCTCCTCGACGGGGGCCTTGTCGGCCGGCGGGGCCGACGGCTTCGACGTCGAGGCCGAGGGGGACGGGGAGGGGGAGCTGGAACGCTCGGTGTCCCGGCTCGCCGGCGGAGTGCTGTCGCGGCTCTCGTCGGCGCTGCCGGACGTGCCGCCCTGCTGCGTCTCGGTGTTGGTCGGGATGTCGGTGGTCTGCACCTTGTCCCCGCTGCCGCCGCCGAGGGTGTAGCTGTCACCGCCGGGCAGTACACCCGTGGCGACCGCGACCGTGCCGATCGCGACCGCCGCGGAGACGCCCAGCAGGCCGGTGCGAACCGGCGTCACACCCTTCTTCTTACGGCGGCGGTGCGAGCCCCCGTCCCGGGGCCCGTCACCGGGCAGGTACCCGTCGCTCGAGAAGACCACCGTGTCGGCGGCGCGCTCGTGGTCGTCCGGGGCGAAGAGATAGGCCTCGCTCTTCGTCACGGCCTCGGCGTACGCCTCCGGGTTCAGATACGGTGCGATGCCGGGCGCGGCCTGGCCGCCCCCGTACGAGTGCTGCGGGTCGTGGCCCCCCACGGCTGAGCCGTGTGTCTCGTTGCCCCCCGTGGCGCGGCCCGTGGCGGCGCGGCCGGCGGCGGAGCGTCGGTGGCGTCCCATGTCCTGGCCTTCCTCGTCCTCGCGGTCGACTCGTCCGTCCGTTCGTCCGCACGGTGCATCTGCACGATTCGTCCGTGTGCGGTTCGTCCGTGCGGTCAAGCAAACCCACTCGATCGAGTGAGTTTCATATGAGATTCATTGGGGCTGGACGGTACCGCATGGCGCTGGGGGAGGAAGTGTCCCGAGAGACATTGGCCGGTTAGGTTGCACCCATGAGCGAGGATGTGCGGCTGGTCGCCTGGGTGCGAGGACGCGTCCAAGGTGTGGGTTTTCGCTGGTTCACGCGCGCCAAGGCGCTCGAGATCGGCGGCCTGAGTGGTTTTGCTCTCAATTTGGACGACGGTCGGGTCCAGGTGGTCGCGGAGGGTTCCCGCGAGGGCTGTCAGGGACTGCTCGACTGGCTCCAGGGCGACGACACGCCCGGACGTGTGGAGGGAGTGACCGAGATCTGGGACACACCCCGCGGCGGCTACGACGGCTTCGCCGTGCGCTGACCCGGCAGGGCCGAAAGGGTGGTGCGGCACCGACGGGGTATGTCACCGGCAGCTGCCCCGAGTGGAAACGACCAGGTGGTTGCCAAGAAGCGCTTGCCGTGGCAGGCTCCACACGCAAGGATGATCGCCACGCCTTGAGGGCCCCGCAGGAGTCGTCGCGCCGCCGTTTCCCGGCCGTGCACCCCGGGTTGCTCGCCGATACGGGGCGTGATCGTGTTGACCGTCAAACTTTTTGGTGAGACGCTGAAAGCCCCGCGCACCTTAGCTGTTTGGCATGGATGAACGGCAGCACAACTCCACAGTGCCAAGCGGCCGCGGGTGCGAAATCCCTCACGACCCACACCGCATCGGTCGGTCACTCAGTGTGGAGGACCATCCATCATGGCAAAGGCGCTTCTCGGTTACGTCGGCGGCTCCGACCCTCGACTCCTCGCCGAGATGCGACGGCTCCAGCAGCGCGTCCAGGACCTCGAATCCGAGCTCGTACGGATCCAGGCGGAGAACGACGCGCTGGCGGCTGCCGCTTCTCACCACGACAGGATCATGGAGAGCGTCGACGCACACCAGGCGGAGCCTGCGCTCACCTGATCGCTGCATCGCACAACGACAGCAGTGGTTGGGAGCCCGTAACAACCGCTAAGTTGTCAGAAGTTGCAAGGGACGCCTCGGCGTCCCTTCTTTCTTTCCCCCGCGCATCCTTTCAGCCTCTTTAACGTTTGGTGTGCCCTGCACGTTCAGGGGCGAAACCGCGGGTTCATGGAGTGAGACAACCCCGGGAGGTAGAGTCCAGCGGCGTGCACCTCAAGGCCCTGACCCTCCGTGGGTTCAAATCGTTCGCCTCGGCCACGACGCTCCGGTTCGAGCCGGGCATCACGTGTGTCGTCGGACCGAACGGCTCGGGCAAGTCCAACGTCGTGGACGCGCTCAGCTGGGTCATGGGGGAGCAGGGCGCCAAGTCGCTGCGCGGCGGCAAGATGGAGGACGTCATCTTCGCCGGCACCACCGGGCGCCCGCCGCTCGGCCGCGCCGAGGTGTCGCTGACCATCGACAACTCCGACGGGGCCCTGCCCATCGAGTACGCCGAGGTCACCATCACGCGGATCATGTTCCGCAACGGCGGCAGCGAGTACCAGATCAACGGCGACACCTGCCGGCTGCTCGACATCCAGGAACTGCTCTCCGACTCCGGCATCGGCCGCGAGATGCACGTCATCGTCGGCCAGGGCCAGCTCGACTCCGTGCTGCACGCCGACCCCATGGGCCGTCGTGCCTTCATCGAAGAGGCCGCGGGCGTCCTGAAGCACCGCAAGCGCAAGGAGAAGGCGCTGCGGAAGCTGGACGCGATGCAGGCCAACCTCGCGCGCGTGCAGGACCTGACGGACGAACTGCGCCGCCAGCTCAAGCCCCTCGGCCGGCAGGCCGCGGTCGCCCGCAGGGCCGCCGTGATCCAGGCCGACCTCAGGGACGCTCGCCTTCGCCTCCTCGCCGACGATCTCGTACGGCTGCGGGAGGCGCTCGAGGCCGAGGTCGCCGACGAGGCCGCGCTCAAACAGCGCAAGGAGGCCGCCGAGCAGGAACTGAGGAAGGCGCTCCAGCGCGAGGCGCTCCTGGAGGACGAGGTACGGCAGCTCACGCCCCGCCTCCAGCGTGCCCAGCAGACCTGGTACGAGCTCTCCCAGCTCGCCGAACGGGTGCGCGGCACCATCTCGCTGGCCGACGCGCGCGTGAAGAGCGCGACCTCCGCCCCGCCCGAGGAGCGGCGCGGCCGCGACCCCGAGGACATGGAACGCGAGGCCCACCGCATCCGCGAGCAGGAGGCCGAGCTCGAGGCGGCTCTGGAGGCGGCGCAGCGGGCACTGGACGACACGGTCGCCCATCGAGCCGAACTGGAGCGCGAACTCGCCCTCGAGGAACGCCGGCTGAAGGACGCGGCCCGCGCCATCGCCGACCGCCGTGAGGGACTGGCCCGGCTGAACGGCCAGGTCGGCGCGGCCCGTTCCCGCGCGGCCTCCGCCCAGGCCGAGATCGACCGCCTCGCCGCCGCCCGCGACGAGGCGCAGGAGCGGGCGTTCGCCGCGCAGGAGGAGTACGAGGCGCTCAAGGCCGAGGTCGACGGCCTCGACGCCGGTGACGCGGAACTGGCCGAGCGGCACGAGGCGGCGAAGCAGCAGCTCGCGCAGGCGGAGGCCGCACTCGCCGCCGCTCGTGAGGCGACCACGGCGGCGGAACGCAGCCGGGCCGCGACGCAGGCCCGCCATGAGGCCCTCGCCCTGGGACTGCGCCGCAAGGACGGCACCGGCGCCCTGCTCGGCGCGAAGGATCGTCTCACCGGTCTGCTGGGTCCGGCCGCAGAGCTGCTGACGGTGACGCCGGGCCACGAGGTCGCCCTGGCCGCCGCCTTCGGCGCAGCAGCCGACGCCATCGCCGTGACGACCCCGGCATCGGCAGCGGACGCCATCCGCCTCCTGCGCAAACAGGACGCGGGCCGCGCGGCCCTGCTGCTGGCGGGAGCGCTGGAAGACACGGACGGGGGAGGCCGGAGCGCCGACGTGGGGGCATCGGGCGGGGTGGTGCCCGCGGAGCGTGGTGCGGGTGTTTCGGGCGGTGCGACGCCCGGGGAGCGTGGCGCGGATGCTTCAGGCGGGGCGACGACCGCCGACGCCGGCCCCCGGGCCGGTGACGCCTCGCCCGCGGGCGCCGGTGCTCCTCCCGCCGTATCCGGGGAAGCGCGCCCCGATGGTCCGTCGTATGCCGCTGATCTCGTGCGGGGACCCGCCGAGCTCATGCCCGCGGTGCGGCGGCTGCTGCGGGGGATCGTCGTCGTCGGGACGCTGGAGGACGCCGAGGAGCTCGTGTACGCGCGGCCCGATCTCACCGCCGTCACCGCCGAGGGGGATCTGCTCGGGGCGCACTTCGCTCACGGGGGGTCCGCCGGGGCGCCCAGTCTGCTCGAGGTGCAGGCGTCGGTGGACGAGGCGGCCGCCGAGCTGGACAAGCTGGCCGTGCGGTGCGAGGAGCTGGCCGAGGTGCAGGCCGCGGCCGGCGAGCGGCGCAAGGAGGCCGCCGCGCTCGTCGAGGGCCTGGGCGAACGGCGTCGGGCCGCCGACCGCGAGAAGTCGGCGGTGGCACAGCAGCTCGGCCGGCTCGCCGGGCAGGCCCGGGCGGCCGCGGGGGAGGCCGAGCGCAGCGTGGCCGCCACGGCACGCGCCCAGGAGGCGCTCGACAAGGCGCTTCAGGAGGTCGAGGAGCTCGCCGAACGGCTCGCCGTCGCCGAGGAGATGCCGGTCGAGGAGGAGCCAGACACCTTCGTACGGGACCGGCTCGCCGCCGACGGTGCCAACGCACGGCAGACCGAGATGGAGGCCCGGCTTCAGGTCCGTACGCACGAGGAACGGGTCAAGGGGCTCGCCGGGCGGGCCGACTCACTGGACCGGGCCGCCCGCGCGGAACGCGAGGCACGCGCGCGTGCCGAGCAGCGGCGGGCGCGCCTCAGGCACGAGGCGTCCGTCGCACAAGCCGTCGCCTCCGGCGCGCGCCAGCTCCTCGCGCACGTCGAGGTCTCCCTCGCCCGCGCGGACGAGGAGCGCACCGTCGCCGAGGCGGCCAAGGCACAGCGCGAGCAGGAGCTGGCCGCCGCCCGCACCGAGGGCCGTGACCTCAAGGCCGAGCTCGACAAGCTCACGGACTCCGTGCACCGCGGTGAGGTGCTCGGCGCCGAGAAGCGGCTGCGGATCGAGCAGTTGGAGACCAAGGCGCTGGAGGAGCTGGGCGTGGAGCCGGCGGGGCTGGTCTCCGAGTACGGCCCGCATCAGCTCGTACCGCCCTCGCCGCCCGCCGAGGGCGAGGAGCTGCCGGAGGATCCCGAGCACCCGCGCAACCAGCCGAAGCCGTTCGTCCGGGCGGAGCAGGAGAAGCGGCTGAAGTCGGCCGAGCGGGCGTACCAGCAGCTCGGCAAGGTGAACCCGCTGGCGCTGGAGGAGTTCGCGGCGCTGGAGGAACGGCACAAGTTCCTCAGCGAGCAGTTGGAAGACCTGAAGAAGACGCGTGCCGACCTCCTCCAGGTGGTGAAGGAGGTGGACGAGCGCGTCGAGCAGGTGTTCACCGAGGCCTACCGGGACACGGCCCGGGAGTTCGAGGGCGTCTTCAGCCGGCTGTTCCCGGGCGGCGAGGGCCGGCTCGTGCTGACGGACCCCGACAACATGCTCACCACGGGCGTGGACGTCGAGGCGCGGCCGCCGGGCAAGAAGGTCAAGCGGCTCAGCCTGCTCTCCGGCGGCGAGCGGTCGCTGACGGCCGTGGCGCTGCTGGTGTCGATCTTCAAGGCCCGGCCCAGTCCGTTCTATGTGATGGACGAGGTCGAGGCGGCGCTCGACGACACGAACCTGCAGCGGCTGATCCGGATCATGCAGGAGCTGCAGGAGGCCTCGCAGCTCATCGTCATCACGCACCAGAAGCGGACGATGGAGGTCGCCGACGCGCTGTACGGCGTCTCCATGCAGGGCGACGGTGTGTCGAAGGTCATCAGTCAGCGGCTCCGGTAACTGCGTGCGGTCTACACCTGTCGCGACCTGCACTTCCAAATGAGTTCAACTTGTGAACACAAGCACCCACCCCTGCGCGAGAAAGTCACAGCAAAGAACCTATTGACTTCGAAACCTGAAGGCATAGTCTCTGCAACGTTGCTTTTACCTTCAGGTTGAAGGGCTCACCACCACCCCGGCAGCGACGCCGGTGGCCCGAGGAGTTACCACGTGACCAGCACAGCGCAGGCACCTCAGCAAGGAGCCAAGGCGGCACCCCCCGAACATCTGGGGCACGTCGTCTTCATCACTGCCGCAGCCGCCATGGGTGGCTTCCTCTTCGGCTATGACAGCTCCGTCATCAACGGAGCCAACGGCGGCATCCAGGCTCGCTTCGACCTCAGCTCCGGTGCCACCGGCACCGTCGCCGCCTGCGCCCTGCTGGGCAGTGCCGTCGGTGCCGCCCTCGCCGGCCGGATCGCGGACCGCATCGGCCGTATCCGCGTGATGCAGATCGCGGCGGTGCTGTTCGCCGTGAGCGCCGTCGGCTCCGGCCTTCCGTTCGCCGCGTGGGACCTCGCCGCCTGGCGTGTCCTCGGCGGTATAGCCATCGGTATGGCCTCGGTCATCGGCCCCGCCTACATCGCCGAGGTCGCCCCGCCGGCGTACCGAGGCAGGCTCGCCTCCTTCCAGCAGGCAGCGATCGTCATCGGCATCGCCGTCTCGCAGCTCGTCAACTGGGCCATCCTCAACATGGCCGACGGCGAGGAGCGCGGGCAGATCGCGGGCATCGAGGCCTGGCAGTGGATGCTGGGCGTGATGGTCGTACCGGCCGTGATCTACGGCCTGCTGTCCTTCGCCATCCCCGAGTCGCCGCGCTTCCTGATCAGCGTGGGCCGGGTCGACGACGCCAAGAAAGTGCTCGCCGACGTCGAGGGCGACATCAACCTGGACGCCCGCGTCGCCGAGATCGACGAGGCCATGCGCAGCGACCACAAGTCGACGTTCCGGGACCTGCTGGGCGGCAGGTTCGGCCTGCTGCCGATCGTCTGGATCGGTATCGGCCTCTCCGTCTTCCAGCAGCTGGTCGGCATCAACGTCATCTTCTACTACTCGAACCTGCTGTGGCAGTCCGTCGGTGTCGACCCGTCGAGCTCGTTCTTCTACTCGTTCGAGACCTCGATCATCAACATCATCGGCACCGTGATCGCGATGATCTTCGTCGACCGCATCGGCCGCAAGCCGCTCGCCCTGATCGGCTCGATCGGCATGGGCATCTCGCTGGCACTGGCCGCCTGGGCCTTCTCCTACCAGAGCGGCAACGACCCGCTGCCGACCGCCCAGGGTGTTGTCGCGCTGATCGCCGCCAACGCGTTCGTGCTGTTCTTCGCCCTGTCCTGGGGTGTGGTCGTCTGGGTCATGCTCGGTGAGGTCTTCCCGAACAAGATCCGTGCCGCCGCGCTCGGTGTGGCCGCCTCGGCCCAGTGGATCGCCAACTGGGCGATCACGATCACCTTCCCGGACCTGGCGGAGTGGAACCTGTCGCTCACCTACGTGATGTACGCGGTGTTCGCCTTCCTCTCCATCCCGTTCATCCTCAAGTTCGTGCCCGAGACCAAGGGCAAGACGCTGGAGGAGATGGGCTGACCCGCCCCCTGATCCCGGGGAGAAGGGCCAAGTCCCCGCTGCCCCTCTCCTCGTACTCGTGAGAGACGTACTGCCCCGGCTCGCAGATCATGTGAGCCGGGGCAGTACGTCGTCGCAGAACAGGTGCAGGCTGCGCCAGCCCTCCTCCAGCGGCATCCCGCCCACGAGCGGATGCAGGACGAGGTTGTCGAGCCCCTGTGCCACGCACTCGTCCGGTGTGAGGACCCGGTAGACGCCCTCGGCGCGCAGCTCGTCCACCGTCGTCGCCGTCGAACGCACCGCCGAGCGGATACCGGCCGACTGCCAGGAGGCGTACGTCCGCGCCTCGTGCAGGAAATGCCCGCCGTACGTCGCCCAGGTCCGGTCGGGGTCCTCGGCGAGGTGCAGGAGCGGGGTCTCGGCGGCGGGCATCATGGTCCAGCCCTCGGTGCCGTATTCGACCAGCCGCTCCTTGTAGTAGGCCTCCAGCTCGGGCAGATGGGCGCTGGGGAAGAAGGGCAGGCCGAGGCGGGCGGCCCGGCGGGCGGCGGCCTTCGAGGAGCCGCCGACCAGCAGCAGGGGGTGCGGATCGGAGTACGGGCGCGGGGTGACCCGTACCGTACGGCCCCGGTACTCGAACTCCTCGCCGGTCCAGGCCTTCAGCACCGTCTCCAGCAGCTCGTCCTGCAGCCGCCCGCGCCGCTTCCACTCCACGTCGAACTGGGCGTACTCCTCCGGCCGGTACCCGATCCCCGCGACGGTCACGAGCCGCCCGCCGCCGAGCAGATCCAGTACGGCGATGTCCTCGGCCAGTCGCAGCGGGTCGTGCAGCGGGCCGATGACCGCCGACACGGTGACCGCGAGGTGCCGGGTGGCGCCGAGGACCGCTCCGGCGAAGGTGAACGGCGAGGGCAGCCAGTTGTTCGCGACGCCGTGGTGCTCCTCCGTCTGCACGGTGGTGATCCCCCGGTCGTCGGCGTACGCGGCCATCTCCAGGGCGGCCCGGTAGCGGGCGTGGAGGGAGGCGGGGGTGGCGCCGGGCTCGACGAGGTTGAAACGGACGACCGTGACGGGCATGGGAGGGTCTCCCTTCACCGGGCGGGTGTGGAGGGGGACAGTAGCTGACGGAGTGTCAGACAGCCAGGGTCATGCTGATGTGCGCCTGACACGACGACGCCTCTTGGAGGAATGCACAAGATGGGCCCGGCGGACCCTCATGGCTAATACTGGACGCGTTATGGAAATCGTCATCCTTGCTGTAGTCATCGCCGTGGTCGTGCTCGGCGCGCTCGGCGGGCTCATCGTCGGCAGCCGGCGCCGCAAGTCGCTGCCCCCGCCGCCCACCACGCCCGACATCACCGCCCCTCCGGCCGAGCCGCACGTCGGCGACGAGGCCGAGACGCCGCGCGACGAACCGCGCCGCACGATCGAGGAGGTGGACCTCCCGGACGGCTCGGCCCCGGTCACCGTCGAGGAACCGCCCCTTCCCGAACTCGTAGTCCCCCCGATCGAGGTCCCCGAGCCCACCGCCGGCCGGCTCATCCGGCTGCGCGCCCGGCTCTCCCGGTCCCAGAACGCCCTCGGCAAGGGGCTGCTCACGCTGCTGTCGCGCGAGCATCTCGACGAGGAGACCTGGGAGGAGATCGAGGACACCCTGATCACCGCCGACGTCGGTGTGCAGCCCACCCAGGAGCTGGTCGAACGGCTCCGCGAGCGCGTGAAGGTGCTCGGCACCCGCACCCCCGAGGAGCTGCGCGGCCTGCTGCGCGAGGAGCTGCTCACCCTGATCGGCCCCGACCTCGACCGCGTCGTGAAGACCGAGCCGGAGACCAGCAAGCCCGGCATCGTGATGGTCGTCGGCGTCAACGGCACCGGCAAGACCACCACCACCGGCAAGCTCGCCCGCGTGCTGGTCGCCGATGGGCGCAGCGTCGTCCTGGGCGCCGCCGACACCTTCCGGGCCGCCGCCGCCGATCAGCTCCAGACCTGGGGCGAGCGGGTCGGCGCCCACACCGTGCGCGGGCCGGAGGCCGGCGACCCCGCCTCGGTCGCCTTCGACGCGGTCAAGGAAGGCAAGGAGATCGGCGCCGACGTCGTGCTCATCGACACCGCCGGCCGTCTGCACACCAAGACCGGCCTCATGGACGAGCTCGGCAAGGTCAAGCGCGTCGTCGAGAAGCACGCCCCGCTGGACGAGGTGCTGCTCGTGCTGGACGCGACCACCGGCCAGAACGGTCTCGTACAGGCCCGCGTCTTCGCCGAGGTCGTCGACATCACCGGCATCGTCCTCACCAAGCTGGACGGCACCGCCAAGGGCGGCATCGTCGTCGCCGTACAGCGCGAGCTCGGCGTCCCGGTCAAGCTGGTCGGGCTGGGCGAGGGCGCGGACGATCTGGCGCCGTTCGAGCCGGAGGCGTTCGTGGATGCGCTCATCGGTGACTGATCCACCGGACCCGTATCGCGAAGAAGCGCCCGCCCCAGCTGAAAACTGGGGACGGGCGCTGCTCCTTTTGCGCCGGAACCAGCGCCGCTTTCGCGGACGTGGTTGCTCGCCGTCGTGGTACCTCAATTGATGGTTGCGCTGCCTGGGTGGCAGGACTACGCCCGTGACCTGTGCGCCACATAAGCCAGCGTCCCCAGCAGCAGCCGCGCCGCCGGAGGCTTCGTGGCCGAGTCCAGGTCGGGCGGGCGCAGCCAGCGGACCGGGCCGAGGCCGGCGCGGTCGGAGGGCGGGGCCGTGATGTACGTACCGGGGCCCAGGCCGCGCAGGTCGAGGCTCGGGTCGTCCCAGCCCATGCGGTAGAGCAGCGCGGGAAGCTGGGACGCGGAGCCGGGGGCCACCAGGAAATGGGCGCGGCCGTCCGGGGTGGCGGTGACGGGGCCGAGGGGGAGGCCCATGCGCTCCAGCCGGACCAGCGAGCGCCGCCCGACCGGCTCGGCGACCTCGATCACGTCGAACGCGCGCCCGACCGGCAGCATCACCGCGGCGCCCGGCACCTCGGCCCAGGCCTCGGTCACCGCGTCCAGCGTCGCTCCGGCCGGCACCTCGGACGCGAAGTCCAGTGGATGCGCACCCGGCGCCCGGCACTCGGGGCGGCCGCAGGAGCAGACGCCCGCGGCGGCCCGGGCGCCCGGGACGACGTCCCAGCCCCACAGCCCGGTGTACTCGGCCACGGCGGTGCACTCCGACGAGCGGCCGCGGCGGCGCGAGCCGGACCGGATGTCGCGGATCCCTCGACTGCTGCCGATCGTGAAGCCCATGCCCCCTCCAACGGGTCCGGCGCACCGGTGGTTACGAGACGGAATCGGAATGTGACTCTGCGTCTCCGCCTTCCCGGTGTCGCGCGAATCCAGTCGGCGCCCGGAAGTGCCCCGGGTGGTGCGTCCGGCGGCGCGCGCCCCTGTGTGCAACGCTGCGCTCACTCCTGTCCGTCCTATGTCAAGTGAATCGTCTGGAGGCGAGCGGGAGTTCATTCGAAGGGGTGGCGAATGGTGGCGATTCCGGGATCGCCGTGGCTGGAACGGTGATCGTAGGATTACTTTGAGTGCACGCCACCCGGGGCACATGCGCTGGTGGGTATGCCCGAGGCAAGCCGGTTGCTCGTTCGAAGAGTGAGAACCGCCGGACGACGGCCGCATCGACGGGCATTCTGATAGGGCTTGGCGCACTTGGTGACAAGCGGTCTGAGGGATGGGGGCGTTCCAGTGGGCGGCAACGGCGGAAGCGGGATGAACGCTGAGAAGCGCCCGAATGAGCTGTTGGGCTCGTGGTTCGTGCGCAGCGGCTGGTCCAAGGGCGAGCTCGCGCGGCAAGTGAACCGCAGGGCACGCCAGTTGGGGGCCAACCACATCTCCACGGACACCTCGCGGGTGCGCCGCTGGCTGGACGGGGAGAATCCCCGCGAGCCGATCCCCAGGATCCTGTCGGAGCTGTTCTCCGAGCGGTTCGGCTGCGTCGTCTCCATCGAGGATCTCGGCCTGCGCACCGCCCGCCAGGCGCCCTCCACGACGGGTGTCGACCTGCCCTGGACGGGCCCGCAGACGGTGGCCCTGCTCGGCGAGTTCTCGCGCAGCGACCTGATGCTGGCGCGGCGCGGCTTCCTCGGGACCTCGCTGGCCCTGTCGGCGGGCCCGGCCCTGATCGAGCCGATGCAGCGCTGGCTGGTCCCCGCCCCGTCCGCCCCGCAGCCGGAGCCCGCGTCGGTGCCCGCCAGCCGCGCGCGCGGGCGGCTGTCCAGGCCCGAGCTGGACCTGCTGGAGACCACCACGGTGATGTTCCGCCAGTGGGACGCCCAGTGCGGCGGCGGTCTGCGCCGCAAGGCGGTCGTCGGCCAGCTGCACGAGGTGACGGACCTGCTCCAGGAGCCCCAGCCGGAGGCCACCACCCGCAGGCTGTTCAAGGTCGCCGCCGAGCTGGCCGAGCTGGCCGGCTGGATGTCGTACGACGTGGGGCTCCAGCCCACCGCGCAGAAGTACTTCGTGCTCGCCCTGCACGCCGCCAAGGAGGCCGGCGACAAGCCGCTCGGCTCGTACATCCTCTCCAGCATGAGCCGCCAGATGATCCACCTCGGGCGGCCCGAGGACGCCCTGGAGCTGATCCACCTCGCGCAGTACGGCAGCCGCGACTGCGCGAGCCCGCGCACCCAGTCGATGCTGTATGCGATGGAGGCCCGCGCCTACGCCAACATGGGCCAGCCCGGCAAGTGCAAGCGGGCCGTGCGGATGGCCGAGGACACCTTCACCGAGGCCGACGACTGGGACGAGCCGGACCCTGACTGGATCAGCTTCTTCTCCGAGGCCGAGCTGTACGGCGAGAACTCCCACTCCTTCCGCGACCTCGCCTATGTCGCCGGCCGCAGCCCCACCTACGCCTCCCTCGCCGAGCCGCTGATGCGGCGGGCCGTGGAGCTGTTCGCGCAGGACGGCGAGCACCAGCGGTCGTATGCGCTCAACCTCATCGGCATGGCCACCGTGCACCTGCTCCAGCGCGAGCCCGAGCGGAGCGCCGAGTTCGCCGACCGGGCCATGACGGTCGCCAAGAAGGTCCGCTCCGAGCGGGTCAACACTCGTATCCGAAAGACCGTCGACACCGCTGCCCGCGACTTCGGTGATCTCGCCGAGGTCGTGGACCTCACCGACAAGCTCGCCGTCGAGCTTCCGGAGACCGCCGAGGCGGTCTGAGCACCCCGCCGAACCCCTGAACTCCGGCCGCGGCCGGCCCTCCCGAACTGCCCGACTCGGCTCCCCCATGCCAGGTCATCGGAAGGCCGCCCGCGGCCGGGCCGGGTTTGTGCTCGCTTTGTGCGCCTGAACCGGCGCCGCTCTCGCGGAGGTGGCCGGCCGCGGCCGGGGTCCCTCAACGGTGGTCATCGCCGAAGGTTGCGCCACGATAACGATCGGCTCGGCCGCCATCCGGCAGTTCATCAACGCGTAACACGCAGGGCGCCTTCGTCACCGTCGCGAAACAACGAGGGGCTTCCACCGAAACGGCGCTGCGCCAATCTCGTGGCCCATAACCGGCCCACCCCTCATGACCGCTCAAGGCTTCGCCCGCACGGGGCCGTATCCAACGACGAGGAGACGCCGATGGCACCAGCCATCACGCTTGCCGCAGAGACGGAGCTCTCTGCCGCCAACACAGGCTTCATGCTCATCTGTTCCGCCCTGGTGATGCTGATGACTCCGGGCCTGGCCTTCTTCTACGGAGGCATGGTCCGCGTCAAGAGCACCCTGAACATGCTGATGATGAGCTTCATCAGCCTCGGGATCGTCACCATCCTGTGGGTGCTGTACGGCTTCTCCCTCGCCTTCGGCACGGACTCCGGCAGCATCATCGGCTGGAGCTCGGACTACGTCGGCTTCACCGGGATCGGCACCGCAGACCTCTGGAGCGGCTACACCATCCCGGTCTACGTCTTCGCCGTCTTCCAGCTGATGTTCGCGATCATCACGCCCGCCCTGATCAGCGGCGCCCTCGCGGACCGTGTGAAGTTCACGGCGTGGGCGCTGTTCGTCGCCCTGTGGGCCACGGTCGTCTACTTCCCGGTCGCGCACTGGGTCTGGGGCACCGGTGGCTGGGCCTTCGAGCTGGGTGTGATCGACTTCGCCGGCGGTACAGCGGTCCACATCAACGCCGGTGCCGCGGCGCTCGGCGTGATCCTCGTCATCGGCAAGCGGGTCGGCTTCAAGAAGGACCCGATGCGCCCGCACAGCCTGCCGCTGGTCATGCTCGGTGCCGGTCTGCTGTGGTTCGGCTGGTTCGGCTTCAACGCCGGCTCCTGGCTCGGCAACGACGATGGCGTCGGCGCGCTGATGTTCGTCAACACCCAGATCGCCACCGCCGCCGCCATGCTGGCCTGGCTCATCTACGAGAAGCTCCGCCACGGCGCGTTCACCACGCTGGGCGCCGCCTCCGGTGCCGTCGCCGGTCTGGTCGCCATCACCCCGGCTGGTGGCGCGGTCGACCCGCTCGGCGCGATCGCGGTCGGCGCCATCGCCGGTCTGCTGTGCGCCATGGCCGTCGGCCTGAAGTACAAGTTCGGCTACGACGACTCGCTCGACGTGGTCGGTGTGCACCTGGTCGGCGGTGTCCTCGGCTCCCTGCTCATCGGCTTCTTCGCCAGCGGCAAGGGCCAGTCCGAGGTCGAGGGCCTCTTCTACGGCGGTGGCCTGGAGCAGTTCTGGAAGCAGTGCGCCGGTGTCTTCGCGGTCCTCGCCTACTCCCTGGTCGCCTCTGCGATCCTCGCCTTCCTGATCGACAAGACGATCGGCATGCGGGTCTCCGAGGACGATGAGGTGGCCGGCATCGACCAGGCCGAGCACGCCGAGACCGCATACGACTTCAGCGGTGCCGGTGGTGGCGCCTCCCGCACCGCCTCCGCCCCCGCGCCGGTCGCCGAAGCTGCGAGCAAGAAGGTAGACGCATGAAGCTCATCACCGCCGTCGTCAAGCCCCACCGGCTCGACGAGATCAAGGAGGCCCTCCAGGCCTTCGGAGTACACGGTCTGACGGTCACCGAGGCGAGCGGCTACGGTCGTCAGAGGGGCCACACCGAGGTCTACCGGGGCGCCGAGTACACGGTCGACCTGGTCCCCAAGATCCGTATCGAGGTGCTGGCCGAGGACGACGACGCCGAGCAGCTGATCGACGTCATCGTGAAGGCGGCCCGCACCGGCAAGATCGGTGACGGCAAGGTCTGGTCCCTCCCGGTCGAGACGGCCGTACGGGTCCGGACCGGCGAGCGCGGACCGGACGCGCTCTGACACAGAGGAACAGGAGTCGCTGGGTGACGAGCACGGGCGTACGGACGGAAGCAGAGGACTCGGGACCCAGCGGCTACGCGGCGGCCCGGCTGCGCCTCCTCACGGAGGGGGCGCAGTCCGGGCCGCCGCGCCGTGCCGCCCTGGCCGAGCTGACGGACGACTGGCTGGCCGGGCTCTTCGACGCCGGAGCCGAAGGACTGCGCGGGGTGTCCCTCATTGCGGTCGGCGGCTACGGCCGGGGTGAGCTGTCCCCGCGCAGCGACCTCGACCTGCTCCTGCTGCACGACGGCGGCGACCCCGCCGCGATCGCCGCCCTCGCCGACCGCATCTGGTACCCGGTCTGGGACCTCGGCCTCGCCCTCGACCACTCCGTCCGTACGCCGGCCGAGGCCCGCAAGACGGCCGGCGAGGACCTCAAGGTCCAACTCGGACTGCTGGACGCCCGGCACATCGCCGGCGACCTCGGTGTCACGGCCGGACTCAGGACCGCCGTCCTCGCCGACTGGCGCAACCAGGCCCCCAAACGCCTGCCCGAACTCCAGGAACTGTGCGCCGAACGCGCCGAGCGCCAGGGCGAACTGCAGTACCTCCTGGAGCCGGATCTGAAAGAGGCTCGCGGTGGGCTGCGCGACGCCACCGCCCTGCGTGCCGTCGCCGCCTCCTGGCTGGCCGACGCCCCGCGCGAGGGCCTCGACGACGCCCGGCGCCGGCTGCTCGACGTCCGGGACGCCCTGCACCTGGCCACCGGGCGC
This sequence comes from Streptomyces sp. NPDC127197, assembly GCF_042672405.1. Taxonomy (NCBI): domain Bacteria; kingdom Bacillati; phylum Actinomycetota; class Actinomycetes; order Kitasatosporales; family Streptomycetaceae; genus Streptomyces; species Streptomyces sp. NPDC127197. The sequence continues at coordinate 102,275 of NZ_JBHXVG010000012.1, read as the reverse complement.
GCGACCGACCGGCTCGCGCTCCAGGAGCAGGACCAGGTCGCCGCCGAGCTCGGCCTCCTCGACGCCGACACGCTGCTGCGGCAGGTGTACGAGGCGGCGCGGGTCATCTCGTACGCCAGTGATGTCACCTGGCGTGAAGTGGGGCGCGTGCTGCGGTCGCGCGCCGTGCGGCCACGCCTACGCTCCATGCTGGGCGGTGGGAAACAGGTCGCCGAGCGCTCTCCGCTGGCCGAAGGGGTGGTGGAGCAGGACGGCGAGGTGGTGCTCGCCCGGGCCGCGCGCCCCGACCGCGACCCCGTGCTCCCGTTGCGCGCCGCGGCCGCCGCCGCTCAGGCCGGCCTGCCGCTCTCTCTGCACGCCGTACGGCGCATGGCGGCCGGAGTGCGCCCGCTGCCCACGCCCTGGCCCGCCGAGGCGCGCGAACAGCTTGTGACCCTGCTGGGCTCCGGCCGCCCCACGATCGAGGTCTGGGAAGCCCTGGAGGCCGAGGGCCTGATCACCCGGCTGCTGCCGGACTGGGAGCGGGTTCGCTGCCGGCCGCAGCGCAACGCCGTGCACATCTGGACCGTCGACCGGCATCTCATCGAGACCGCCGTCCGCGCCTCCGAGTTCACCCGCCGGGTCAGCCGCCCCGACCTGCTCCTGGTCGCCGCGCTGCTGCACGACATCGGCAAGGGCTGGCCCGGCGACCACTCGGTGGCCGGCGAGATCATCGCGCGCGATGTGGCCGCCCGTATCGGCTTCGACCGCGCGGACGTGGCCGTCCTCGCCACCCTCGTACGCCATCACCTGCTGCTCATCGAGACCGCGACCCGGCGCGACCTGGAGGATCCGGCCACCGTCCGCTCGGTCGCCGAGGCGGTCGGCACGCAGAGCACGCTGGAGCTGCTGCACGCACTGACCGAGGCCGACGCGCTGGCCACCGGACCGGCCGCCTGGTCGTCCTGGCGCGGCTCGCTCGTCGCCGACCTGGTCAAGCGGGTCGCGGGCGTTCTCGCCGGAGACCCCCTCGACGAACCCGAGGCCGCCGCGCCCACTGCCGAGCAGGAGCGGCTCGCCCTCGAGGCGATCGCGACGGGCAGCCCCGTGCTGGCGCTGCGCGCGCAGACCGAGCCGCCGGCGGAGGAGCAGCAGTCCGGCGATCCGGAGCCGCTCGGCGTGGAGCTACTCATCGCCGTACCGGACCAGCCGGGCGTGCTGCCCGCGGTGGCCGGCGTCCTCGCCATGCACCGTCTGACGGTCCGCACGGCGGAGCTGCGGGCCCTGGAGCTGCCGGAGGGCGTCGAGGGCTCGGTGCTGCTGCTGGACTGGCGGGTCGCCGCCGAGTACGGCTCCCTGCCCCAGGCCGCCCGGCTGCGCGCCGACCTGGTGCGCGCCCTCGACGGCTCCCTGGACATCGCCGCCCGCCTCGCCGAGCGCGACGCCGCCTATCCGCGCCGCCGGGGCGTGGTCGCGCCGCCGCCACGGGTGACGGTCGCCTCGGCCGCGTCCCGCCTCGCCACGGTGATCGAGGTGCGCGCCCAGGATGCGCCGGGACTGCTGTTCCGGATCGGGCGGGCGCTGGAGGACGCCGGCGTACGGGTGCGCAGCGCGCATGTGAGCACGCTGGGCGCCAACGCGGTGGACGCGTTCTATGTCACAGACCCGGAGGGCGCGCCCCTGCCGGGCACGGAGGCGACGGGGGTGGCGCAGAAGCTGGAGGAGGCTCTGCGGGGGTGACCTCGCAGCCTCCTGGCGTTCAGCAGGGTGTAGCCGGTGGGGACGACTTTCTTGCGCGGCCGGATACCCTGGAAGACGCTCACACTGCCCCCGACTCCGAGGACCGACGCCGCCGTGTTCGATACTCTCTCCGATCGCCTCTCAGCGACCTTCAAGAATCTGCGCGGCAAGGGGCGTTTGAGCGAGGCGGACATCGACGCCACCGCGCGCGAGATCCGCATCGCGCTCCTCGAGGCGGACGTGGCGCTGCCGGTCGTCCGGAGCTTCATCAAGAACGTCAAGGAGCGTGCCCTCGGAGCCGAGGTCTCCAGGGCCCTGAATCCGGCCCAGCAGGTCCTGAAGATCGTGAACGACGAGCTCGTCACGATCCTCGGCGGCGAGACCCGGCGGCTGCGGTTCGCCAAGCAGCCGCCGACCGTGATCATGCTGGCGGGTCTGCAGGGTGCCGGTAAGACCACCCTCGCGGGCAAGCTCGGCCGCTGGCTGAAGGAGCAGGGCCACTCGCCGCTCCTGGTCGCCGCCGACCTCCAGCGCCCGAACGCCGTCAACCAGCTGAGCGTCGTCGCCGAGCGGGCCGGGGTCGCGGTCTTCGCGCCCGAGCCGGGCAACGGCGTCGGTGACCCGGTCAAGGTCGCCAAGGACTCCATCGACTTCGCGAAGTCCAGGGTCCACGACATCGTGATCGTGGACACCGCCGGCCGCCTCGGCATCGACGCCGACATGATGCAGCAGGCCGCGGACATCCGGGACGCGGTCTCGCCGGACGAGATCCTCTTCGTCGTCGACGCGATGATCGGTCAGGACGCGGTCAACACCGCCGAGGCCTTCCGGGACGGCGTCGGCTTCGACGGCGTGGTGCTGTCCAAGCTCGACGGTGACGCCCGCGGTGGTGCGGCCCTGTCGATCCGCCAGATCACCGGCAAGCCGATCATGTTCGCGTCGAACGGCGAGAAGCTCGACGACTTCGACGCCTTCCACCCGGACCGGATGGCCTCCCGCATCCTCGACATGGGTGACCTGCTCACCCTGATCGAGCAGGCGGAGAAGACGTTCAGCCAGGAAGAGGCCGAGAAGATGGCCTCCAAGCTGGCGTCCAAGAAGGGCCAGGACTTCACCCTGGACGACTTCCTGGCCCAGATGGAGCAGGTCAGGAAGATGGGCAGCATCTCCAAGCTGCTCGGCATGCTGCCCGGTATGGGACAGATCAAGGACCAGATCAACAACCTCGACGAGCGGGACGTCGACCGCACGGCCGCCATCATCAAGTCGATGACCCCGGGCGAGCGCCAGGACCCGACGATCATCAACGGTTCCCGCCGCGCCCGTATCGCCAAGGGTTCCGGTGTCGACGTCAGCGCGGTGAAGAACCTCGTCGAGCGGTTCTTCGAGGCCCGCAAGATGATGTCCCGCATGGCCCAGGGCGGCGGTATGCCCGGCATGCCGGGGATGCCGGGCATGGGCGGTGGGCCCGGCCGGTCGAAGAAGCAGCCGAAGAAGGCCAAGGGCAAGCAGCGCTCCGGCAACCCGATGAAGCGCAAGCAGCAGGAGCAGGAGGCCGCCGCCCGCCGCGCGGCCGCCGCTCAGAGCGGCAACGCCTTCGGAGTGCCGCAGCAGGGCGGACAGGACTTCGAGCTGCCGGACGAGTTCAAGAAGTTCATGGGCTAGGGCCTGGTCCACGACGCCGGAGGCGCCCTCGATTGGGGGGTGCCTCCGGCGTCGTATGCGCACATGCCGCGGACGCCCGTGTGGCGTAACGTCCCGATATGACCAACCCTGCGCCACCGCGCAAGTCGCCCGAGCAGCCCTGGCGTACCGAGGGCACGCCCGAGGAGCCGCCGAAGCCGCCGTCCGGTGGGCGGCGGATACCCGGCGGCTGGTGGAGCCTCGCCCTCACCGCGCTGGTCCTGTTCGTGCTCGTCAACCTCGCGCTGTCGTTCTTCGGCGACGGGGACGAGCCGACGATCTCGTACACGGAGTTCAGCAGGCAGGTCGACGACGGCAATGTCAGCAAGATCTACTCCAAGGGCGACGCGATCCAGGGCCAGCTGAAGAGGGCCCAGGACAATCCCGAGGGCGACGGGACGTACACGAAGTTCCGGACCCAGCGGCCCGAGTTCGCGGACGACCGGCTCTGGACGGACCTGACCAGGAACAACGTCACCGTCACGGCGGAGCCGGTCGTCCAGCAGCGCAGTCTTCTGGCCAACCTGCTGATCTCGCTGGCGCCGATCCTCCTGCTCGTCGTGCTGTGGATCTTCATCACACGGCGGATGCGGGCGGGCATCGGCGGCGCGGGCGGCATGTTCGGACGCAGAGAGCCGCCCAAGCCCGTCGCGCTGGAGTCGGGGGAGAAGCGCACGACGTTCGCCGACGTGGCGGGCATCGACGAGGTCGCGGGCGAGCTCAACGATGTCGTCGACTTCCTGAAGAACCCCGACGCCTACCGCAGAATGGGTGCCAAGATGCCGCGCGGCGTGCTGCTCGCGGGGCCGCCCGGCACCGGGAAGACGCTGCTCGCGCGGGCGGTGGCCGGGGAGGCGGGCGTGCCGTTCTTCTCCGCGTCGGCCTCCGAGTTCATCGAGATGATCGTGGGCGTGGGCGCCTCCCGCGTACGGGAACTGTTCGCGGAGGCCCGCAAGGTCGCCCCGTCGATCATCTTCATCGACGAGATCGACACCATCGGCCGGGCCCGCGGGGCCGGTGCCGGCATGGGCGGCCATGACGAGCGCGAGCAGACCCTGAACCAGATCCTGACCGAAATGGACGGCTTCTCCGGCTCCGAGGGCGTGATCGTGATCGCCGCGACCAACCGTGCGGACGTCCTGGACCCGGCCCTGACCCGCCCCGGCCGCTTCGACCGGGTGGTCATGGTCGCGCCCCCGGACCGGGGCGGCCGCGAGGCCATCCTCAAGATCCACACCCGCGAGATCCCGCTCGCCCCGGACGTCGACCTCACCCGGGTCGCCCGTACGACCCCGGGAATGACCGGCGCCGAACTCGCCAACCTCGCCAACGAGGCCGCCCTGATCGCGGTCAAGCGAGGGCAGGAGCAGGTGACGCAGACCGACCTTTCGGAAGCGCTGGAGAAGGTTCAACTGGGCGCCGAACGCACACTGGTGATGCCCCAGGAAGAACGCCGGCGCACCGCCTACCACGAGAGCGGCCACGCCCTGCTGGGCATGCTGCAGCCCGGCGCCGACCCGGTCCGCAAGATCACCATCGTGCCGCGCGGAAGGGCACTCGGCGTGACGCTGTCGACACCGGAGTCGGACAAGTACGCGTACACCGAGGACTACCTGCGCGGCCGCATCATCGGCGCACTCGGCGGCATGGCCGCGGAACATGTCGTCTACGGGGTCATCACCACCGGCTCGGAGAGCGACCTCGAACAGGTCACCAACATCGCCCGCGGAATGGTCGCCCGCTGGGGCATGAGCAGACAGGTCGGCCGGCTGTCCGCACTCCCCAACGATGCCCAGCAGACGTACGGCCTGGCCGCGGCACCGCAGACGCTGGACGTGATCGACGGCGAGATGCGGCGGATCGTCGACGAGTGCTACGAGGAGGCGTGCCGCAAACTACGCGACCACCGGCAGCAACTCGACGCCCTGGCGGGGGCATTGCTGGAACGCGAGACGCTGGAGGAGGCGGACGCGTACCGGATCGCCGGGATCTCGCGGCTGACGAAGGGTGACCAGGAGGGGTAGGGGCGCCCCGCCCTTCCTCACGCCGGCATCTCCCGAGCTCTGTCAGGGGATTCGGGCGATCAGGTAGCGGAACACGTTCGGCATCCACACCGTGCCGTCCGGCCGTCGGTGCGGATGCAGGGCCTCGGTCAGCTCCTTGTCGACCTGCTCCTGATCCGTCGCCGTGATCGCCGCGTCGAACAGCCCCGTCGACAGCAGCCCGCGCACCGCGCAGTCCAGGCCGGCATACCCGAAGGGGCACGCCACCCGCCCCGAACCGTCCGGCCGGAGCCCCGCCCGCTGGGCGACCTCCTCCAGGTCGTCGCGCAGGGCCGGACGCCAACTGCCCGCGCTGCGCAGCGGATCCGCCAGCTTGCCCGCCACCCGCAGCACGGACGACGTGGCGCAACGCTCCGGCGGCCCCCAGCCGGCCAGCACCACGGGCGCCCCCCGCTCCGCGAGCGGCACCGCCGCGGCGAGCAGCTCACCGAGCCCCTCCGAGTCTCCCGCCAGACACCCGATGGGCTCGAAGGCGGTCACCAGGGTGTACGCGGGCGTCCCGTCCTCGGGCGCCCCGGGAGCATCGTCGAGGAGCCGGACGTCCGCACGCGCGCGCGTGCCCGGTCCTTCCGGCAGCAGGCGCTCGCGCGCGAGGGCCCTTCTCTCCGGGGAGGAGGACTCGACACCGGTGACCGCGGCGCCCCGGGAGGCCGCCATCAGCAGCGCCAGCCCGGAACCGCAGCCGAGCCCCAGCAGCCGGGTGCCAGGGCCCACGTCCAGTCGCTCGTAGACCGCCTCGTAGAGCGGTACGAGCATCCGCTCCTGGATTTCCGACCAGTCACGCGCGCGTGCAGCCAGGTCCACGCGGGGCGCAGGTCCCGCATGAGGTAGTCGCTGCCGCACGAGCGTAGGTGTCATCGAAAGCGCCCCAATCTGCCGAGAGTTGCTGCTGTACCCGTTTCCGTAGCCCCCGTGGCGTACGCCCGCCCTCCCCCGTATGCCAGGAAACTCCGGGCGCGCGACCGCGTCCAGGGGTTGCGGAGCCCGGCTTGTGGGGTGCCCGCGCAAGTGGCGAGAATTCACATTCCGGCAACGTGGGCCCGTACCATCTCGCCATGGCAAAGGCACCCGTTCTCACCCCGCGGGCGGACGACTTCCCGCGCTGGTACCAGGATCTGATCAACAAGGCCGAGCTGGCCGACAACGGCCCGGTGCGCGGCACCATGGTGATCCGACCGTACGGGTACGGGCTGTGGGAGCGGATGCAGCAGGAGATGGACGCCCGGATCAAGGAGGCGGGCGCCCAGAACGCGTACTTCCCGCTGCTGATCCCGCAGTCGTACTTCACCAAGGAGGCCGAGCACGTCGAGGGCTTCGCCCCCGAGCTCGCGGTCGTCACCCACGGCGGCGGCAAGGATCTCGAGGAACCCGCCGTCGTCCGCCCCACCTCCGAGATGATCATCAACGACTACTTCTCGAAGTGGGTGCAGAGCTACCGCGACCTGCCTCTGCTGATCAACCAGTGGGCGAACGTGGTCCGTTGGGAGCTGCGGCCCCGCCTCTTCCTCCGTACGACCGAGTTCCTGTGGCAGGAGGGCCACACGGCACACGCCACGTTCGAGGACGCCCGCGACTTCGCCGCGCACATCCACCGCAGGGTCTACGAGGACTTCATGGTGAACGTCCTCGCCATGGACACCGTCCCCGGCCGCAAGACCGTCAAGGAGCGCTTCGCGGGCGCCATCAACACCCTCACGCTCGAAAGCATGATGGGCGACGGCAAGGCGCTCCAGATGGCCACCAGCCACGAGCTGGGCCAGAACTTCGCCAGGGCCTTCAACACCCAGTATCTGTCCAAGGAGGGCAGGCAGGAACTCGTCTGGCAGACCTCCTGGGGGTCCACGACCCGCATGATCGGCGCCCTGGTGATGACGCACGGAGACGACAACGGGCTGCGGGTGCCCCCACGCCTCGCCCCCGTCCAAGCCGTCGTCCTCGCGATCAAGGGTGACGATGCGGTTCTGGCCAAGGTCCGCGAGATCGGCGACCAGCTCAGGGCGGCCGGCGTCCGCGTCCAGGTGGACGACCGCACGGACACCCCGTTCGGGCGCCGCGCGGTCGACTGGGAGCTGAAGGGTGTACCCGTACGGATCGAGATCGGCCCCCGTGACCTGGAGAACAGCACGGCGATGCTGGCGCGCCGCATCCCGGGCGGAAAGGAACCCGTGGCCATCGACTCGCTCGTACGGCTGCTCCCCACGCTCTTCGAGGAGGATCAGGCGCTCCTGCTGACCCAGTCCCGCGAGCGCCGTGAGTCCCGCACCTCCGACGTGTCGACGATCGAGGAGGCCGTCGAGGCGGCGACCGCCGGCGGCTGGGCGCGCATCCCCTGGGCGACCCTCGGCGAAGAAGGCGAGGCCAAGCTGGCCGAGCACGCGGTGACCGTACGGTGTCTGGTCGCCGAGGACGGGTCGGTGCCGGACGCCGATGACGCACCCGGTAACGTCGCGATCGTCGCGCGCGCATACTGAAGCGGCGAGACGCGACCGAAACGCCACTTGCGCATCCGTGGACCACACGTTCCCCCGGCGCGCGGACATGTCTACGCGCCGGGGGTACGTCAGCGTACGTACCGGCTTGGTACGAGCTGTGCGGCTTCTCCGCAGATCAGCGCACCCGCCCTCGTCAGGACGCATCAGCGGCAACTGACGGGTACGTGCAAATTATTTGGGATGCCCCGGAATCGGAACACAGCGGGACCCAGGCTCGTTGTCATTACGTGAGCACGACACCACCTGTTCTCGCCGCAGAGCTGGCACAGGCGTGGGCCGACATTCAGCGGTACCACCCCGAGCTGCCAGACCTTGCCGCGCCCGAATCCCTGATCGGGGAGTCGTCGTCCGCCTGCGGACACGAACTCTCCTTCGAGCGGCTGCTCCATGAGGCAGTCCACGGCATCGCCGCCGCCCGCGGAATCCGCGACACCTCCCGCGCCGGCCGGTACCACAACCGCAGATTCCTCGCGATCGCCGAGGAGCTGGGCCTGGACCACCCCGAGGAACCGCACCCCAGCAGCGGTTTCTCGCTGGTCACGCTCAACCCTGAGGCGAAGCGGCGCTACCGCACCACGATCGAGCGCCTGCAGCGCGCCCTGACCGCCCACACCGCCGCCACCTCCGCCGACACCTCCCGCACCTTCCGCGGCCCGGCGGCCCGCCACGGCTCCTCCGGCGGCGGGGTCCGGGTCAAGGCGGTGTGCGACTGCGGCCGCAACGTGCGGGTCGTTCCTTCGGTCCTGGCCCAGGCCCCGATCGTGTGCGGCGGCTGCGGAAAACCGTTCCGCATCCCAGAGGTCGTGGGCGCAGCAGCTGGCTGATTGCTTCCCCGGCATCTCGTGGGTGCCGGAGCAGTCGTAGCTGCGGGCAGTCGTGCCTCCCCCAGTGCCTTAAGGGCCTGGGGGGACCCCCAGGGCGGCACGGGTGGGCGCAGCGGCACCCCGCAGCGCCGGGTCGCGCACCCGACGTACGGTCACCAAGACGCCGGGTGCCCGTCAGAGCTGCCCGCACGCACGCCCGGTCGGAAGCGCCCGCAGGGTATGGCAGAATGGCTAGCTGTACTCGACAGCCGCACAGGACCCCTCTCTCCTCCGGCTGACGCGTCCATCGGGCACTCGGGTACCGCAACCCCACGCGGCCATCTCGCCGTGCCCAACCACGTCAAATCCAGGAGAACCCACTCCCGTGGCAGTCAAGATCAAGCTGAAGCGTCTGGGCAAGATCCGTTCGCCTCACTACCGCATCGTCGTCGCCGACTCCCGTACCCGTCGTGACGGTCGTGCGATCGAGGAGATCGGCAAGTACCACCCGACGTACAACCCGTCGGTCATCGAGGTCGACGCGGACCGTGTCGCGTACTGGCTGGGTGTCGGCGCGCAGCCGACCGAGCCCGTGCTCGCCATCCTGAAGAAGACCGGCGACTGGCAGAAGTTCAAGGGCGAGCCCGCCCCGGCGCCGCTGCTCGTGGCCGAGCCGAAGAAGGCGCGCCCGTCGTTCGAGGCCCTCGGCGGCGACGACGAGGGCAAGGGTGAGGCGATCACCCAGAAGAAGAAGGCGGAGAAGAAGGACGAGGCTGCCGCCGAGTCCGAGTCGGCCGAGGCCTGAGCATGCTCGAGGAGGCTCTCGAGCACCTCGTGAAGGGCATCGTCGACAACCCTGACGATGTGCAGGTCGCCTCGCGCAACCTGCGCCGCGGGCGTGTGCTGGAGGTCCGGGTCCACCCCGACGACCTCGGCAAGGTGATCGGCCGCAACGGCCGCACCGCACGCGCTCTGCGCACCGTCGTGGGCGCCATCGGCGGCCGCGGAGTCCGAGTCGACCTCGTCGACGTGGACCACGTCCGCTGACGCAACACAGCACCGGCTCGGGCCGGGGAGGGCCACTCGGCCGTCCCCGGCCCGTGGTCGTACGTACGACAGGAGATCTTCGAAAAGTGCAGCTCGTAGTCGCCCGCATCGGCCGCGCCCACGGCATCAAGGGCGAGGTCACCGTCGAGGTACGTACCGACGAGCCGGAACTCCGGCTCGCCCCCGGTGCCGTCCTGGCCACCGACCCGGCCTCCGCCGGACCGCTGACCATCGAGACGGGCCGTGTGCACAGCGGACGCCTGCTGCTGCGCTTCGCGGGCGTCACCGACCGGACCGGCGCCGAGGCGCTGCGCAACACCCTCCTGATCGCCGAGATCGACCCGGACGAACTGCCCGAGGGTGAGGACGAGTACTACGACCACCAGCTGATAGACCTCGATGTCGTCACCAAGGACGGTGTGGAGGTCGGCCGGATCACCGAGATCTCGCACCTGCCCTCGCAGGACCTGTTCATCGTGGAGCGTCCTGACGGGACCGAGGTCATGATCCCGTTCGTCGAGGAGATCGTCACCGAGATCGACCTCGAGGAGCAGCGGGCCGTCATCGACCCGCCGCCCGGCCTGATCGACGACCGGGCCGAGATCGACTCCTCCGGGGATGAGTCCTGATGCGGCTCGACGTCGTCACCATCTTCCCCGAGTACCTCGACCCGCTGAACGTCTCCCTGGTCGGCAAGGCACGCGCGCGTGGACAGCTGAACGTGCACGTGCACGATCTGCGGACCTGGACCCACGACCGGCACCACACGGTCGACGACACGCCCTACGGCGGTGGCCCCGGCATGGTCATGAAGACCGAGCCCTGGGGCGATGCCCTGGACTCCGTCCTCGCCGACGGCTACGAAACGGGCTCCCACGCGCCCACCCTCGTCGTCCCCACGCCCAGCGGCCGCCCCTTCACCCAGGAGCTCGCCGTCGAACTCTCCGAGCGCCCCTGGCTGATCTTCACGCCCGCGCGCTACGAGGGCATCGACCGGCGCGTCATCGACGAGTACGCGACCCGGATGCCTGTCCACGAGGTGTCCATCGGCGACTACGTCCTCGCCGGCGGCGAGGCGGCCGTACTGGTGATCACGGAAGCCGTGGCGAGGCTGCTGCCCGGCGTCCTCGGAAACGCCGAGTCCCACCGCGACGACTCCTTCGCGCCCGGCGCCATGGCCAACCTCCTGGAGGGCCCCGTCTACACCAAGCCGCCCCAGTGGCGCGGCCGGGAGATCCCGGACGTGCTGCTCAGCGGCCATCACGGCAGGATCGCCCGCTGGCGCCGTGACGAGGCGCTGAAGCGGACGACGGTCAACCGGCCCGACCTGATCGAGCGCTGCGACCCCAAGGCCTTCGACAAGAAGGACCGCGAGATGCTCTCCATCCTGGGCTGGGAACCGGACCCCGAGGGTGAACCGTACGGCCGATTTTGGCGCCGGGCAGACGGCGTGGAAGAATAGACCGCTGTTGTGCGCCGTCCGGCGTGCGCCCCTGCCACAGGGGGACACGACGCGCGCCCCGACCCGCACGACGCTCACTCCGAAAACCTAGTTTCCGTTGATGACCTGTGGCATCAGCGAAGAAAGCAGACGAAATGTCTCACCTGCTCGACTCCGTCGACGCCGCGTCGCTGCGCAGCGACGTCCCGGCCTTCCGCCCGGGCGACACGGTCAACGTCCACGTCCGCGTCATCGAGGGCAACCGCTCCCGTGTGCAGCAGTTCAAGGGCGTGGTGATCCGCCGCCAGGGTTCCGGCGTGCGCGAGACCTTCACGGTCCGCAAGGTCTCCTTCTCCGTCGGCGTCGAGCGCACCTTCCCGGTGCACACCCCGATCGTGGAGAAGATCGAGCTCGTCACCAAGGGTGACGTCCGCCGCGCCAAGCTGTACTACCTGCGCGACCTGCGCGGCAAGGCGGCGAAGATCAAGGAGAAGCGCGAGAGCTGAGCGCTTCCCGGCGTTCGAAGCGGGGCCGGATAGCATCTGGCCCCGATGAACACCGAAGCACAGCCGACGGAGCGCGACCGCTCCTCCCGCCCTTCCGGATCCGAGGAGACCTCGGACACAGAGGGGCCGGAGGAACGGTCGCGTTTCGCGTTGGTGCCGCGGATCGCCGACTGGGTCCCCGGCGGGCGGATCACGCTGACCGCGCTGATCTGCCTGCTGTTTCTGCTGCTGCTCAGCACCTTTGTGGTGCAGCCGTTCCAGATCCCCAGCGGATCCATGGAACGCGGATTGAGGATCGGCGACCGCGTTCTCGTAAATAAGTTGGCGTACCGTTTCGATGCCGAACCGCGGCGCGGTGACGTGGTTGTGTTCGACGGCACCGGACACTTCGGGAACGCCGACTACATCAAACGCGTCGTGGGTGTAGGGGGAGACCGCGTGGTCTGCTGTGACAAGGAGGGGAGGCTCCAGGTGAACGGCCGGTCCGTCGACGAGTCGACGTTCCTGTACCCCGGCGACAGCGCGTCCACGGTGCCCTTCGACGTCGTCGTGCCCGACGGCACCTTGTTCGTCCTCGGCGACCACCGCAGCGCCTCCAGCGACTCCCGCGACCACCTGGGCTCACCGGGCGGCGGCATGGTGCCCGTCGGTGACGTGATCGGCCGGGCCGACTGGATCGTCTGGCCCGTCGGCCACCTCACCCGCCTGCACCGATCGGGCGCCTACGCGCGCGTGCCCGCGGCGGACGGTGCCCATGGGTAACCGCGGCAAACCGCGCGGCGTCCCCAGCAGCGCCGCCGACAACCTGCTGCCCACCGGCACCCGGCGGGCCGCCGGCTCGTCCGGCGGCCGCACCCGTGCCGAGCGGCGCAAGCTCCAGCGCAAGGTCAAGCGTCGCCGGCGCCGCTCGGCGATAAAGGAGGTCCCGCTCCTGGTCGGGGTGGCCGTCCTCATAGCCCTCGTGCTGAAGACCTTCCTCGTGCAGGCCTTCGTGATCCCGTCCGGCTCCATGGAGCAGACGATCCAGATCGGTGACCGCGTCCTGGTCGACAAGCTCACCCCCTGGTTCGGCTCCAAGCCGCAGCGCGGTGACGTCGTCGTCTTCAAGGACCCAGGTGGCTGGCTCCAGGACGAGCAGCCCACCCAGAAGAAGGAGGATCCGGTCGTCGTCAAGCAGGTGAAGGAAGGCCTCACCTTCATCGGCCTGCTGCCCTCCGACAACGAGAAAGACCTCATCAAACGGGTCGTCGGAGTCGGCGGCGACCGCGTCAAGTGCTGTGATTCGCAAGGGCGGGTCACGGTCAACGGCGTTCCCCTGATCGAGGACTATCTCTTTCCCGGCAACGAACCGTCCGCGACCCCGTTCGACATCACCGTGCCGGAAGGCCGGCTGTGGGTGATGGGCGACCACCGGTCCGACTCCGCGGACTCCCGTTCCCACCAGGACACCGACTACGGCGGCACCGTCTCCGAGGAAGAGGTGGTGGGACGCGCCGTCGTCATCGCCTGGCCGCTCGGCCACTGGACCACCCTGGAGGAACCGAAAACCTACGCTTCCGTGTCCGACTCGGCCTCCGGGTCGACCGCTGCTCCCCAACCGTCGCATAGGGTTGCCTCCGACGATCCGAACGGAACGATCCAGCTCCCGAGCCCTGCGGAACTCCCGCTCGTTATGGGAGTGGTGGGCCTGCGCCGCGCATGGGGCAGGCAGCGGCACAGAGTAAGGAGTTGGCGTGGGGGATGTGGCGGTTGGCGCACGGTCCGGGCACGACGGCGAGGAGCACCGCGGACAGCCCGTGGAGGCAGCCCCCACGGCCCCGGGCAGCGTCCCTCCCGCAGGGAGTGACACAACAGCGGCTGAGGACGGCAGGGTGACGGACGGGCAGGACCAGGCCGGGGACCAGGGGCCGGGCGGCCCGGCCCTCAAGCAGCCGAAGAAACAGCGCTCCTTCTGGAAGGAGCTGCCGATCCTGATCGGTATCGCGCTCGTGCTGGCGCTGCTGATCAAGACGTTCCTGGTGCAGGCGTTCTCGATCCCCTCCGACTCCATGCAGAACACCCTCCAGCAGGGGGACCGCGTTCTCGTCGACAAGCTCACCCCGTGGTTCGGCTCCGAGCCGGAGCGCGGCGAGGTCGTCGTCTTCCACGACCCGGACAACTGGCTGGCCGGCGAGCCGACGGTGAATCCGAACGCCCTGCAGACGGTGCTCAGCTGGATCGGCCTGATGCCGTCCGCGGAGGAGAAGGACCTCATCAAGCGAGTCATCGGTGTCGGCGGCGACACGGTGGAGTGCCAGGGCACCGGCCCGCTCAGGGTCAACGGCAAGGCGCTGAACGAGACGTCGTACGTGTACCCCGGCAACACGCCGTGCAGCAATGACGACCAGGGCGGGCAGTTCAAGGTAAAGGTCCCCGAGGGCTTCATCTGGGTCATGGGCGACCACCGGCAGAACTCCCGGGACTCGCGCTACAACCAGGGTGACACCAACAATGGCATGGTCCCGGTGGAGAAGGTCGTCGGACGCGCCATCGTCAAGGCGTGGCCGATCAACCGCTGGGGCACGCTCCCGGTCCCGGACACCTTCGACCAGCCCGGTCTGGGCGACCAGTCCTCCGCGTCCGCGGCCCTGACCGCCGCCCCGAACGCCCTGGCCCTCGCCGGAGTCGTGCCGGTGGCCCTGTGGCGCCGCCGCCGGCTCACCGTCGCACAGACGCGCTGACCGGCCCTGATGAAACCTTCCGGGACTCTGACCTCGGTCGGAGAACCGAAGGGCTGACCCGGTCAGGTACCGCCGGGTAGGGTGCGGGTCCATGGGTGGCGAGAGCGCGACACGTACGGCCCCGCAGCGCGGCGGGGCGAGCAGTGGCCCGGCGGGCGGCCGGATCGGACAGCGGTTGTCCGGGCTGGCGGTCGCGCTGGGCCTTGTACTGTTCCTCGGCGGATTCGGCTGGGGCGCGGTGGTCTACCGCCCGTACACCGTGCCCACCAGCTCCATGGCACCGACGATCGGCGTGGGCGACCGCGTGCTGGCCGAGCGGGTCGACGGCGCGGACGTGCGCCGCGGTGACGTCGTTGTCTTCAAGGACGTGACCTGGGGCAACGCGCCGATGGTCAAGCGCGTGGTCGCGGTCGGCGGGGACACCGTCTCCTGCTGCCGGGACGGGAAGCTGACCGTCGACGGCAAGGAGATCGAGGAACCGTATCTGCCCGAGGGGCAGGCCGCCGAGGTCGCGAACTTCCCGACCGTGACCGTGCCCGAGGGGCGGCTGTTCCTGCTCGGTGACGAGCGGCACGGCTCCCTGGACTCCACCGCCCACCTCACGGACGCCGCCGGCGGCACCGTGTCGCGCGACGCCGTGTCCGCGCGGGTGGACGCCGTCGTCTGGCCCATGGACGGCATGCTGGAACGCCCCACCGGTTTCGAGGCGCTCGGCGACCTGTCCACGCCCGGCCCGCTCCGTACGATGGGCGCCATGATCGTCGTCGGAGCCGTGCTGGTGCTCGGGGGCGCCGCGTACGGTCCGCTCGCCAAGCGCATGGCGGGCCGCAGCCGCCCGCGGACGGAGCCCGCCGGTGCCCGCTGAGGCGACACCAGCTGGAGCGCCCCGGAGGCGAGCCGCGCATGAAAACGAGGTGCGCAAGGTGGCCCGGGTCGTGCTGCTCGACCCCCAGGACCGCATCCTGCTGCTGCACGGCCACGAGCCGGACGATCCCGCCGACGACTGGTGGTTCACGCCCGGCGGCGGTCTGGAGGGCGACGAGACCCGCGAGGAGGCCGCTGTGCGGGAACTCGCGGAGGAGACCGGGATCACGGCCGTCGAGCTGGGCCCGGTGCTGTGGCGGCGGATGTGCTCGTTCCCGTTCGCGGGCCGACGCTGGGACCAGGACGAGTGGTACTACCTGGCCCGGACGAACCAGACGGCGATCGGGGCCCTGGGCCTCACCGAGCTGGAGCGACGCAGTGTCGTGGGTGCGCGGTGGTGGACGTGGCAGGAACTGACCCGGGCGCATGAGACGGTGTATCCGACCAGACTCGCCGAGCTGCTGCGCAGACTGCTCGACGAAGGTCCCCCTGCCAGGCCCGAGATCCTCGACACGGAAATCGTCTAGGGGCTTACGGGACTGGCGCACAATGGTGGGATCGCACGGCTGAAGGGGAACATGCCATGAGCGCCGAGGACCTCGAAAAGTACGAGACCGAGATGGAGCTCAAGCTCTACCGGGAGTACCGCGATGTCGTCGGTCTGTTCAAATATGTGATCGAGACCGAGCGGCGTTTCTACCTGACCAACGACTACGAGATGCAGGTGCATTCGGTTCAGGGCGAAGTGTTCTTCGAGGTGTCGATGGCGGACGCCTGGGTGTGGGACATGTATCGGCCGGCCCGGTTCGTGAAGCAGGTCCGGGTCCTCACATTCAAGGATGTGAACATCGAGGAGCTGAACAAGAGCGATCTGGAGCTCCCGAGCGGGTGATCGGTGGTCGCTGTCGCTCGTGTGGGTGACGACGTTGTCCACAACTGCTGAGTAACCCACCAAGATCCACTTCTTGGCGGAGGATGCGTGACGGTTGGCGCCGGAGGTGGTGCCGACATGAACACGCATCTGGCACGCAGTGCACTGGGCAGGTACGGAGAGGAGCTGGCCGCTCGGCGGCTGGTCACGGCCGGTATGACGGTCCTGGGGCGCAACTGGCGCTGCGGCAGGACCGGAGAGATCGACATCGTGGCGCGGGACGGTGATGTCCTGGTCGTCTGCGAGGTGAAGACCCGCAGGTCGGGTCCCTTCCAGCATCCGATGGCGGCGATCACGCCGGCCAAGGCGGCGCGCCTGCGCGGCCTGGCGGAACGCTGGCTGCAGGAACACGGGGGAGCACCGCCCGGCGGCGTCCGCATCGACCTCGTCGGCGTCGTCCTGCCCGACCGGGGCGCGGCCGTGGTCGAGCACGCGCGGGGGGTGGCCTGAGATGGGCTTCGCACGTACGTGCTCCGTCGCCCTCGTCGGGGTCGAGGGCGTGGTTGTCGAGGTCCAGGCCGACCTCGAACCGGGTGTCGCCGCGTTCACGCTGGTGGGACTGCCGGACAAGAGCCTGACGGAGAGCCGGGACCGGGTGCGGGCGGCGGTCGTCAACTCCGGGGGCGAGTGGCCGCAGAAGAAGCTCACGGTCGGGCTCAGTCCGGCGTCGGTCCCGAAGGCGGGCAGTGGTTTCGACCTGGCTGTCGCCTGCGCGGTGCTGGGCGCCTGCGAGCGGATCGATCCGCGGGTACTCGCCGACATCGTGATGATCGGCGAGCTGGGCCTGGACGGGCGGGTGCGGCCGGTACGGGGCACCCTGCCGGCCGTGCTCGCCGCGGCGGACGCGGGCTATGAGCAGGTGGTCGTGCCGGAGTGCGCGGCAGCCGAGGCCTCCCTGGTGCCCGGAGTGTCCGTGCTGGGCGTGCGCAGTCTGCGCCAGCTGATCGCCGTACTGGCGGACGAGCCCGTCCCCGACGAGGAACCGGCTGAACCGGGACGTCCCGACCCACTGCTCGCCGGCCTGCGGGTTCCCGGCACCGGCGCGGCGACGGGCATGCACAGCTCCGGCGCCGCGCAGCACGACCAGGACCACGACCTCGCCGACGTCGTCGGACAGACCTCGGCCCGGACCGCCGTGGAGGTCGCCGCGGCCGGCGGACATCATCTCCTCCTGTCGGGACCGCCCGGTGCCGGGAAGACGATGCTCGCGGAGCGGCTGCCCGCCGTCCTGCCCAGGCTCGGCCGCGAGGAGGCGCTGGAGGTGACGGCGGTGCACTCCGTGGCGGGCCTGCTGCCCCCGGGCAAACCCATGATCGACACCGCTCCCTACTGCGCCCCGCACCACTCGGCCACCATGCAGGCGCTGGTCGGCGGCGGCCCGGGGATGGCCCGCCCCGGCGCCGTGTCGCTGTCCCATCGAGGGGTGCTCTTTCTCGACGAGGCGCCGGAGTTCAGCAGCCATGCACTCGACGCCCTGCGACAACCCCTGGAGTCGGGGCATGTCGTGATCGCCCGCAGTACGGGGGTGGTGCGGTTCCCGGCGAGATTCCTGATGGTGCTCGCCGCGAACCCGTGCCCCTGCGGCCGCTTCTCGCAGAACGACAGTCTGTGCGAGTGCCCGCCCTCGGTGATCCGCCGCTACCAGGCCCGGCTCTCGGGACCACTCCTCGACCGGGTCGACCTCAGAGTCGAGGTGGACCGCGTCACCCGCGCCCAGCTCGCCGACCGCGGTGTGCGGGGCGAGTCCACGGCGACGGTCGCCGACCGTGTCCGGGCGGCGCGGGAGCGGGCCGCAGCACGCTTCGCCGGTACGCCCTGGCGGACGAACAGCGAGGTGCCCGGCCGGGAGCTGCGCAGCCGCTGGCACGCCGCGACCGGCGCGATGGACGAGGCGGAACGCAATCTGGAGCGGGGCGCGCTGACGGCACGCGGAATCGACCGGGTGCTGCGGGTCGCCTGGAGCGTCGCCGACCTCGTGGGACACGACCGGCCCGACGCGACGGACGTCGCCCTGGCGCTGCAACTGCGTACGGGAGTGCCGCGCGGTGTGCCGATGGCCATCGGGGCGCTGACATGAGCGGCAGCGATCCGGACGACGAGCTGCTCTCCCGTGTCTTCCTCACCCGCGTCATCGAGCCCGGTGACGCGGTTGCCGGGCGGTGGGTGCGCGAATTCGGGGTGGGGCAGGTGGTACGACGCTTGCGGGAGGGCGGGAGGCCCTTGCCAGGGGTGAGTGAGAAACGGTGGGCCGGGCTGCTGGCGCGGGCCAGGCCGGCCCAGCCGGAGCGCGATCTCCGCGTCGCGCGGGACGCCGGCGTGCGGTTTGTGTGTCCGGGGGACGCGGAGTGGCCGGGGCAGCTGGACGACCTGGGGGAGGCGAGGCCGCTCGGGCTGTGGATCAGGGGCCGGCCCAGTCTGCGGATGTGGGCGCTGAGATCCGTCGCCGTCGTGGGTGCCCGGGCCTGCACCGAGTACGGCGCGCACATGGCCGTCACCCTTGCGGCCGGCCTCGCGGAGCGCGGCTGGGTGGTGGTGTCCGGCGGCGCCTACGGCGTGGACGGCGCCGCTCATCGCGGTGCCCTCGGCGCGGGTGGTGCAACCGTCGCCGTCCTCGCCTGCGGGGTCGACCGGCCCTACCCGCGCGGCCACACCCAGTTGATCACCAGGATCGCAGACCAGGGGCTGGTGGTCGGCGAGTTGCCGCCCGGTGATCATCCGACGCCGAGCCGGTTCATCGTCAGGAACAGAGTGATCGCCGCGCTCACCCGGGGAACCGTCGTCGTCGAGGCCGCCTACCGCAGTGGCTCACTCGTCACGGCGCGGGCAGCGCAACGGCTGGGGCGTCACACGATGGGGGTGCCCGGGCCGACCACCAGTGGATTGTCGGCAGGCGTGCACGAACTGCTGCGCGGGGACGCGACGCTGGTCACCGACGCGGCGGAGGTGGTGGAACTCGTCGGAGACATGGGGGAGCTGGCTCCGGACCGCCGAGGGCCGGTGCTGCCGCGGGATCTGCTGGCGCCCGGCGCACGGCGCGTCCTGGCCGCCCTGCCCGCCCGCGGAGCAGCCACGGCCGAGGAGATCGCACGCGGCACGCCGACGACGGAGGATGACGCGATCGCGAGACTGTACGAACTCAGGGCACTTGGTTACGTCGAACGACACGGCGACGGCTGGAAGTTGACACGCCAGGCCATGATCTCCGTTCAAGGCGGTCGGAGCCCGTGCTGACCGTGCGTGTTCGGCCGTCCGAGGGAAAGCTCGACGCCCTTGGGAAATCCCGCAGTTGATGGGCCCTGGCGGTCACGGAGAGCGACCGCCATGACCCTACGGGGCACCCGGCGGAACGTATCTGCGCATGGGTCCGGCCCCGTCCTTCGCACGCCGCGACTCTTCAGTCACGCTACGCTCACAAGGATCCCGACACAGTCCGGCAACTCGACATCAGACCGACAGCTCCCCCAGGCACCACCCTTAACGGCAGAACGGCACAAGGCGACGAATGCCCCAGCACACCTCCGGGTCCGACCGGGCGGCGATCCCCCCAGCCGCCCGTGACGGTGGCAGCGTGCGGCCGCCCGCTCCCTCGACGCTCGACGAGTTGTGGCGGTCGTACAAGGCGACGGGGGACGAGCGGTTGCGGGAGCAGCTGATCCTGCACTACTCGCCGCTCGTGAAGTACGTGGCCGGGCGGGTGAGCGTGGGGCTGCCGCCCAACGTCGAGCAGGCGGACTTCGTGTCGTCCGGGGTGTTCGGGCTGATCGACGCGATCGAGAAGTTCGACATCGACCGGGAGATCAAGTTCGAGACGTACGCGATCACGCGGATCCGCGGCGCGATGATCGACGAGCTGCGGGCGCTGGACTGGATCCCGCGGTCCGTGCGGCAGAAGGCGCGCAATGTGGAGCGGGCCTACGCGACGCTGGAGGCACGGCTGCGGCGGACGCCGACGGAGAGCGAAGTGGCCGCCGAGCTGGGCATGGCGGTCGACGAACTGCACGCGGTATTCAGCCAGTTGTCACTGGCCAACGTGGTGGCGTTGGAGGAGCTGCTGCACGTCGGGGGCGACGGCGGCGACGGGCTGAGCGTCATGGACACGCTGGAGGACACCGCCGCGGACAATCCGGTGGAGGTGGCCGAGGACCGGGAGCTGCGGCGGTTCCTGGCGCGGGCGATCAACACGCTGCCCGAGCGGGAGAAGACCGTGGTCACGCTGTACTACTACGAGGGGCTCACGCTCGCCGAGATCGGCAATGTGCTCGGGGTGACCGAGAGCCGGGTCAGTCAGATCCACACCAAGTCCGTGCTCCAGCTGCGCGCGAAACTGGCAGGCTTCGGGCGTTGACCTGGTTGAACGCCGGCGGGGCGACGCGATTCACTCCCGCCCCGGGTGCCGCGTCCGTAAAGTGGTGGACGTGCCAAGGATTCGAGCGGCCTCCGTGGCCGAGCACCGGTCGATGCAACGAGCCGCCCTGCTGGACGCGGCTCGTTCCCTGCTGTCCGAGGGTGGGACGGAAGCGCTGACCTTCCCGGCCCTGGCCGAGCGGACGGGCCTTGCGCGGTCGTCCGTGTACGAGTACTTCCGGTCACGGGCCGCCGTGGTCGAGGAGCTGTGTGCGGTCGACTTCCCGGTCTGGGCGGCGGAAGTGTCGGCGGCGATGGAACGGGCGCACGGGCCGGAGGCCAAGGTCGAGGCGTATGTGCGCAAGCAGCTGGAGCTCGTCGGGGACCGGCGGCATCGGGCCGTGGTGGCGATTTCGGCCAGTGAGCTGGATGCCGGGGCGCGGGAGAAGATCCGGGCGGCGCACGGAGGGCTGGTCTCGATGATCGTCGAGGCGCTGGGGGAGATGGGGCATGCGGAGCCGCGGTTGGCGGCGATGCTGCTGCAGGGGGTTGTGGACGCGGCTGTGCGGCGGATTGAACTGGGGGCGGCGGAGGAGCCGGGGGTGATCGCGGAGGCTGCGGTGGGGATGGTGTTGCGGGGAGTTCGCGGCTGAGCGTGGGCCGGTGCGGGCCGGGGGTGGCACTCGCCGGCGTTGGCTGGGTGCCGCTGCGCCCACCCTCCCCCACTCTCGGCTTCGCTCGAGCGGGGGGACCCCCATCGCCCCAGCGGCACGACTGCCCGCAGCTACGGCGGTGGTAGGGGTACCCCGAGTACCGGTAGCAGTCGGGACGGCCCCCGGTGCAGGAGCCAGGGCGGTAGCAACGACAACGGGTCCAGGTACGTGGCGTCCCTCAGCAAGCCCCAGTGCACGCACGTGACCGCGCAGTGAGAGCCCGTCGGCTCCACCGTGCCCACTGGCTCGCCCGGCTCGACCTCGTCTCCCTTCTTGACCGAGGCATGGACCGGTTCGTATGTCGTTCGGAGAGGCGGGTCGCCGGTCCCCGTGAGTTCGATCGCTACAACCCCCTTTCCGGCCACCCGCCCCGCGAACGACACCCGGCCCGCCGCCACTGCCCGTACCGGTGTTCCGGGCGGGGCCGCCAGGTCCACGCCCCGGTGGCCCCGGCCGTACGGCGTGGCAGGGGGGTCCCAGCCGCGCAGCACGGAGGGGCGTAACCCCACCGGCCACGTACGGCCGATCACCGGTACCGGGGCGTCCGCCCTCGGCGGCGCGGTCGGTGGCGGGTCGTCCGCCCGGGCCGCGGTGGCCAGGACGGTCAGCGTCAGCCCCAGCAGCAACCCCCACGTCGCTCGTACACCTCGTACACATCGCATCGCTCGCATGCGAGAACCGTGCCGCACTCCCGCCGATCCGGCCGAAACCTGTGGATTACTCCCGAGTTGTGGACAGCGGCGTCACCCGGGACCTCCTGGGTCCCGTACACTTCTGATGGCGACCCGGGCCACCGGGTCGACTTCGCACGCCCCGATACCAGGGCCGGCAACGGTCCGTATCAGCGCCCCTCGGTCCCTTTGTGGCAAGGCGCATGTGGGCGTCAGGCGCGGGAGCCGTCCGGCATCCGCGGCACAACCGAGAAACACAAGGAGAACGGCCATGGCCGTCGTCACGATGCGGGAGCTGCTGGAGAGCGGCGTCCACTTCGGTCACCAGACCCGTCGCTGGAACCCGAAGATGAAGCGCTTCATCTTCACCGAGCGCAACGGCATCTACATCATCGACCTGCTCCAGTCGCTGTCGTACATCGACCGCGCCTACGAGTTCGTCAAGGAGACCGTCGCCCACGGCGGCACGGTCATGTTCGTCGGCACGAAGAAGCAGGCGCAGGAGGCCATCGCCGAGCAGGCCACCCGCGTCGGCATGCCCTACGTCAACCAGCGCTGGCTGGGCGGCATGCTCACCAACTTCTCGACCGTCTACAAGCGTCTGCAGCGCCTCAAGGAGCTCGAGCAGATCGACTTCGAGGACGTCGCGTCCTCCGGTCTGACCAAGAAGGAGCTTCTCGTGCTCTCGCGCGAGAAGGCCAAGCTGGAGAAGACCCTCGGTGGTATCCGCGAGATGCAGAAGGTGCCCAGCGCCGTCTGGATCGTGGACACCAAGAAGGAGCACATCGCCGTTGGTGAGGCCCGGAAGCTGAACATTCCGGTCGTCGCGATCCTCGACACCAACTGCGACCCCGACGAGGTCGACTACAAGATCCCGGGGAACGACGACGCGATCCGCTCCGTCACCCTGCTCACCCGTGTGATCGCCGACGCCGTCGCCGAGGGCCTCATCGCCCGCTCCGGCGTCGCCGCCGAGGGCAAGGGTGAGAAGGCCGCGGGCGAGCCGCTCGCCGAGTGGGAGCGCGACCTGCTCGAGGGTGAGAAGAAGGCCGAGGAGGCTCCGGCCGCGGAGGCTGCCGCCGAGGCTCCCGCCACGGAGGCGCCGGCTGCCGAGGCTCCGGCCGCTGAGGCTCCGGCCGCCGAGGGCGAGCAGGCCTGACCGTCCCGTCAGCGTTGACGGCGGGAGCGGTGCATGAAGACCGCTCCCGCCGTTCACCCGTAGGTCAGCGGAGTGTCGTAGATCTGCAGATGCATGCGGATCGCAGAACCCCGCAGATCTTCGATCTTCCAGACTTCGAGAAAGATTCACAGACTCATGGCGAACTACACCGCCGCCGACGTCAAGAAGCTCCGTGAGCTCACCGGCGCCGGCATGATGGACTGCAAGAAGGCGCTGGACGAGGCCGAGGGCAACGTCGAGAAGGCCGTCGAGGCGCTGCGCATCAAGGGCCAGAAGGGCGTCGCCAAGCGCGAGGGCCGCTCCGCCGAGAACGGCGCCGTGGTCTCCATCATCGCCGACGACAACTCCTCCGGCGTCCTCGTCGAGCTGAAGTGCGAGACGGACTTCGTCGCCAAGGGCGAGAAGTTCCAGGCCGTGGCCCAGGCCATCGCCGAGCACGTCGCCAAGACCTCCCCGGCCGACCTGGAGGCCCTGCTCGCCTCCGAGATCGAGCCCGGCAAGACCGTCCAGGCGTTCGTGGACGAGGCCAACGCCAACCTCGGTGAGAAGATCGTCCTGGACCGCTTCGCGCAGTTCTCCGACGGCTTCGTGACCGCGTACATGCACCGCACGATGCCCGACCTGCCGCCGCAGATCGGTGTCCTTGTCGAGTTCGACAAGCCGAACGCCGAGGTCGCCAAGGGCATCGCCCAGCACATCGCCGCCTTCGCGCCGAAGTACCTCTCCAAGGAGGACGTCCCGGCCGAGGTCGTCGAGACCGAGCGCCGTATCGCCGAGGAGACCACCCGCGCCGAGGGCAAGCCCGAGGCCGCGATCGGCAAGATCGTCGAGGGTCGTCTGAACGGCTTCTTCAAGGACGCCACGCTGCTCGGCCAGCCGTACGCGCTCGACAACAAGAAGTCGGTCCAGAAGGTCCTGGACGAGGCCGGTGTCACCCTGAAGCGCTTCACGCGCATCAAGGTCGGCATCTGAGTCCGTACAGCGACGGGTACCCGATCCCGATAGGGTCGGGTGCAGTCGTCCGTGCCGCTCGCGCAGGCAGCCCCGCCCGCGCGTGTGGCGGACGACAGCAGATCTGACGAGGAGGCCATTGCCGCGTATGGGATGCAAACCCACCACCGGCAATGGCCTTCTTCGTATGTGCACCACGAGGAGATCCCCATGACCACCAGCGTCGAGAAGAGCGACGACGGCAAAGTACGCGGCCGGTTTCTGCTGAAGCTGTCCGGAGAGGCCTTCTCAGGCGGCGGGGGCCTGGGCGTCGACCCGGACGTGGTGCACGCCATCGCCCGCGAGATCGCGGCCGTCGTACGTGACGGCGCGCAGATCGCGGTCGTCATCGGCGGCGGCAACTTCTTCCGCGGCGCCGAACTCCAGCAGCGCGGCATGGACCGGGCCCGCTCCGACTACATGGGCATGCTCGGCACCGTGATGAACTGCCTCGCCCTCCAGGACTTCCTGGAGAAGGAGGGCATCCAGTGCCGGGTGCAGACCGCCATCACCATGGGGCAGGTCGCCGAGCCGTACATCCCGCTGCGCGCCGTACGGCACCTGGAGAAGGGCCGTGTGGTCATCTTCGGCGCCGGTATGGGCATGCCGTACTTCTCCACCGACACCACCGCCGCCCAGCGCGCCCTGGAGATCGACGCCGAGGCCCTGCTGATGGGCAAGAACGGTGTGGACGGGGTCTACGACTCCGACCCGAAGGCCAATCCGGACGCCGTCAAGTTCGACTCTCTCGGCTACGGCGAGGTCATCACGCGGGACCTGAAGGTCGCCGACGCCACCGCCATCACGCTGTGCCGCGACAACAAGCTTCCGATCGTGGTCTTCGAGCTTCTGAAGGAGGGCAATATCGCCCGCGCTGTCAAGGGTGAGAAGATCGGCACGCTGGTGGGTGACCAAGGCAGCCGGGACTGACCGGTGTCTCCGTCCGCGGGAGGACACCTGTCCGAGGGACGGAGGGAACGGACCCTGGCCAGGGGATGGACAATGACCTGCCGGTCGGGAACCGTGCAGGAAGAAGACGCGACGCAGCCGGCCGCCGGCCCCGACAAGGAACCGCAGCCGGGCCTACTCAAGACACGCAGGAGCAAGTGGTGATCGAAGAGACCCTCCTCGAGGCCGAGGAGAAGATGGAGAAGGCCGTCGTGGTCGCCAAGGAGGACTTCGCCGCGATCCGCACCGGCCGTGCGCACCCGGCGATGTTCAACAAGATCGTGGCCGACTACTACGGCGCGCCGACGCCGATCAACCAGCTGGCTTCGTTCTCCGTGCCGGAGCCGCGCATGGCGGTCGTGACCCCGTTCGACAAGAGCGCGCTGCGCAATATCGAGCAGGCGATCCGCGACTCCGACCTCGGCGTCAACCCGAGCAACGACGGCAACATCATCCGGGTGGTGTTCCCCGAGCTCACCGAGGAGCGCCGCCGCGAGTACATCAAGGTCGCCAAGGGCAAGGGCGAGGACGCCAAGGTGTCCATCCGCTCCGTCCGCCGCAAGGCCAAGGACGCCATCGACAAGCTGATCAAGGACGGCGAGATCGGCGAGGACGAGGGCCGCCGTGCGGAGAAGGAGCTCGACGACACCACGCACAAGTACGTCGCTCAGGTGGACGAGCTCCTCAAGCACAAGGAAGCTGAGCTGCTCGAGGTCTGATGAACGACTCTTCCTGGGGAGCGCCGCCGCACGCCGGGTACTGGGCGCCGTCCGACGGGGGGCCTGTCCCGGGGGCCGCCCCGGCGGGTCCCACGTACGATGCGCACAACGCGCAGCAGACTCGCCCCATGCCCATCGTGCCCGACGTGTCCGCCCACGGCGGAGACCAGGACGACGACCGGGGGGCCGCTCGGCTGGGCGGCCCCTTGTTCCGCGACGAGAGCCCGACGGCGCAGCCCCATCCGGCGGTGCCGCAGAATCCGGAGCCCATGCACGACGCCCCACAGCCGGCGCCCGCACCGCAGAAGAAGAGCGCGGGCCGCGACCTGGGCGCCGCGATAGGGGTCGGAGTCGGACTCGGCGCGGTGATCGTCGCGTCTCTGTTCATCGTCAAGGCGGTGTTCGTCGGGGTCGTCGCGGTCGCCGTCGTGGTGGGCCTGTGGGAGCTGACCAAACGGCTCGACGAGCGCAAGGGCATCAAGGCGCCGATCGTGCCGCTCGCGGTGGGTGGCGCGGCGATGGTCGTCGCCGGGTATGTGCGCGGGGCCGAGGGCGCCTGGGTGGCGATGGCGCTCACCGCGCTCGCGGTCCTGGTCTGGCGGATGACGGAACCGCCGGAGGGTTATCTCAAGGACGTCACGGCGGGGGTCTTCGCGGCCTTCTACGTGCCGTTCCTCGCGACGTTCGTCGCGATGATGCTGACGGCCGAGGACGGTCCGCGCCGGGTCTTCCTGTTCCTGCTGCTGACGGTCGTCAGCGACACGGGCGCGTACGCCGTCGGCTGGCGCTTCGGCCGGCACAAGCTCGCCCCGCGCATCAGCCCCGGCAAGACCCGTGAGGGGCTGCTCGGCGCGGTCAGCTTCGCCATGGTGGCGGGTGCGTTGTGCATGCAGTTCCTGATCGACGACGGCATGTGGTGGCAGGGTCTGCTGCTCGGCCTCGCGGTCGCGGCGAGTGCCACGCTGGGCGACCTCGGTGAGTCGATGATCAAGCGGGACCTCGGCATCAAGGACATGGGCACGCTGCTGCCGGGCCACGGCGGCATCATGGACCGGCTGGACTCTCTGTTGCCGACGGCTCCGGTGGTGTGGCTGTTGCTGGTGCTGTTCGTGGGGTCCGGCTGATCACCGTCCTCCCATGCGGACGCCCGCTGCCCTCGGGGGTGGCGGGCCCTTTCCGTTCAAAACCCCGTGCCCCGCGCGCGGACACCTGGGTACGCTCGTCGCGCCCCGGGTGCTGACAAGCTCGGGTCACTGACCGGCGACCGCGTCCACCTGGCTGCTCCTTGCGGCGGGGCCCGCCTGATGACGGGCGGTCGCCGGCGCGGAGAGGGGGCGCGGTGTCGACACTGTCCGGCGGCATGAGTGGCAGACCCGAGCCCCGGACGCGGCCGTGCCGTTGGTGCCGTACGCCGATCCCGCAGCCGCGCCGCTGGTGGCGCAGACGGCGATACTGCAGCAAGGCACACCGCCGCAGGGACCGCGCGGTTGCGGCGGTCGCGAGGTTCCTGGACAGCCTGTAGGCCGCCCGACGTCGGGGGAATCGTCCTCCCCAGTCGATCTGCGACACTGGTACAGCCATGCCTAAGCCCGGAGAACTCACTTTCGTCGCCCCGCGCGGAGCCAAGAAGCCGCCGCGGCACCTTGCCGATCTCACGCCTGCCGAGCGCAGGGAAGCCGTGGCCGAGATCGGTGAGAAGCCGTTTCGTGCCAAGCAGCTCTCGCAGCACTACTTCGCGCGGTACGCGCACGACCCGGAGCAGTGGACCGACATCCCGGCCGGGTCCCGCGCGAAGCTGCGGGAGGCGTTGCTGCCCGAGCTGATGACCGTCGTACGGCATCTGTCGACCGATGCGGACACCACCCGCAAGACGCTGTGGCGGCTGTTCGACGGGACGCTCGTCGAGTCGGTGCTGATGCGGTACCCGGACCGGGTGACCATGTGCATCAGCTCGCAGGCCGGCTGCGGGATGAACTGCCCGTTCTGTGCGACCGGGCAGGCGGGGCTGGACCGGAATCTGTCCACCGCCGAGATCGTGCACCAGATCGTGGACGGGATGCGGGCGCTGAGGGACGGCGAGATCCCCGGCGGTCCCGCACGGCTGTCGAACATCGTCTTCATGGGCATGGGCGAGCCCCTCGCCAACTACAAGCGCGTCGTCGGCGCGATCCGCGCCCTCACCGACCCCGAGCCGGACGGACTCGGGCTGTCGCAGCGCGGGATCACCGTGTCGACCGTCGGACTGGTGCCGGCGATCCACCGCTTCGCCGACGAGGGCTTCAAGTGCCGACTGGCCATCTCGCTGCACGCGCCCGACGACGAGCTGCGTGACACCCTCGTCCCCGTCAACACACGGTGGAAGGTGCGGGAAGTCCTCAACGCCGGGTGGGAGTACGCGGCCAGGTCGGGGCGCCGGCTGTCCATCGAGTACGCGCTGATCCGGGACATCAACGACCAGGCCTGGCGCGGCGACCGGCTCGGCCGGCTGCTCAAGGGCAGGCCCGTGCACGTGAATCTGATCCCCCTGAACCCGACGCCGGGCTCGAAGTGGACGGCCTCACGGCCCGAGGACGAGAAGGCGTTCGTCGAGGCCATCGCCGCGCACGGCGTGCCGGTGACCATCCGGGACACCCGAGGTCAGGAGATCGACGGGGCGTGTGGTCAGCTGGCGGCCACCGAGCGGTAGTCTGACGCCGTACACATCTTCATATTCCGACAGGGGAGCGCCACAGCGCTGAGAGTGCGGGACAGTCCGCAGACCCTCTGAACCTCGCCCAGGTCATTCTGGGTAGGGAGATCGGTCGTCACTCAAGCTGTTGCGCCCTGCCCGGGAGCCGTCCGAAGGTCCCCGGGCAGGGCCGCGTCTCTTCCTGGTCAGCCAGGAGGAAATCGGTGAGCAACACCAGGAAGTTCACAGCCGTGGTCGTCGGGCTGGGCCTGATCACGCTGTCCGCATGCGGGTCTTCTTCCGAGTCCGGCAGCGGGGGCTCCGGGGACTCCAAGACGGTCACCCTCGTCAGCCACGACTCGTGGGCCGTGTCCAAGGGCGTGCTGGCGGACTTCGAGAAGCAGTCCGGATACACGGTGAAGGTCCTCAAGGACGGCGACGCTGGGCAGGCCGTCAACAAGGCGATCCTGACCAAGGACAACCCGCAGGGCGACGTCTTCTTCGGCGTCGACAACACGCTGCTGTCACGCGCCCTCGACAACGGCCTCTTCCAGCCGTACGAGGCGAAGGGCGCCGACCTCGTCCTGCCCGAGTACCGGGTCGACCAGGACAAGCACCGGGTCACGCCCGTCGACACCGGAGACATCTGCGTCAACTACGACAAGGCCTACTTCACCGAACACAAGCTGGACCCGCCGCAGTCCTTCGACGACCTGACCAAGCCCGCGTACAAGAACCTTCTGGTCACCGAGAACGCCGCCACCTCCTCGCCCGGCCTCGGCTTCCTGCTCGGTACCGCCGCGAAGTACGGCGACGCCGGCTGGCAGGACTACTGGAAGAAGCTCAAGGCCAACGGTGTGAAGGTCGTCGACGGCTGGGAGCAGGCGTACTACGAGGAGTTCTCGGGTTCGTCGAGCGGCCGGAAGGCCGGGGGCGACCGGCCGCTCGTCGTGTCGTACGCCTCCTCCCCGCCCGCCGAGGTCGTCTTCGCCGACCCGAAGCCGAAGACCGCGCCGACCGGGGTCGCGACCGGCACCTGCTTCCGGCAGATCGAGTACGCGGGGCTGCTGAGCAACGCGCGGAACACCGAGGGCGGCAAGGCGCTGCTCGACTTCCTGCTCACCAAGGAGTTCCAGGACGACATGCCGCTCAACATGTTCGTCTACCCGGTGCGGGAGGGTGCCGAGGTGCCGCCGGAGTTCGCGAAGTACGGGCCGCAGGCCAAGGATCCGCAGACCATGGACCCGGCCGAGATCGCCGCCAACCGCGACCAGTGGGTCAAGTCGTGGACCTCGCTCGTACTGAAGTAGCCCACAAGAAGCGCGTCACGAAGGGCGGCGCGGCGCGGCTCGGGCTCATCGCCCTGCCCGTCGCGTTCTTCGCCGCCTTCTTCGCCTATCCCGTGGCCGCGATCGTCGCCCGCGGGCTGAAGGCCGACGGGGGCTGGCAGCTCGGCAGGATCGCGGACGTCCTCACACAGTCAGACATCCGGCACGTGCTGTGGTTCACCACCTGGCAGGCGCTCGCCTCGACCGCGCTGACGCTGCTGGTCGCACTGCCCGGCGCGTATGTCTTCGCCCGCTTCGACTTCCCCGGCAAGCAACTCCTGCGGGCCGTCGTGACCGTGCCGTTCGTGCTGCCCACGGTGGTCGTCGGGTCGGCGTTCCTCGCGCTGGTCGGGCGTGGCGGGCTGCTCGACGAGCTGTGGGGCGTACGGCTGGACACCACCGTGTGGGCGATCCTGCTGGCGCATGTCTTCTTCAACTACGCCGTCGTCGTACGGACGGTCGGCGGGCTCTGGGCGCAACTCGACCCCCGACAGGAGGAGGCCGCCCGGATGCTCGGTGCCTCGCGGCTCTCCGCCTGGCGCACCGTGACCCTGCCCGCGCTCGCGCCCGCCGTGGCCGCCGCCGCGCTGATGGTCTTCCTGTTCACCTTCACCTCCTTCGGGGTGGTGCAGATCCTGGGCGGGCCGACCTTCTCGACCCTGGA
This sequence comes from Streptomyces sp. NPDC127197, assembly GCF_042672405.1. NCBI lineage: Bacteria > Bacillati > Actinomycetota > Actinomycetes > Kitasatosporales > Streptomycetaceae > Streptomyces > Streptomyces sp. NPDC127197. The sequence goes on along the minus strand of NZ_JBHXVG010000012.1, from coordinate 71,781 downwards.
AGTGGAGATCTACCGGCAGACCTCCGAGGTCTTCGACCTGTCGACGGCCGCCGTCCTCACAATCATCCAGTTCCTGGCGGTGGGCGCCATCCTCGCCGTGCACGCCTGGACCGTACGGCGACGGGAGACCGCCCTGCGCCTCGTGGACGCCTCCGTGACCGCGCGCAGGCCGCAGGGGGTGGGCCAGTGGGCGCTCCTTGCCGGTGTCCTCGCCTCCGTTGCCGGGCTGCTTCTGCTGCCGTTGGCCGTGCTGGTGCAGCGGTCGCTGGACGCGCCCGACTTCGCCTACTACCGGGCGCTGACCAGCGAGGACGGTGGGACCTTCCTCGTCCCGCCGATCGATGCGATCGACAATTCGCTCACCTACGCCGTCGTCGCCACCGCCATCGCTGTGCTGATCGGCGGCCTGGCGGCCGTGGCGCTGACCCGGAGGGATGCCGGGCGGTTCGTGCGCGGGTTCGACGCGCTGCTGATGCTGCCGCTGGGCGTGTCCGCCGTGACCGTGGGCTTCGGGTTCCTCATCGCCCTCGACGAACCGCCGCTGGATCTGCGCAGTTCATGGATCCTGGTGCCGCTCGCGCAGGCGCTGGTCGGGGTCCCCTTCGTCGTACGGACCATGCTGCCCGTGCTGCGGGCCGTGGACGCGCGGCTGCGGGAGGCGGCGGCGGTGCTCGGGGCGTCGCCGTGGCGGGCATGGCGCGAGGTCGATCTGCCGATGGTGCGGCGGGCGCTGCTGGTCGCGGCCGGGTTCGCCTTCGCGGTGTCGCTCGGGGAGTTCGGGGCGACGGTCTTCATCGCGCGGTCGGACAACCCGACGCTGCCGGTCGCGGTGGCGCGGCTGCTGGGTCGGCCCGGCGAGCTCAATTACGGGCAGGCGATGGCCCTTTCGACGATTCTCATGGTGGTGTGCGCGGTGGCGCTGCTGGTGCTGGAGCGGTTGCGGACCGACCGGACGGGGGAGTTCTGATGCTGCTGAGCCTTGAGGGCGCGACCGTACGGTTCGGCGGGTGGGCCGCGCTCGACCGCGTCGACCTGGGCGTCGCCGAGCACGAGGTCGTGTGCGTGCTCGGGCCGAGTGGCAGTGGCAAGTCGACGCTGCTGCGGGCGGTCGCCGGGCTGCAACCGCTGGACGCCGGACGGGTGGTACTCGACGGGCGGAACCAGGCGGGCGTGCCCGCTCACAAGCGGGGCGTGGGGCTGATGTTCCAGGACCATCAGCTGTTCCCGCAACGGGACGTGGGCGGCAACGTGGCGTTCGGGCTGCGGATGCACGGGGCGTCGAAGAGGCAACAGGGCGAGCACGTACGGGAGTTGCTGGAGCTCGTCGGGCTGCCGGGTGCCGCACGTCGGGCCGTCGCCGCGCTGTCCGGGGGTGAGCAGCAGCGGGTTGCGTTGGCCCGGGCGCTGGCGCCGCGGCCACGGCTGCTCATGCTGGACGAGCCGCTCGGCCAGCTGGACCGGTCGCTGCGGGAACGGTTGGTGGTCGAACTCCGGGAGCTGTTCGGCCGGTTGGGGACGACCGTGCTCGCGGTGACGCACGACCAGGGCGAGGCCTTCGCGCTCGCCGACCGGGTGGTGGTGATGCGGGACGGGCGGATCGCGCAGTCCGGTACGCCGCTCGAGGTGTGGCAGCGGCCGGCGGACGAGTTCGTGGCCCGCTTCCTGGGCTTCGACAACGTGGTCGCGGCGACGGTGAGCGGACAGGCCGCGGACACGCCGTGGGGCAAGCTGCCGGTGCCCGAGGGGGCGGCGCAGGGGGCGGGCACGGTCCTCGTACGGCCCGCCGGTGTGCGCCTCGTGCCGGCCGACGCCGGGTTGCGCTGCACGGTGGCCGCGCGCACGTTCAAGGGCACCCATGTCGCCGTACATCTGCAGCCCGAGGGCGCCCCGCGGCTGGAGGCGGCGTGTGCGCTGCGGGAGGCGCCGGAGGTGGGGGACGCGGTCGGGGTCGAGTTCGACGTGGCCGAAATCGTGGTGCTCCCGTGATCGACCGCACCGTAGGGTGCCGCCCATGACGCACCTCGCACACGACCGGTACTGCGACGAGATCGCCCACCAGATGCGGTTGCTGAGGTCCGTGGTGACCTCCGGAGCCGATCTGTCCGCCACCGTGCCGACCTGCCCCGACTGGTCCCTGGAGCAGCTCGTACGGCATGTGGGCCGCGCCCTGCGCTGGGTGGAGCTGCTGGTGCGCACCCGGTCCGGGGAGGACATCCCGGAGGACCAGGTCCCGGGTGGCGGCGGGCCGGAGACCGAGGGGGACGCGGCCGCGCTGGACGCCTGGCTGGCCGAGAGCGGCGAGATGCTGGTCGGCACCCTGCGGGAGGCCGGGCCGGACGCCGAGGTGTGGAGCTGGGCCGGGATCCCCGACGCCGGTTTCTGGGCCCGTCGGATGACCCACGAGGTCACCGTCCACCGCGCCGACGCCACGCTCGCCGCGAAGCTGCCGTACGAGGTCGCGCCCGACGTGGCCGTGGACGCGATCGACGAGTGGCTGCAGATCGTCGAGTTCGTCCAGCGGACGGCTCCGCACGACACGGCACGGGAGTTGCGTGGGCCGGGCCGGAGCATCCATCTGCACGCCACGGACACCGGGCCGGAGCTGAACGCCGAGTGGGTGATCGAGCTCACCGAGGACGGGGTCACCTGGCGGCGCGGCCACGAGAAGGCGACGGTCGCGTTGCGCGGCCCGCTCACCTCCGTCCTGCTCGCCTTCTATCGCCGTCTGCCGCTGGACAGCCCCGAGGTGGAGGTGCTCGGCGAGCGGGAGCTGCTGGAGTTCTGGCTGGAGCGGGCGACGTTCGGCTGAGACGCGTGTGGCCCGCCCCGGGAACGGGACGGGCCACAGCCGGTCGGGCCGGACGGAGGATCAGCGGTCGCTGCTCGCCCCGCGGCGGCGCATGCCGAAGAACACCGCGCCGCCGCCGACGGCGACCAGGGCGGCCGCGATGCCGGCGATCAGACCGGTGTTGGAGTCGGCGCCGGTCTCGGCGAGGTTGGAGTCACCGGCACCGGCCGCGGGCGACGGAGCGTTGCTCGCGGTGTCCGCGGGCGCGCTGCTGCCGCCCTCCGAGGCCGTCGGGGTCGGGGTGTCGGACTCGGCCGGGGCCGAGGGGGTCGCCGACTCCGACGGCGTCTCGGACGGAGTCGGGGTGGGGCTCGGGGTCTCCTCGGTCGTGCAGGCGGTGGCCGGGGTGACCAGGTTCGGCTTGATGTCCTCGTCGACCTGGTTGCCGGCCTTGACGTGGATGCGGTACGTCGCGCCCGGCTTCCAGTCCTCGGTGAAGGTGATCGTGACGCCCTCGCGGGAGCCCTTGACCACCTGCTTGCCGACGAGCCGCTCGTCGGCCCCGTTGTTCTCGAGGTAGACGGAGACGGTCGCCGGGGTGCCGGCCGGGTCCTTGTCGGTGACCGTGATGACGCCCTTGGTGCCGTCGCACTCGGCCGCGGCCGAGAACTCACTGATGTTGCAGGCGAGCGCGTTGCCCGCGGCGCCGAGCGCGAGCGCGGCAGAGGCGGAGACGACACCGAGGATGCGCACGGAACGGCGTGCGTTACGGCGAGTTATGGACACGTTTGTCCTTCATGGGATGCGCGTAATGCGGGGGGTTTGAGGGGGAGATGAGGCGACAGTCCCTAGTCCCTGCCGATGCTCACCACCCCCAGGAGACTCACAGGTTTATAAGCGCTCCATAAGGAGTGTCAATCCGTCTGCGCATCATGACGGTTGGCTTTGCCCGCTTATTAACCGCCGAGACGTTTCAACGCCGCCGGAGCCTCCTCGATCCCGTCGACCAGGGCGATCCGGGCCTCCATCGAACGCTCCCGCGCGAGCGCTCGGAGCAGCGGCCATGTCGGCAGCTTCTCCGTCCAGTGGGCGCGGTTCACCAGGACCATGGGGGTGGGCTCGCCGCGGGACTCGTAGTAGTTGGGGGTCGCGTTGTCGAATATCTCCTGCACGGTGCCGGCGGCGCCCGGCAGGAAGACCACGCCCGCGGTGCAGCGGGCCAGCAGGCCGTCCTCGCGGGTGGCGTTGGCGAAGTACTTGGCGATGTGCGCGGCGAACGGGTTCGGCGGCTCGTGGCCGTAGAACCAGGTGGGGATGCCGACGGAGGGGCCGCCGTCCGGCCAGCGGCCGCGCACTTCGAAGGCGGTGCGTGCCCAGTCGGTGATCGACGGGGTGAACTCCGGTGTCTTGGCGAGGAGTTGGAGGGCGTCCATGAGCATCTCGTCGCCGTACGGAGCGGCGTACGCGCCGAGGTTCGCCGCCTCCATCGCGCCGGGGCCGCCGCCGGTCGCGACGGTGAAGCCCGCGCGGGCCAGCTCCCGCCCGAGGCGGGCCGCGCCCGCGTAGGCCTCCGTGCCGCGAGCCATCGCGTGGCCGCCCATGACGCCCACCACGCGGGCGCCGGTGAGGAGTTCGTCCAGCGCGTCGGAGATGGCGTCGTCGTGGACCGCGCGCAGCATGGACGCGAAGACGTCGCCGTCCGCCTTCGTCTCCTGGAGCCAGGCGTACGACCGGGCGTCCGGCGTGGCCTCGTAGCCCTGGTCGAGCGAGTCGAACAGCTCGTCGGGGGTGTAGGCGAAGCCGCGGTACGGGTCGAAGGGGAGGTCCGGGACGGGCGGGAAGACCAGGGCGCCGGCGGCGCGCACCCGGGTGGCCGCAGCCTCGTCCATCGGACAGCCGAGGAAGACGGCGCCCTTGGTGTCGACGGACAGCAGTGCGTCCGTACGGTCCGTCAGATCGACGGCCTGGACGCGGAAGTGGGCGAGTGTCCCCTGCACGGCTACGACCTCGTCGAACTCGGCGAGGGACTCGATCTCACGGTCGTGGGAAGCGGTGTGGGGCGCGTGGGCGGGTGGTGTCGGCTGCACCCGCCCATGCTAGGCATGCGTGCGGCTCAGCCCTCGACGGCCGCCGGGTCCATCCACATGACCTCCCAGGTGTGGCCGTCCAGGTCGTCGAAAGCGCGGCCGTACATGAAGCCGTGGTCCTGGACCTGTTCCGACGCCGTGCCGCCCGCCGCCACCGCCTTCTCGACCAGCTCGTCGACCTTCTCGCGGCTCTCGGCGCTCAGACAGATCAGCACCTCGCTGGTCCTCGTGGCGTCCGCGATCTCCTTCTTCGTGAACGTCGCGTAGAACGGCTTGGTCAGCAGCATCGCGACGATCGTGTCGCTGATCACGACGGACGCCGCGTTCTCGTCGCTGAACTGCGGGTTGAGCGTGTAGCCGAGCTCCGTGAAGAACTTCTTGGAGGCGTCGAGGTCGTTCACGGGCAGGTTCACGAAGATCATCTGCTGGTACATGTGTCGTCTCTCCCATCGGGCTTGTGCCGTTCGGTGGGGTAGACCCGAGGGCCGTCGGAAACTCATCGGCGGTCGGAGAATTTTTCCGTACGAGCTTCAGTGGGCCAGCGGCCGGGCCGCGAGCTCGGCGACGAACACGGCCAGCGGGCCGAACACCGCGAGGAGGGCGCCGGCGCGGAGGGTGGCGGCGCCACGCAGCATCGTGGCCGGGGCGCCGAGGCGCAGCAGGGCGGCGGTGGTGTCGGCGCGGACGTGCTTGGCCTCGACGGCGGCGGTGAGCAGGGTGGCGAGCGTGCAGCCCGCGACGAGGAGGACGCCGAGGGTCGTCAGCGGGCCGAAGGCCGGGCCGTCCGGGTCGTGCAGGGTGGCCACGGCGTACGCGGCGGACCCGGCCGCGCAGACGACGCCGACGGGGCGGCCGATGCGGGTGGCTTCCTCCATGAGGACGCGGCCGGCGAGGAGGCGCACGGCGCCGGGGCGGGCTGCCTGGAGGAGGTGGCCGCAGAGGTGGGTGAGGCCTGGGCCGGCCAGGGTCAGGCCCAGGGCGGCCAGGGCCCAGCCGAGGAGCAGGCCTGCGGGACCGCTGGGTGGGCTGCCGGGCATGGAGAGGCCGGTGGTGCTGGTGTGGGCGGTGTAGGCCTCTGCGGCCAGGCCGGCGGCGAGGGTGGCGATGCCCCAGGGGAGAGTGGCGGTGGGATGGGGTGGGGTGCGGGTGGGTGTGGGTACGGTCGGGGCGCCGGGGGTATCAGGTGCCCAGTGTGTGGCTGAGGGGTTGGTCGCGCTGCCCGGCGCTTGCGGGGTGCCTCCCCCAGAGGGGGGACCCCCAGCGCCCACCCTCCCCCACTCTCGACTTCGCTCGAGCGGGGGGACCCCCATCGCCCCAGCGGCACGACTGCCCGCGGCTCGGCGGGATGGGCGGGTTGGGCGGGACGGGTGCCGCGGGTCTCGGGGGCGTAGGACCAAGGCGACCGACAGGGATGCGGCTGCCGGGATCAGGGTGAGGAGGGTCAGGGTTGCCGGGAGGGGGAGTGGGGTGCCCGCGGCGAGGAACTCGGTCGCCGCTCCGTCGAAGGGCATGCCCGTGAGGTCGCCGCGCAGGTGGAGGAAGAACAGCAGGGCCAGCATCGAGCCGAGGGCCGTGGACAGGGCCGTCGTCGTGGCCGAGAAGGCCATCTGGCGGGCCGGACCGAGGCCGATCGCCGAGAGGCCGTCGCGCGGCCGGGTGCAGGGATCGGTGCGGGCGACGGCCACCGCGAAGTGGACCGTGGCGGCCGCCGGCACCGCACACCAGGCCAGACGGAGGACGGATGCGGCCGGCGTGTCCGGGTGGCTCATCGCGTGGCCGAGGGTGCACAGCAGGAGGAAACCGGTCCCGGCCGACGCCGCAGCCACCAGGAGACGGCGCAGCTGGACGGCCGGGTGGGCGCGGCGGGTCAGACGGAGAGCGAGCACGCGGCCCGGCCTTCCGTCTCGGGGACCGGCGGCAGGTGCACGGTGTTCACGCGCCGCCCGTCGAGCAGGGAGACCGTGCGGTCGGCGAGCGCCGCGGTCTCCGGGTCGTGGGTGGCCAGGACCACCGTGATGCCGTGCGAGCGGGCCGCCGTGGTGAGCGTACGCAGCACGTGCCCGCGGTCGGCGCGGTGCAGCGGAGCGGTGGGCTCGTCGGCGAACAGGACCGTCGGGGAGGGGGCCAGCGCACGGGCGATGCAGACCCGCTGCCGCTCGGCCTGGCGCAGTTGGTGCAGGCGCCTGCGGGCGCTGTCGCCGATGTCGAGACGCTCCAGCCACTCCAGGGCGACCTTCTTGGCACGTCGGCGGCTGGTGCCGCGCAGCATCAGGGGGAGCGCGGCGTTCTCCCAGACGTTCAGCTCGGGGACCAGGACGGGGGCCGGGTCGATCCAGCCGAAGCGGTCGCGGCGCAGCCGTTCCCGGGCGAGGGGACCCATCCTGTGCACGGGGACGCTGTTGAACCACACCTCGCCGCTCCCGGCCCGCAGCAGTCCGGACAGGCAGCCCAGAAGCGTGCTCTTGCCGCTGCCGCGGGGGCCGCTGACGGCGAGGATCTCGCCCTCCTGGACGCCGAGCGAGACGCCTTGCAGCGCAGGGGAGCCGTCGTGGTGCTGGAAGTGCAGGGCGCGTGCCCAGAGCACGTCGTTGTCCGGCGGGGCCACCATGGGCGTACTCCTCAGTTGATCCGCTTTCCTGTGCCAAGTCCCCCAAGCGGGGGAACGAAGGCTGGGCCGATCGGTCACTGGCACGCTAGGTACTCAAAGGAGCCGGGCCGGACAGCACACAGCCCCGGGCCGCCGTTTCTCACTCGAACGGACGGCACCGGGGCCGTATTTGATCACAGCGTCAGTTGATCAGAGCTTTGTCCACGCCTCCGTCAGCGTCGCGCGCAGGATCTGCTCGATCTCGTCGAACGTCTCCTGGTTGGAGATCAGCGGCGGGGCGAGCTGGACGACCGGGTCACCGCGGTCGTCGGCACGGCAGTACAGGCCGTTGTCGAAGAGGGCCTTGGAGAGGAAGCCGTACAGGACGCGCTCGGTCTCCTCCTCGTTGAAGGACTCCTTGGTCGCCTTGTCCTTGACCAGCTCGATGCCGTAGAAGAAGCCGTTGCCGCGGACGTCGCCGACGATCGGCAGGTCGTGCAGCTTCTCCAGGGTGGCGCGGAACGCCCCCTCGTTGTCGAGCACGTGCTGGGTGAGGTTCTCGCGCTCGAACAGGTCGAGGTTGGCGAGGCCCACGGCCGCGGAGACCGGGTGGCCGCCGAAGGTGTAGCCGTGCAGGAAGGTGTTGTCGCCCTTGTAGAACGGCTCGGCCAGGCGGTCGGAGATGATGCAGGCGCCGATCGGGGAGTAGCCCGAGGTCATGCCCTTGGCGCAGGTGATCATGTCCGGGACGTAGTCGAACTTGTCGCAGGCGAACATCGTGCCCAGGCGGCCGAAGGCGCAGATGACCTCGTCCGACACCAGCAGCACGTCGTACTTGTCGCAGATCTCGCGGACCCGCTGGAAGTAGCCGGGCGGCGGCGGGAAGCAGCCGCCGGCGTTCTGCACCGGTTCCAGGAAGACGGCCGCGACCGTGTCCGGGCCCTCGAAGAGGATCTGCTGTTCGATCTGGTCGGCGGCCCAGCGGCCGAAGGCCTCGGGGTCGTCGCCGAAGATCGGGGCGCGGTAGATGTTGGTGTTCGGGACCTTGTGCGCGCCCGGGACCAGGGGCTCGAAGGGGGCCTTCAGGGCCGGCAGACCGGTGATGGACAGGGCGCCCTGCGGGGTGCCGTGGTAGGCGACCGCGCGGGAGATCACCTTGTGCTTGGTGGGCTTGCCGGTGAGCTTGAAGTACTGCTTGGCGAGCTTCCAGGCGGTCTCGACCGCCTCGCCGCCGCCGGTGGTGAAGAAGACCTTGTTGAGGTCGCCCGGCGCGTGGTGGGCCAGGCGCTCGGCCAGCTCCACGGCCTTGGGGTGGGCGTAGGACCACACCGGGAAGAACGCCAGCTCCTGCGCCTGCTTGAAGGCGGTCTCGGCGAGCTCGACCCGGCCGTGACCGGCCTGGACCACGAACAGACCCGCGAGACCGTCGAGGTAGCGCTTGCCCTTGTCGTCGTAGATGTAGGTGCCCTCGCCCCGGACGATGGTGGGAACGGGGGAGTTCTCGTACGAGGACATGCGGGTGAAGTGCATCCACAGGTGGTCGTACGCGGAGCGGCTGAGGTCCTTGGTACTCACGGTTATCGGGTTCCCCACATATAGGTCTGCTTCTTGAGCTTGAGGTAGACGAAGCTCTCGGTGGAGCGCACGCCGGGCAGGGCCCGGATGCGTTTGTTGATGACGTCCAGCAGGTGGTCGTCGTCCTCGCAGACGATCTCGGCGAGGAGGTCGAACGAGCCCGCGGTCATCACCACGTACTCGACTTCCGACATGCCGGTCAGCGCGTCGGCCACGGACTCCGTGTCGCCCTCGACGTTGATCCCGACCATCGCCTGCCGGCGGAAGCCCACGGTGAGCGGATCCGTGACGGCGACGATCTGCATCACGCCCTGGTCGAGCAGCTTCTGGACGCGCTGGCGCACGGCCGCCTCGGACAGGCCCACGGCCTTGCCGATGGCGGCGTACGGCCGGCGGCCGTCCTCCTGGAGCTGTTCGATGATGGCGAGGGAGACGGCGTCCAGCTGCGGACTGCCGTTCCTGGGATCGCGAGAGGACTCGCGGGAGGACTCACGGATGTCGCGTGAGTTCCTCTGGTCTGCGCTTCGACTGGCCACGAGCTCACTCTGCACGAGGACTCGTCGGTTTTGCAAGGCCAGATCGATGAAATCCGTTGTCTATGAGCTTGAAGCTTGCGGATTTCGCAGGTCTGGCGCGTCGGGGGGTGTTGAAACCGTGGGCTTACGGATTAGGGTGGGTGTCTCAGTGATTGGACACCCGAACTTGGAGGGCCGGCAGTGAGCACCGAGCTGCGTCGTCTGCGCAACTACATCGACGGAGAGTTCCGGGACGCCGCCGACGGACGGACCACCGAGGTGGTGAACCCCGCGACCGGCGAGGCGTACGCCACCGCGCCGCTGTCCGGGCAGGCCGACGTCGACGCCGCGATGGCGGCCGCCGCCGCCGCGTTCCCGGGGTGGCGGGACACCACGCCCGCCGAGCGGCAGAAGGCCCTCCTGAAGATCGCGGACGCGTTCGAGGAGCGTGCCGAGGAACTGATCGCGGCCGAGGTGGAGAACACGGGCAAGCCCATCGGGCTGACCCGCTCCGAGGAGATCCCGCCGATGGTCGACCAGATCCGCTTCTTCGCGGGCGCGGCCCGGATGCTGGAGGGCCGCTCGGCCGGTGAGTACATGGACGGGATGACCTCGATCATCCGCCGTGAGCCGGTGGGCGTCTGCGCGCAGGTCGCGCCGTGGAACTACCCGATGATGATGGCCGTGTGGAAGTTCGCCCCGGCGATCGCCGCGGGCAACACGGTGGTGCTGAAGCCCTCGGACACCACCCCCGCGTCGACGGTCCTGATCGCGGAGATCCTCGGCTCGATCCTGCCCAAGGGCGTCTTCAACGTCATCTGCGGCGACCGCGAGACCGGCCGCATGATGGTCGAGCACCCGATCCCGGCGATGGCCTCCATCACCGGTTCCGTGCGCGCGGGCATGTCCGTCGCCGAGTCGGCCGCCAAGGACGTCAAGCGGGTCCACCTGGAGCTGGGCGGCAAGGCACCGGTCGTCGTCTTCGAGGACACCGACATCGCCAAGGCCGTCGAGGACATCTCCGTGGCGGGCTTCTTCAACGCCGGGCAGGACTGTACGGCCGCCACCCGCGTCCTCGTCCACGAGGCGATCCACGACGAGTTCGTACAGGCCCTCGCCAAGGCCGCCGCCGACACCAAGACCGGACAGCCGGACGACGAGGACGTGCTGTACGGCCCGCTGAACAACCCCAACCAGCTCAAGCAGGTCGCCGGCTTCATCGAGCGGCTGCCCGCCCACGCCAAGGTCGAGGCCGGCGGTCACCAGGTCGGCGACAAGGGCTACTTCTACGCCCCGACCGTTGTCTCGGGCCTCAAGCAGGACGACGAGATCATCCAGAACGAGGTCTTCGGCCCGGTCATCACCGTCCAGTCCTTCACCGACGAGGACCAGGCCACCGAGTGGGCCAACGGCGTCGAGTACGCCCTCGCCTCCTCCGTCTGGACCAAGGACCACGGCCGCGCGATGCGCATGTCCAAGAAGCTCGACTTCGGCTGCGTGTGGATCAACACCCACATCCCGCTGGTCGCCGAGATGCCGCACGGCGGCTTCAAGAAGTCCGGCTACGGCAAGGACCTCTCGGCGTACGGCTTCGACGACTACACGCGGATCAAGCACGTGATGACGTCGCTGGACGTGTAAGTCGCCGGTTGAACGTGGCCCCGGACGGAGGACGGACCGTCCGGGGCCGCGGTGTGTCCGGGGTGCTCCGCCCAAGTGTTTTGAACATGTTCAATTCCAGGACTACGCTCCCCTCATGAGCGACAGAGCCGCCCTGCTGAAGGGCATCCGTGCCTGGTTGGTCTTCTTCATCGTCTGCCTGGTGCTCAGCGGCGCCACGGCCTTCCCCCTCGTCCACGAACTTCGCTGGACCGAGGACCTGTTGCGCGCCCTGTCCGTGCCGGAGCATCTGCCCGGACTCATGGACTGGATCGAGCGCGTCCGGCGCGGGCTCGACGCCGCCGACGCCGACTACCCGTTCCTGCTCTACGGCACGGACTGGCTGGCCTTCGCCCACCTCGTCATCGCGGTCGCCTTCTACGGCCCCTACCGCGACCCCGTCCGCAACATCTGGGTCGTCGAGTTCGGGATGATCGCCTGCGCGGGGATCATCCCGCTCGCCCTCATCTGCGGGCCGATCCGCGACATCCCCTTCTGGTGGTCGGTGATCGACATGTCGTTCGGCGTCTTCGGGGTGATCCCGCTGTACGTCGTACGGAAGAAGATCAAGCGGCTGGAGGCGCTGACCGCGCCTTGGGCACCTCCAGCCGCCGCCGTCGTCAGCGGTTGAACGCCGGGAAACCGAAGCGCTGGACGATGGCCAGGCCGTCGCCCTTCGCGTCGGTCGAGTTGACGGAGTAGACCAGTGTCCGGGACAGGTCACGGGTGGCCGCCACGACCGTGTGATAGCCGGGGCGGGATCCCGTCTTGCCCCAGATCTCCCGCCCGTTCAGCTCGAAGCGCTCCAGGCCCATGCCCATCGTCGCCCCCGGCAGGTCCGGGACCGTGAACATCTGCGTCAGCTGCGGCTCGGGCACGACACGGCCGCGGAACAGGCCCACCAGCAGCCTTTCCAGGTCCGCCGTGGTCGAGATCATGTCGCCGACCGCCCAACGGTCGGACATGTTCCAGTCCGTCACGTCCACCAACTCTCCGTCGATCCAGTCGTACCCGCGGTTGTGCGGGCCGTGGACGCGGGGGTCCGGGCCGGCGGGGAAGGAGGTGTGCCGCATGCCGAGGGGGCGGAAGATCCGTACGGCCGCCTGGTGGGCGTACGAGTAACCGGTGACCTTCTCGATCAGCATGCCCAGCACGGTGTAGTGGATGTTGCCGTACCGCTGGTGTTCGCCGGGGGCGTGGTCGGGGTCGGGGCCCTTGGCGACCGACGCGGCCACCACTTCCTCGGGAGTCAGCGTCTCGAAGCGGTGCTCGTAGCCGTCGTCGACGTTCTCGCCGAGGGACGCCCCCGGCTGCAGCCCGCTCGTGAAGTTCAGCAACTGCCGTACGGTGATGGGCTCGAAGTCCTCCGTCAGCAGCCCCGGCAGATACTGCTGCACCGTGCCGTCGAGGGAGATCCGCCCCTCGGCGGCGAGTTGCAGCACGATCGCCGCTGTCACGATCTTCGTCGTCGAACCGGCCCGGAAGCGCGCTTTCTCGAGCGCCGGCGCCCCGGTTTTCACGTCACGCACCCCGGCCACTCCGTGCCAGCTCCCCTTGCCGCCCACGCGGATCAGCGCGGCCGTCGCGTCCTTGTCGGGCAGTCCGGCGAGCGCGGCGCACAGCGCCTTGACGTCGGGACCGGCCGGATCGGCGGCCTCGATCGCCTGCGCGCTGCACGACGACGCGGGCCGCGCGGAGGCCGTACCGGCCAGCGGCAGTGCGGTCAGGGTCAGGGCGAGCGCGGAGGTGAGGAGGGCCGGGAGGGGGCGTACGGGCATCTGCTGCTCCTGAAGTCGGTGGGACGTCCGGTGGAATGTCCGTGATCATCGTCGGGCCGTACGGCCCCGGCCGGATCGTCGGTGAGGAGGGCCTGCGACCCTGGGGAAGCCCGGGGCAACTGCCGTACAAAAGCCGGGTGTTGTAAGGGGTCGCCCCTACGGGCCCCGGTCGGCGACGCTCCCCGCCGTCCGTCACCGAAAGCCGCCCGTCGCCGAAAAAGTGTTATCCGCCCCCGCTTCACCGCGTCTCCACTCGCGTCCCTCATCCCCCCACATCCCGGGAGCCGCCCCCATGTCCCGCCCGTACCCGAAGTGGAATGTGACCTCCGACATAGCCAAAAGTGCTGGTCAGGCTGAGAAGGTGCGTACGGGCAGCAAGTGAGCCGGGAGAGGACGTACGTGGACGAGGGAGCCGGCAGGCAGTGGCGCTCCACCATCGCGGCGGCGCAGGCCGGTGACCGGCATGCGCTGGACGAGCTGGTCGAGGGCTGGCTGCCGCTGGTCTACAACGTGGTCGGGCGCGCCCTGAACGGCCATGCCGACGTCGACGACGTCGTCCAGGAGACCATGCTGCGCGCCGTCGACAACCTCGGCTCGCTGCGGGACCCGGACAGCTTCCGCTCCTGGCTCGTCGCCATCGCCATGCGGCAGATACGGGACCGCGCCCGCCGTAAGCAGCCCGCCCACCTCGAGGAGTCGGCCGCGCACGAGGCCACTGACTTCGCCGAACTCACCGTGCTGCGGCTGCAGTTGGAGGGGCAGCGGCGTGAAGTCGCGGAGGCGGTGCGCTGGCTGGACGACGAGGACCGGCAGTTGCTGTCGCTGTGGTGGCTGGAGGTCGCGGGCGAGCTGACCCGGCGCGAACTGGCCGCGGCGGCCGGGATCAGCCGGCAGCACGCCGCGGTGCGCGTCCAGCGGGTGAAGGAGCGGCTGGAGACGGCGCGCGGCATCGTACGGGCGCTGGACGGCGCCTGCCCCGATCTGCGCGAGCTGACCGCCCGCTGGAACGGCCGTCCCGACTCGGTCTGGCGCAAGCGGCTGGCCCGGCACATCAGGGGCTGCGGCTACTGCGGCGACACCCGCGAGTCCGTCGTACCGGCGGAGCGCCTCCTCGTCGGCATCGCGCTCGTCCCGATCCCGGTCGGCTTCACGCTGTCGCTGGCCCTCGGCGGCAAGACGGCGGTCGCGGCCACGGCCACGGCGACCTCCGTCGGCTGGTCCGCGAAGGTGATGGCCGCGATCACCCAGCCCGCCGTTGCGGTGACGGCCGGCGCGACGATCGTCGCGGGCGGCGCGTACGTCGTCACCCAGACCCCGGACGCCCCGCCGCGTGCGGTCGCCCCCACGGCGTCGAGCACGGCCCGACCGCCGTCGTCCCCGGTCCCTTCCGTGACCCCGTCGGCCACGCCTTCACCGTCGCCGTCGGTGACGCAGCGGAAGGTCGAGCTGTACGGCACGGTCGTCGACGCCGTCGACCGGGCCCCGGACCCGAACGCCCGCCCCACGGCCCTGCCGCGCCGCCCCGAGTCCGGCATCACCAGCACCTGGGGTGCGAGGGCCGTCATGCAGCACCGCGGCGAGAGCGTGACGCTCAGCGGGCAGGGCTATGTTCTGGTGCGCTGGCAGATCGCGCCGCACGACCGGCCCGGCGGGCTGACCATGCCGACCTGGACCGGCCTGAAGGGCAGGATCTTCCACGTTGCCTCCGGTGGCGGCCGCCGCATGGACGACGTCACCGGGGAGGCCGCCGACGGCGGCCCCGTCACCGGCATGGGCGGCCCGGACACCGGCTACACCGTCCTGCCCGACGGCACCCAGCAGATGTGGCAGAACGAGTACTTCTACGTCGACGGCACCGTCACCCTCAACCAGAACGAGCGCGGCGCCTCCTACGGCCTGACCGTCTTCCCGTCGAGCTGGAACGCCGTGAACGAGGACATCAACTCCGGGCCTCCCGAGGGCGCGAAGCGCTACGGCCTCGTCCGCGACACGGGCAAGGACGACACTCCCGTACCGCAGTACGTCACCCGCACGACCCCGGCCGACCCGGCGACGGTCCCTCAACGGTCCCGCGTGTAGCGCGGGTCAACGGAACGTGCGCAGCGCGCACAGGGCGTCGATGCGGTTCGTGGTGATCGAGTCGGCGCCCATGTCGAGGAGCCGGCGCATGGCGCGTCGGGTGTCGGGGGTCCAGACGGACAGCAGGTAGCCGTCACGGTGGACGCGGGCCGTGAGGTCACGACCGACCAGTGAGAAGCGGTAGTTGAGCCAGCGCGGGCGTACCGCGTCCAGCAGTGCGGGGCGCGGCGGGGCCAGCGTCGTCCAGGTCAGGGCGATCTCGGCGGCCGGGTCGGCGGCGCGCACGGCGAGCATGGCGGAGGGGCCCGCGCAGTAGTACACGCGGTCCTGGGCCCCGCAGTCGCGCACGACGTCCACGACCCGGCGCGCCGCCCGCACATCGGGCGTGCCCGGCAGGTCGAGCATCACCCGGCTCCCGTCGGTCGCCGTGAGCGCCTGGGCGAGTGTCGGCACCGCGCCGTCGGTGAGCCCGTGCACCTCGTCCGCCGAGAGTGACAGCAGCGGCCGGTCGTGCTCCCACAGCCGCTTCAGCGTCTCGTCGTGCAGCAGCACGGGGACGCCGTCCCGGGTGAGCCGTACGTCGATCTCGACGGCGTCCGCGCCCAGTTCGAGCGCGGTGCGCAGCGAGTCGACCGTGTTCTCGGGATGGTGGTAGGGGGCGCCGCGGTGGGCCACGGCGGTCACGTTCGGCATGGGGTCAATTCTGGTGGTGGTCAGGACGCGAGCCATTCCGAGGTGTAGGTGTCGATCTCGGCCGCCAGGCGCGCCTTGCCGGCCTCGTCCAGGAAGGACGCCTCGACCGCGTTCTTCGCGAGGTCGGCGAGACCCCGCTCGTCGAGGTCGAGGAGCCGGGCGGCCACGGCGTACTCGCTGTTGAGGTCGGTGCCGAACATCGGAGGGTCGTCCGAGTTGATCGTGACGAGGACGCCGGCGCGGGTGAACTCCTTGATCGGGTGCTCGTCGAGGGTGCGGACCGCGCGCGTGGCGATGTTGGAGGTCGGGCACACCTCCAGCGGGATCCGGTGCTCGGCGAGGTGCGCCAGCAGCTTCGGGTCCTGTGCGGAGCTGGTGCCGTGCCCGATGCGCTCGGCGCGCAGGTGCGTGAGGGCGTCCCACACCGTCTGCGGGCCGGTCGTCTCGCCGGCGTGCGGCACCGAGCGCAGCCCTGCGGCGATGGCCCGGTCGAAGTACGGCTTGAACTGCGGCCGGGGTACGCCGACCTCGGGCCCGCCGAGTCCGAACGACACCAGTCCCTCGGGGCGCACCTTGTCGTCGGTGGCGAGCCGCGTGGTCTCCTCGGCGGCCTCGAGACCCGCCTCGCCGGGGATGTCGAAGCACCAGCGCAGTACGGTCCCGAAGTCGGCCTCGGCCGCCTTGCGGGCGTCCTCGATCGCATCCATGAAGGCCTGCTCCTCGATGCCGCGCCGGGTGGAGGAGAAGGGAGTGATGGTCAGCTCGGCGTACCGCACCTGCTGCCGGGCCAGGTCCCGGGCCACCTCGTACGTCAGCAGCCGGACGTCCTCCGGGGTGCGGATCAGGTCGACGACGGACAGGTACACCTCGATGAAGTGCGCGAAGTCCGTGAACGTGAAGTAGTCGACCAGGGCCTCGGGGTCGGTGGGCACCTTGGAGTCGGGGTGACGGGCGGCCAGTTCGGCGACGATCCGGGGAGAGGCGGAGCCGACGTGGTGCACGTGCAGTTCGGCCTTGGGCAGTCCGGCGATGAAGGCGTGCGGGTCGCGGACGCCGGGTACGGCGGATACGGCGGCGTGGTCGGTCAAGGTTCCTCCCCGGGAACGGCGTCCCCGGCCGCGGGTGGCGGCGGGACGCGGGTGATCGGCTGATCGATGACTCGGGGATCATCGTATGCCGGGCCCACACGGCAGATGCCAGGGCCGTAGCATGCTTCACGGCACGCACGACAGAGGGGATCCCCGCGCATGTCCGACGACAGGCAGCCGCCGGCAGCGCCGGAGGCCAACGCCGCGCCCGCGTCGGCGGGCCGGGACGACGGCGTATCCGGTGCGGCGGCGAGCGGTGCAGTCCCGGGTGGTGCGGCGCCCGGCGGTGCAGTGCCCAGTGATGCGGTACCCCGCGACCCGTGGGCGCCGCCGGAGCGGTCGGCGTACGACGGGGCGCCCGAGGCCGTGTTGGACAGCGGTGCCATTCCGGAGGTCCAGCAGGACCGGGACACGGCGTTCGGCATATCGCAGGTCGGCGAGGCGGTGCCCCTCGTGCCGTCGGACGGGGAGGCCTCGCCATCGCCGCGGACCCCGCACGATGCGGACGCGGCCCGGCAGGGCACGGCGCCGCAGGTCCCCCTCGACAAGCACCCCGCCGCAGCTCCCAGCCCTGAGCCGAATCCCTGGGCACCCCCGGCGAACGACGTCATGGGCGGCCCCGGCGACACGATCGCGTCGAGCGGACCCGCCACCCCGGCCGGCCCCTCCGTCCACGACCAGCAGACGATCACGTCCCTGCCCGCCGCGGACAGCCCCCCGGCAGCCCAGGCCCCGCAGGGATGGGCAGCACCGACCGCCCCGTCGACGGGCGCACCCCAGCAGGCGTGGGCCGCCCCGACCGTGCCGCCCAGCTCAGGCGGCCCGCACGATGCGTTCCCGCCGTCGGCCCCCGCCGCCGGCAACCCGTTCGCCGCGCCCACCGCAGGCGTCCCGCACCCCCAGGACGGCGCCGTCCCGCCTCCGCCCATAGCCCCCGACGGTCCCGGCCAGGTCCCGTACGGCTACCCCGGCGGCCACGGCTACCCGGGCGGACCCGGCTACGGCGGCCCGCCCACGCACGGCGCCCAGGGTTACTACGGCTGGCCCGGTGCACAGGCGATGCCCAGCAACGGGCTCGGCACGGCCGGGCTCGTGGTCGGCATCGTGGCCGCCGCCGGCTTCTGTCTGTGGCCGGTGGCGATCATCCTGGGCATCCTGGGCGTGATCTTCGGTGCGGTCGGCCGCAGCAGGGCGAACCGCGGCGAGGCCACCAACCCCGGCCAGGCCCTCGCCGGGATCATCTGCGGCACCGTGGGCATCCTCCTCGGCGCCGGCTTCGGCATCCTGGTGCTCATGGCTCCGTAGGGCTACGACCCGGCGTTCCTTTCAGCGCTCCGCAGCCTCTCCCGCGCCTCCATCAACGCGAACCCCAGGAGATTCGGCCCCCGCCACCGCTCCGGATCCGACGCCGCCTCGTCGTCCGCGGCGAGTCCGATGCCCCAGATCCGGTCCACGGGACTCGCCTCCACCAGCACCCGCTCGCCAGTGTTGAGCAGGTACTCCCGCAGATCGGCATGCGCGCCGAACTTGTGGACGCTGCCCTCGACCACGATCCCGAAGCGCTCGCGCTCCCATATCGACTCGTCGAAGCCGCGCACGAGCCGCCCCGCCTTCTTCGCCTGCGCGGGATGCGCAGCCGCCAGCACCCGGCGCTCCGCCTCCGCGTCCTCGAACAGTCGCGCCTTGGCGGCCATCATCCAGTGCTCCGCCGTCGCGTACTCCACGTCGTCCACCGTGAACGGCGACGGCCACCACTGGCTCAGACAGCTCGGACCCACCCGCCCGTCCGACCGTGGCCGGTGCCCCCAGAAGTGCAGATACTTGATGTGCGCCCCCGCGCGGACCTCCCTGACCAGGGTGTCCACGGAGTCGATCTTCCCCGTGATCCTCTCCATGCATGCGAGTCTGGCAGGCACCACTGACAGTCCGTCCCTCCTTTTCCATGCCGACTCGACACCTGGTCGACAGATTCCGTCGCGTAACCAAAAGGCAACAACGGAATCACTTGTTGGACGCCCTTGGCTCTGTCAGGATCGGCACTCAAATCGAGCTGGAGCTACGCCACCCACCCCGTGAGCAGCGGGGCGACGGCGGAGGAGAGCGACATGCACAACCCGGGAAGGACCACCCCGGAACGATTCCCCGCCCAGGACCGTTTCGCGGACGGCGCGCAGTACATCGCCGGCCGTCTGACGAAGGGCACGTCCGGTCGTACGCACACGGTCGTCGACCCGGCCACAGGTGAGGACGTGTACACCTACGAGCTGGCCGGCCCGGACGATGCGGACGCGGCCGTCGCCGCCGCGCGTAACGCCTTCCCCGGCTGGTCCGGCGCGACCCCCGGCGAGCGTTCCGACGCGCTGCACCGCTTCGCCGCTGTACTCGCCGACCGCGCAGAGGACTTGGCCCGCGCCGAGTCCCTGCAGTGCGGCAAGCCGCTGAAGCTGACCCGTGAGTTCGACGTGCCGGGCACGATCGACAACACCGCCTTTTTCGCGGGTGCCGCCCGGCACCTTCAGGGGCAGTCCGCCGGCGAGTACTCCGGCGACCACACCTCGTACGTCCGCCGTGAGCCCATCGGCGTCGTCGGCTCCATCGCACCCTGGAACTACCCCCTCCAGATGGCCGCCTGGAAGATCCTCCCGGCGATCGCCGCGGGCAACACGATCGTGCTGAAGCCCGCCGAGCTCACCCCGCTGACCTCCCTCCTCTTCGCCCAGGCCGCCACCGACGCCGGAATCCCCGACGGTGTCATCAACATCGTCACCGGCACCGGCAAGGAGGCCGGCGAGCACCTGGTCGGCCACCCCGACGTGGCCATGACCTCCTTCACCGGCTCCACCGCCGTCGGCAAGCGGGTCGCCGAGATCGCCACCGCCACCGTCAAACGGCTCCACCTGGAGCTGGGCGGCAAGGCACCCTTCGTGGTCTTCGACGACGCCGACCTGGAGGCGGCCGTCCACGGCGCGGTCGCGGGCGCCCTCATCAACACCGGGCAGGACTGCACGGCCGCCACGCGCGCGTACGTGCAGAGGCCGCTCTACGAGGCGTTCGTCGAAAAGACCGCCGAACTGATGGAAACCGTCCGCCTGGGCGACCCCTTCGCCCCGGGCACCGACCTGGGCCCCCTTGTCTCCCATGCTCAACGCGACCGCGTCGCCGGGTTCGTGGACCGGGCACGTGCCTACGCGCGCGTGGTGACGGGCGGCGAGGCACCCCAGGGGGATCTCGAGAATGGTGCGTACTATCGCCCCACCCTCGTCGCGGACGCGCCCCAGGACAGCGAGATCGTCCAGTCCGAGATCTTCGGACCGGTCCTCGTCGTCCTGCCCTTCGACACCGACGACGAAGGCATCCGGCTCGCCAACGACACCCCGTACGGGCTGGCCGCGTCCGCCTGGAGCCGGGACGTCTACCGCGCCAACCGTGCCACCCGCGAGATCAAGGCGGGCTGTGTGTGGGTCAACGATCACATCCCGATCATCAGCGAGATGCCGCACGGCGGGTACCAGCAGTCCGGCTTCGGCAAGGACATGTCCGCGTACTCGTTCGAGGAGTACACCCAGATCAAGCACGTCATGTTCGACAACACGGCGGTGGTCCGCAAGGACTGGCACCGCACGATCTTCGGGGACCGATAGCCACAACAGGCCGCCTGACCCGCGGTCGCCGACCCTCCCGAAAGGGCACCACGCGCATGGAGCAGTACGAGCCCGACCGCCTGTCCGCGGCCCAAGCGGCCGCCATGCGGCGCAGCCTGCGCAGCGGCAGGGCCTCCCTCACCCGCCGTTCCCTGCTGCGCGCCTCCGCCGGCGGCGCGCTCACGGTCGGCGGCCTCGGGGCGCTGAGCGCCTGCGGCATCCCCCCGGCGGCGAAGACGTCGGGAGTGTCGTCCGAGGACCACTCGGCGAAGGAGAAGACCGTCAACTTCTCCAACTGGACCGAGTACATGGACGTCGACGAGAGCGAGAAGCGCCACCCGACACTCGACGAGTTCAAGCGGCGCACCGGCATCACGGTCAAGTACACCGAGGACATCAACGACAACGTCGAGTTCTTCGGCAAGATCAAGCCGCAGCTCGCGGCCGGTCAGGACACCGGCCGTGACCTGATCTGCGTGACCGACTGGCTCGCCGCGCGCCTCATCCGCTTCGGGTGGGTCCAGAAACTGGACCCGTCCAACCTGCCGCACGCGTTCGCCAACCTGTCCCAGCAGTTCCGCAGCCCCGACTGGGACCCGGGACGGGCGTACTCGTACCCCTGGACCGGCATCTCCACGGTCATCGCCTACAACAGGAAGGCGCTGGACGGCGTCGAGGTGAAGTCGGTCTCCGACCTGCTCGACAACCCCAGGCTCAAGGGCCGCGTCGGCTTCCTGTCCGAGATGCGCGACAGCGTCGGGATGACGCTGCTCGACATGGGCAAGGATCCGGGCAAGTTCACCGACGACGACTTCGACGCGGCGATCGCCCGTCTCCAGAAGGCCGTCGACAAGGGTCAGATCCGTCGCTTCACCGGCAACGACTACACCTCGGATCTCACCAAGGGCGACTTCGCGGCCTGCCTCGCCTGGGCCGGTGACGTCGTCCAGCTCAAGGCCGACAGCCCCGACGTCGACTTCCTCATCCCGGACAGCGGATACATGACGTCGACGGACAACCTGCTGGTGCCCAACAAGGCCCGGCACAAGACCAACGCCGAACGTCTCATCGACTACTACTTCGAGCCGAAGCCGGCCGCGCAGCTCGCCGCGTACATCAACTACGTGTGCCCGGTCGACGGGGTGAAGGCGGAACTCGCCAAGATCGACGAGGACGCGGCGAACAACCCGCTGATCATTCCCGACCAGGAGATGGCCGCCAAGTCTCGTGCCTTCCGCTCCCTCAGCTCGAAGGAAGAGACGGCCTACGAAGAGAAGTTCGCGAAGCTCACAGGGGCGTGACGACGATGACGACGACCAACAGCAGCGGCGACGTCCGCCTCTCCGGAATCAGCAAGACCTACGGCTCCTTCACCGCCGTACACCCACTGGACCTGACCGTGCCGCAGGGCTCCTTCTTCGCCCTGCTCGGCGCGTCCGGCTGCGGAAAGACCACCACCCTGCGCATGATCGCGGGCCTGGAGGAGCCGACGTCGGGCACCGTCTCGCTCGGCGACCAGGACGTGACCCATCTGCCGCCGTACAAGCGGCCGGTGAACACGGTCTTCCAGTCCTACGCCCTCTTCCCGCACCTCGACATCTTCGAGAACGTCGCCTTCGGCCTGCGCCGGCGCGGCATCAAGTCGGTGAAGAAGCAGGTCGAGGAGATGCTCGACCTGGTCCAGCTGGGCGAGCAGGCCCGCAAGAAGCCGCACCAGCTCTCTGGCGGCCAGCAGCAGCGCGTGGCCGTCGCCCGTGCGCTGATCAACCACCCCAAGGTGCTGCTCCTCGACGAGCCCCTCGGCGCCCTCGACCTGAAGCTGCGCCGCCAGATGCAGCTGGAGCTCAAGCGCATCCAGACCGAGGTCGGCATCACCTTCGTCCATGTCACGCACGACCAGGAGGAGGCCATGACGATGGCCGACACGGTCGCCGTGATGAACGCGGGCCGCGTCGAGCAACTCGGCGCCCCCGCCGACCTGTACGAGAACCCGCGGACGACGTTCGTCGCCAACTTCCTCGGCACCTCCAACCTGATCGAGGCCGAGGTCGACACCAGGAGCGGCGAGGAGATCGTCCTCAAGGCGGGCGGCGGCAAGCTCACCCTGCCGTCGGAGCGCTGCTCGGCGCCCACCACGACCGGCGGCAAGGTGCTGGTCGGCGTACGCCCCGAGAAGATCTCCCTCACGCACGCCGACGACGCCGGCGAGATCCCGGACGGCCGCAACCGCGTCACCGGCAGGATCGCCGACGCCAGCTTCATAGGCGTCTCCACGCAGTACGTCATCGACAGCCCCGCCGGCCCCGAACTCGCCGTCTACGTCCAGAACGTCGACCGCGACACACGCCTCACCCCCGGCGCCGAGGTCGTCCTGCACTGGAGCCCGGCGCACACCTTCGGCCTGGACGCGTCCCAGGACATCGAGGCGGGCGTGGAGAAGGTCGAGGAGGAGACCTCCTGATGGCCGCTGTCACCGAAGCGCCACCTCTGGCGCCCGTTCCGGCGAAGAAGCCGCCACGCAAGAGGGGCCGCTGGACGCCGTACCTGCTCCTGCTGCCCGGCATCCTCTGGCTGCTGGTCTTCTTCGCGCTGCCGATGATCTACCAGGCCTCCACGTCCGTGCAGACGGGCTCCCTGGAGGAGGGCTACGAGGTCACCTGGCACTTCGCCACCTACTGGAACGCCCTGTCCGAGTACTGGCCGCAGTTCCTGCGCTCGGTCCTCTACGCCGGCACCGCGACGATCCTGTGTCTGCTGCTGGGCTACCCGCTGGCGTACCTGATCGCGTTCCGCGCGGGCCGCTGGCGGAACCTGATCATGATCCTGGTGATCGCGCCGTTCTTCACCAGCTTCCTGATCCGTACGCTCGCCTGGAAGACGATCCTCGCGGACGGCGGCCCGGTCGTCGGCGCCCTGAACTCCCTGCACGTCCTGGACGTCACCAGCTGGCTCGGCATCACCGCCGGCGACCGGGTGCTGGCCACCCCGCTGGCGGTGGTGTGCGGTCTGACGTACAACTTCCTGCCGTTCATGATCCTGCCGCTCTACACCTCCCTGGAGCGCATCGACGGCCGGCTGCACGAGGTCGCGGGCGATCTGTACGCGCGCCCCTTCACGACCTTCCGGAAGGTCACCTTCCCGCTGTCGATGCCAGGCGTCGTCTCCGGCACCCTGCTGACGTTCATCCCGGCCGCCGGTGACTACGTGAACGCCGATCTGCTCGGCTCCACCGACACCCGCATGATCGGAAACGTCATCCAGTCGCAGTTCCTGCGGATTCTGGACTATCCGACGGCGGCAGCCCTCTCCTTCATCCTGATGTTCGCGATCCTCATCATGGTGACGCTGTACATCCGCAAGTCCGGCACGGAGGATCTGGTTTAAATGGCCTTCGTCAACTGGCTCAAGCGCCATCTCGTCGTCATTGCGGGACTGTTCACGCTCGGATATCTCCTGCTGCCGAACGTCGTCGTCACGGTGTTCTCCTTCAACAACCCGAAGGGCCGTTTCAACTACGAGTGGCAGGAATTCTCCACGGAGGCCTGGACCGATCCGTGCGGCGTCGCCGATCTGTGCGGCTCGCTCTCGCTCAGCCTCCAGATCGCGCTCTGGGCGACGCTGGGCGCGACGATCCTGGGTGCGATGATCGCCTTCGCACTGGTGCGGTACCGCTTCCGCGCGCGCGGGGCCGTCAACTCGCTGATCTTCCTGCCCATGGCGATGCCCGAGGTCGTCATGGCGGCCTCGCTGCTCACCCTCTTCCTCAACATGGGTGTTCAGTTGGGGTTCTGGACGATCCTGATCGCCCACATCATGTTCTGCCTCAGCTTCGTCGTGACGGCCGTCAAGGCACGGGTGATGTCGATGGACCCGAGGCTGGAGGAGGCCGCCCGGGATCTGTACGCCGGCCCGCTCCAGACCTTCGTCCGGGTCACCCTGCCGATCGCGGCTCCCGGAATCGCCGCGGGCGCGCTGCTCGCCTTCGCGCTCTCCTTCGACGATTTCATCATCACCAATTTCAACGCGGGCTCGACCGTCACCTTCCCCATGTTCGTGTGGGGCTCGGCGCAGCGCGGAACGCCCGTTCAGATCAATGTCATCGGTACGGCCATGTTCCTCATCGCCGTACTGCTCGTACTGGCCTCCATGGTCATCAGCAGCCGACGCACCAGGCAAAAGGCATAAACCCTGTAGGGAGTTGAAATCATGGCCCCAAGCGCCATGAGCCCCAGAGACAACTGGACGAAGTCCCTTTCCGAAGCCCAGCCGGTCCCGTACTGGCTGGACGACCCCGGCAGGCCCCACCCCGAGCCCGCCCTCACCGGCGCCGAGACCTGCGACCTGCTGGTCGTCGGCGGTGGATACAGCGGACTGTGGACCGCGCTCAACGCCAAGGAGCGCGACCCGCAGCGGGACGTGATCCTGCTGGAAGGCCGCGAGGTGGGCTGGGCCGCCTCCGGCCGCAACGGCGGCTTCTGCGCCGCCTCCCTCACCCACGGCCTGTCCAACGGCCTCACCCGCTGGCCCGACGAGATCCACAAGCTCCAGGAGCTGGGCGCCCGCAACCTCGACGAGATCGAGGCAGCCCTCGCCCGGCACGGAATCGACTGCGACTTCGAGCGTACCGGCGAGATCGACGTGGCGACCGAGACGTACCAGGCGTGGGAACTGCGCGACTGGTACGAGGAGATGGAGCGCAGGGGCCTCGCCGAGGACGTGGAGTTCCTGGACGCCGAAGCGGTGAGGGAACAAGTCGACTCACCGACCTTCCAGGCGGGCCTGTGGGACCGCCGCGGCGTGGCCATGCTCCACCCCGCCAAGCTCGCCTGGGGCCTGAAGCGGGCCTGCCGTGACCTCGGCGTACGCATCTACGAGCACACCCCTGCCCTCACCCTGAAGCCGTACGGCGCCGGCATGGCCGTACGCACCCCCTACGGCCAGGTCCGCGCCCGCAGGGTCGCCCTCGGCACGAACATCTTCCCCAGCCTGGTCAGGCGGGTGAGGTCGTACACCGTCCCCGTCTACGACTACGCGCTGATGACCGAGCCGCTCACCGCCGAACACCTCGCGTCGATCGGCTGGAAGAACCGACAGGGCCTCGGTGATTCGGCGAACCAGTTCCACTACTTCCGCCTCTCCGCCGACAACCGCATCCTCTGGGGCGGCTACGACGCGATCTACCCCTACGGCGGCCGCGTGCGCGCCGAGTACGACGACCGCCCGGAGACGTACGCCAAGCTCGCCGGGCACTTCTTCACCTGCTTCCCGCAGCTGGAGGGCGTCCGCTTCACCCACGCCTGGGGCGGCGCGATCGACACCTGCTCGCGCTTCTCGGCGTTCTTCGGCACCGCGCACGGCGGGAAGGTCGCGTACGCGGCGGGCTACACGGGCCTCGGTGTGGGCGCCACCCGCTTCGGGGCCGATGTGATGCTGGACCTGCTGGCAGGGGAGCGCACGGAGCGCACCGAGCTGGAAATGGTCCGCAAGAAGCCCCTCCCCTTCCCGCCGGAGCCCTTCGCATGGACCGGTATCGCCCTCACCAAGTGGTCGCTGGCCAGGGCCGACGCCCACGGCGGCCGGCGCAACCTGTGGCTGCGGACGATGGACCGGCTGGGCCTGGGCTTCGACAGCTGACCTGTGCTCCGGTTCGCCCTCAACCGGGAGTTCCAGCGGACGTTCGACGGCTGCTTCGGCCGACGAACATCACGAAGCCGCCGATCAGCAGCGCACCGAGGCACCAACTGGCCACGACGTCCAGTGGCCAGTG
Source organism: Streptomyces sp. NPDC127197 (assembly GCF_042672405.1). NCBI lineage: Bacteria > Bacillati > Actinomycetota > Actinomycetes > Kitasatosporales > Streptomycetaceae > Streptomyces > Streptomyces sp. NPDC127197. The sequence continues at coordinate 45,524 of NZ_JBHXVG010000012.1, read as the reverse complement.
GTAGCCGCGCCGGACCAGCCCGTAGCCGACGCCGAGATTGACGGCGAGGCAGCAGAGCGCGAGCGCACGTCTGACGTACGTGCCGTGCAGCCAGGGGAGGAGGAGCAGGGCCGCACAGCCGTAGGCGACGGCTGCGGTCGCGGTGTGACCGGAGGGGTAGTAGCCGGTGGCGGGCGGGACGACCGGGGTGCCCGGGCGGTCGGTCAGCTCCTTGAGCGGGACGACGAGCGCCGGGACGAGCGCCATGAGGACTGCGGCTGCGACGCCCGGCAACCACCAGCGCACCACTCCCGCGCCCCGCGCCCGCCAGGTGGCGTACACCCCGGCGATCGCGAGAACGGGCACGGCCACCTGCACATTGCCCAGATCGGCGAGGAGTTCGGAGCACCGGTCGGGCTGGACGAGCACCCGACTGATCCGCTCGTCCAGCCCCACCAACGGCCCGTCGGTGACGACCTGCCAGGTGATCAGCGCGAAGAGCACGACGGGCAGGGCGAGCAGCAGAAGCACGGGAAGCACGGGGACAGCTTCGCAGGCGAGCGACCGGGTCCAGGAACCGCCGCCCGCGCAGGAGTACGCGCGCGTGCCCGCACCTCCAGCTGTCCAGACCACTGGCGTCGGAGGTTCCCTGCCCGGACACGCTGAAGGGCCGACGCAAAGGGGGGATGTGCGTCGGCCCTTCAAGGGCGTACCGCTCCCAGGCGGCCGTCCGGACCGGAACGTCGCGCGCCCCGGGGGGTCTGGGGCGGGCGACTGTCCGATCGGTGAGGAGACCCGGAGCCTTCAGGCACCGGTTGTGTGCGCGAGGGCACGACCAGGTCGAAGCTGGGGACGCCCCGGCCTGATGTCGCCCACAGTCCCCTGTGGGCGGGTGTATCTCTCATCTGGGTAGAACCTACGACAGGGGGTGCGGGTGCGACAGACGGAATCCCGTCCCGCCATCCACCTCGCACACGTTCTTCACACGCTCTGCCGTGGGGCAGCGGCCCCGGCGCCGGAATCGCGCCGGGGCGGAGGACTCAGATGCGGGTGAAGGCCTGCTCGATGATGTCGAGGCCCTCGTTCAGCAGGTCCTCGCCGATCACCAGCGGCGGCAGGAAGCGCAGCACGTTGCCGTAGGTGCCACAGGTCAGGACCAGCAGGCCCTCGGCGTGGCAGGCCTTGGCGAGAGCCGCGGTGGCCTCCGGGTTGGGCTCCTTGGTCGTACGGTCCTTGACCAGCTCGATGGCGATCATCGCGCCGCGGCCGCGGATGTCGCCGATGATGTCGAACTTCTCGGCCATGGCGGTGAGGCGGGCCTTCATGACCGCCTCGATGTTCTTCGCCCTGGCGTTGAGGTCGAGCTCCTTCATCGTCTCGATCGAGCCGAGCGCACCGGCGCAGGCGACCGGGTTGCCGCCGTACGTACCGCCCAGGCCGCCCGCGTGCGCGGCGTCCATGATCTCGGCGCGACCGGTGACGGCGGCCAGCGGCAGACCGCCCGCGATGCCCTTGGCGGTGGTGATCAGGTCCGGGACGATGCCCTCGTCCTCGCAGGCGAACCACTGACCGGTGCGGCAGAAGCCGGACTGGATCTCGTCGGCGACGAAGACGATGCCGTTGTCGGCGGCGAACTGGCGGATCGCGGGGAGGAAGCCCTTGGCCGGCTCGATGAAGCCGCCCTCGCCGAGCACCGGCTCGATGATGATCGCGGCAATGTTGTCCGCGCCGACCTGCTTGGACATCTGGTCGATGGCCTGCGCGGCGGCCTCCGGGCCGGCGTTCTCCGGGCCGGTCGGCCAGCGGTAGCCGTACGCCACCGGCACCCGGTAGACCTCGGGCGCGAACGGGCCGAAGCCGTGCTTGTACGGCATGTTCTTCGCGGTCAGCGCCATGGTGAGGTTCGTACGGCCGTGGTAGCCGTGGTCGAAGACGACGACGGCCTGGCGCTTGGTGTAGGCGCGCGCGATCTTGACGGCGTTCTCGACGGCCTCGGCGCCGGAGTTGAACAGGGCGGACTTCTTGGCGTGGTCACCGGGCGTCAGCTCGGCGAGGGCCTCGGCGACCTCGACGTACCCCTCGTACGGCGTGACCATGAAACAGGTGTGGGTGAAGTCGGCCAGCTGCGCACTCGCCCGGCGTACGACGGCCTCGGCGGACGCGCCCACGGAGGTCACGGCGATGCCGGAACCGAAGTCGATCAGCCGGTTGCCGTCGACGTCCTCGATGATGCCGCCGCCCGCCCGCGCGGTGAACACCGGCAGCACGGAGCCCACGCCCTGGGCGACCGCGGCGGTACGGCGGGCCTGCAGTTCCTGCGACTTCGGGCCGGGGATGGCGGTGACGACGCGGCGCTCCTGCGGGATTGCGGTCATGAGGGCTCCCTGATGATCTTGCGTACCGGGCATTCCGGGTGAACCAGAAGTTCCGGGTGGGGATTTTCGGACGCTTGCCTTCTTTCTTCGCAGGCTAGAGCCGCGGATCGGACCTGGGCATGCTCCATGTGGGCGTTGTCGCCGGAACGGGTTGTCCGTGGTGGACATAGCGCGGCGCGAACACATCACCGCAGGCCCGGCCGCGTAAGCGGTGAACTCCCCTTGGGAGGGCGTTAGATTGACTCGCTGATGGTGGACGGAGCGGCTGGTCAGGGGGCAGGAGCGATGGACAGCGACGGGACGCGGGACACGCGGGGCACGCATGCGAACCCGGTGCCCCGGCCGGCGATGTCGCCGGATCCGCCCGCGGTACCGCCGCGGCCGACACGTGCGCCGGGTGCGCCGGCGCAGCCGGACGGGTCGGCCTTCCTCGCGTGGCTGCGCACCGCGCGGCCGGAGGCGGCGCCCGGAGTCTGGCGGTTCGGGCATCAACCCCGGCCGGAGGAGGAGCCCGAGCAGATTCCGGCTCGGCAGCTGTTGACCGGGGCGTTGATCGCGTTTCTGGTCGGGTGGCTGATCTGGTCGCTGCTGTGGAACGGCTACCTCGGCGGCTGGTGGCTGCTGCCCCTGTACGCGATGATCCCCGACTCCTGGGCGCAGCCGCACAGCTTCGGCGCCGTCGTGGCCGTCTACGCCTACTACGTGATCATCGCGCTGATCATCATGATCGGCGTGGGCCGGCTCGGCCGGTGGAGCGAGATCTGGCGGCGCTACGGCCCGCCCGCCTGGCGCCGTACCCCCGACCCGGCGAGTCAGCGGCCGCCCGCCCCCGAACAGGACCCCGCCGAGTGGCCCGCGCTGCGCGCCGCCGGTGCCGTCGACGCCGCCGACCGGCTCGCCGCCGACGCCCGCACGGGGCTGATGCGGGACGTCGACCACGCCCGGATCGCCCGCGCCTGGCAGGGTGTACGCAGTGGCCGGCACAGCCTCGCCACCTTCACCGGCGCGGTCCTCAAGGACGGCGCCGCCGCCTGCCTGCACCCCTCCGGCGAACGCGACCTGCCGACCCGGCTCGCCCGCCACGACCTGCTCACCGGCCAGGTCCGGCTTGGTACGACCGCCGACGACGCGCGCAACCCGTACGCCTATCGCGGCACCGGCCTCGCCCTCGGCCCCGACCTGCTCGGCACCTCACTTCTCGCCGTCGGCCCGGCCGGCTCCGGCAAGACCGGCACCGTCGTGCGCCCGCTCGTTGAGTCGTTGTGCCTGCAGGCGCTCGCCGGCCGGGCCGCCGTCGTCGTGGTCGGTGCGGCGGGCGCGGGGCTCGGTCCGGCCGAGGCGTACGACGTCGTCGTACGGATCGGGAACCCGGAGTCCGTGTACGACCTCGACCTGTACGGCGGCACCACCGACCCCGACGAGGCCGCGGCCGTGCTGGCCGAGGCGCTGGTCGGGGACCTCGCCGACCCGCACCCGGGCAGCGACAGCCGCCGCTCCACGACGGTCCTGGCGCAGCTCCTGGGGCCGTTCCGCGCGGTCCACGACCGCTTCCCCTCCGTACCCGAGCTGCGGCAGCTGCTCGACGGCGCGCCCGGACCGCTCGCCGCACTGCGTACCGCCCTCCAGGACGCCGGGCAGGAGTCGCTGCTGCGGGAACTCGATGCGCGGGAGCGGCAGATGGGCCACCCGGGCGATGTGGGCGGGGTGCTGGCCGACCGGGTGGCGCTGCTCGACCGGCCCGCCTTCGCGGGTTTCTTCGACACGTCCGGGCAGTCGCGGCCGTTCTCGCTGAAGGCCCTTGACCACCCGGTGCGGGTGCGCATCGACCTGCCCGAGCGGGGCCATGCGGACGCCTCGCGGATGCTGGCGCGGCTGGTGCTGGCGCAGTTCACGGCGAGCGTGCCCGCACGGGAGGACCGGTCGCTGTTCGCCTGCCTGATCCTGGACGACGCGACGGGCGTGGTCACGCCGGAGGCCGTACGGGGCATCCAGCGGCTGCGGTCGGCGGGCGCGGGCGCCGTACTGACCCTGCGCACCCTCGACGACGTACCGCGCCCGCTGCGCGGCCCTCTGCTCGGTGCCACCGGATGCCGGGTGGCGCTGTCCGGCCTCACCCCCTGGGACGGGCAGGACTTCGCCGAGGTGTGGGGCAAGGAGTGGACGGAGACGCGGGACGTCACCGACCGGCAGATCATCGCCGAGACGCCGGCGGGCAAGGCCGTGCACATGCTGCGCCGGGTCATCACCGGGAAGGCGCCGACCGCGCGCGCGGTCACCGTCCGCCAGGTCGAGCGGGAGCGGTGGTCGGCGTCCGAGCTCGCGCACGGGGTGCCGCCGGGGCATGCGGTGCTGTCGCTGACGAACGTGAAGGGGGAGCACGCGCCGCCGCTGCTGGTGGATCTGCGCGACTGAGGTTTTCACGGGCAGCGGCACCGTACGGTGAGGCAGAATCGACACAGGCCGTTCATACGTGGCGGCCAAAAGATCACAACGATCAGCCGATCTCCCGAACACAACCGCAGACCGACCTGAAGGCCTCATGCCCCCGACGCTCGCCTCCCTCGTCCACCACTCCGCGCTCAAACTCACCGTGCGGGCGGGCGAGGACCGCCTCGACGTGCCCGTCCGCTGGGCGCACTCCAGCGAGCTCGCCGACCCCGTCCCGTACATGGAGGGCGGGGAACTGCTGCTGATCACCGCGCTGAAGCTGGACGCGGAGGACCCGGAGGCGATGCGCCGCTATGTGAAGCGGCTGGTCGGAGCGGGGGTCGTCGGGCTGGGCTTCGCCGTCGGGGTCAATTACGACGAGACGCCCAAGGCGCTCGTCGACGCGGCGGAGGAGGAGGGGCTGCCGCTCCTCGAAGTCCCCCGTCGCACACCCTTCCTCGCCATCACCAAGGCGGTGTCGGCCGCCATCGCCGCCGACCAGTACCGCGCGGTCACCGCGGGCTTCGCGGCCCAGCGGGAGCTCACCCGGCAGGCGCTCACCGACGGTCCGGAGGGGCTGCTCGCCGGGCTCGCCGCCCAGGTCGACGGGTGGGCGGCGCTGTTCGACGCCTCGGGTGCCGTCGTCGCCGCCGCGCCGGAGTGGGCCACCCGCCGGGCCGCCCGCCTCACCGCCGACGTGGAACGACTGCGCGAGCGCCCCGCGCCGGCGAGTGCCGTGGTCGGCGGCCCCGACCACGAGGACCGCGTCGAGCTGCACTCGATCGGCACCGGCCGCCGCCCGCGCGCCGCCCTCGCCGTCGGTACGGCCGCCGCCCTCGGCACCGCCGAGCGCTACGCCCTCCACTCGGCCATCGCCCTGCTCACCCTGACCACCGAGCGCTCCCGTTCCCTGCAGGCCGCCGAGCAGCGGATCGGCGCGGCCGTGCTGCGCATGCTGCTCGCCGGGCAGCCGGACCACGCCCGCGGCGTCGCCGGTGACCTGTACGGCGGCCTCCTCGACGCCCCCTTCCGGATCGTTGTGGCCGAGTGCCCGTCCGGGCAGGCGGGCCTCGCCGGGATCGCCGAGGCCGTGGAGGCGGCTGCGGCCCGGTCGGGGGAGGCGGTGCTGGTCGTTCCCGAAAGCGAGAGGGAGCGGCTGGTGGTGCTGGCCGCGGACGGGGGCGCGGCGGTCGCGGCCTGCGGGGAGTACGCGACGGGGCGGGAAGCGGCGCGGGCGGGGCAGGAACAGGCGGTGGGGGAGGAGGACGACCTGGTCGTCGGCCTGTCGGCGCCGGCCGGACCGATCGCCGCGGCCGCCGCGTACAAACAGGCCGAGCAGGCCCTGTCGGTCGCCCGGCGCCGGGGCCGGGTCCTCGTCGAGCACGAGCAGCTCGCGGCGGGCTCGGTTCTGCCGCTCCTCGCCGACGACGCGGTGCGCGCTTTCGCCGACGGTCTGCTCCGTGCCCTGCACGAGCACGACGCCACCGGCCGCGGCGATCTGGTCGCCTCCCTGCGGGCCTGGCTCTCCCGGCACGGCCAGTGGGACGCGGCCGCCGCCGACCTGGGCGTCCACCGGCACACCCTGCGCTACCGGATGCGGCGCGTGGAGGAGATCCTCGGCCGATCCCTGGACGATCCGGACGTACGGATGGAGCTGTGGCTGGCGCTGAAGGCGACGTCGTCCGAGTCCGCGTAGTCCCCGGAACCCCCGACCGGGCCAAACCGGCGTACCCACGTCCGCCACTGCTACGAATCGGACAAGCGCCCCCGCGCCCCCGCCGCCCTACCGTGGACGACGACATACAAGAGCACCACCAACGCGGAAGGGCACGGGCCACATCATGACCTCCACCCACGCCTTCTGGCTCGCCGGCCGTCAGGCCACCGGCGAGGACAGCTTCGACGTCACCTCCCCGTGGGACGGCCGCATCGTCGGCAAGGTCAGCGTGCCGACCGCGGGCCAGGTCGAGGAGGCCGTGGCCGCCGCGTACGCCGTACGGGACTCCTTCGCCGCCACCCCCGCCCACGTCCGCGCCGCCGCCCTGGACCACGTCAGCAAGCGCCTGGTCGAGCGCACCGAGGAGATCGCCCGGCTGATCTCCGCCGAGAACGGCAAGCCGATCAAGTGGGCCCGCGGCGAGGTCGGCCGCGCCGTGTCGGTCTTCCGGTTCGCGGCCGAGGAGGCCCGCCGCTTCAACGGCGGCGAGGCACAGCGCCTCGACACCGACGCCGGCGGCCAGGGCCGGCTGGCCCTCACCCGGCGCTTCCCGAAGGGCGTCGTCCTCGGCATCGCGCCGTTCAACTTCCCGCTCAACCTGTGCGCCCACAAGGTCGCCCCGGCCATCGCCGCCGGCGCGCCGATCATCCTGAAGCCGGCGCCCGCCACGCCGCTCTCCGGCCTGATCATCGGCGAGCTGCTCGCCGAGACCGACCTCCCGGCCGGCTCCTGGAGCATCCTCCCGGTCCCGAACGAGGCCATGCCCGCCCTGGTCCGGGACGAGCGCCTCCCGGTCATCTCCTTCACCGGTTCCGAGAAGGTCGGCTACGCGATCATGGACTCGGTGCCGCGCAAGCACTGCACCCTGGAACTGGGCGGCAACGGCGCCGCCGTCGTCCTCGCCGACTACGCCACCGACGAGGACCTCGACTGGGCGGCGAACCGCATCGCCACGTTCTCCAACTACCAGGGCGGCCAGTCCTGCATCTCGGTGCAGCGCGTGATCGCCGACGCGTCCGTGTACGACCGCCTGCTGCCGCGCATCGTCGCAGCGGTCGAGGCCCAGGTCACCGGCGACCCCTCCGACGACACGACGGACGTCGGCCCGCTGGTCAGCGAGGACGCCGCGAAGCGCGTGGAGTCCTGGGTCGACGAGGCGGTCCAGGCCAGCGCGAAGCTGCTCACCGGCGGCAAGCGCGACGGCGCCTCCTACGCGCCGACCGTCCTCACCGACGTACCGGCCGACGTCACGATCGCCTGCGAGGAGGTCTTCGGACCCGTCCTCACCGTGCAGAAGGTGGACGGCGAGACCGAGGCGTTCGCCGCCGCCAACGACTCCAAGTACGGCCTCCAGGCAGGCGTGTTCACCCACGACCTCCAGGCCGCCTTCCGCGCCCACCGCGCCCTCGAGGTCGGCGGCGTGATCATCGGCGACGTCCCCTCCTACCGCGCCGACCAGATGCCGTACGGCGGCGCCAAGCAGTCCGGCGTGGGCCGCGAGGGCGTGAAGTTCGCGATGGACGACTACACGTACGAGCGGGTGCTGGTCCTCACCGGTCTGGCACTCTGACGACATCCACAGTCCGACGGCCGGAGCCTGCTGTGCGGGGGCTCCGGCCGTTGTCGTACCCGCCCATTCCGATGCGCGGAAACCGTCAGGTGCCGTCGGCGGGATGGCCCGGGCGGGGGCGCATCAACCGCAGATCCTCGCCCCAGGCGTCCAACGTGGACCCATGGCCGGCGTCTCGAGCCACCACCTCAACCTGAGCGAAAAGCCGTCGCTGCACGTCCACGTCACCCGTGCCCGCAATCTGTCCGATCGTGGCCAGCAACACGCCCGTGTTCCATTCCGGCAGAGGGAACCTTTCCAGTTCCCACTCCAGGTACTTGTTGTAGGGGCGCGGACGACGATCGAGGGCGAACAACAGCTCCAGCAGGAAGCCGATGCTGTCGGCCGCATCGAGGCGTGCGGCGAGCAGGTGGCCGTCGCGGGCGTTCTTCACCGACCGATAGAGGGAGTTGGCATAGGCATCCAGCCAACCGGCTGCCGCTCGCGATGCCTCACCGACGTCGAGTCGCCCCTTGGCGGCGATGATCTTTGCGATCTCACCGTCAAGCCTGTCGAACAGGACGCGGCCCCGAGCGAGGGCATACCGCTCCCAACCACCAAGCCGACGGAAGCTGTTCACCGTCACGACCATGAGATCCAGCTCGGCGGAACGATGACCATCGAGACCGGTGAGGTCGGTGTTCGCGTCGTTGGCGAGGATGACGTAGACATCGTGATCGGACTGCTTGGTGGCCATGCCGTCGTGGGCCTGGGAGCCCTTGAGAACAAGCCCGACGACGTCCGGATCGGCGACGGCTCGGGCGACAAACGCCTCATAGGTCAGCGGCTGCACGTGGTGATCTCCAGTTGGTTTGACGGGTGAGCATGCCTTGCCGCCCTCGCCGTCACACCGACAGGAGGGGGCCGCTCCGTCTGCGGCGGCCATGGCGCCACCGCCCAGAAGATCAACGCACGTCCGGCACCCTACCCGGCCCTGGCAGTTACTGGCAGCCCCTTTTCTTCTGTGCAGCTACTGCTTTGCGGCGCAGTCGGTGAAGTGGGGGCCGGGCGTGAAGCAGCAGAGTCACAGCGCCTGGCGTCAGCCCTTCTCGCCCCATCGTGGCGCGGAGTGCGGTCCCGGTCCGGACGCGGGAGGCGTCCTCGACGAGGGTTCTGCCGCGCATGTGGTGGATCTTGTACTCGACACCCCGGTGCCCAGTCGCACGGCTTGCGCCGGTAGGGAACCGCGGCCCTGGGCGGGCTCGTGTCCTGATACGGGTGGGAGCGCACCCGGGCGAGGTCGGCGGGGGAATCATGCAGATCATCGAGGTGACCGGTTATGCCGTCCGATCTGCTGTGATCACCATGAGGCGGACAGGGACGCCACTTGAGTTCGTGATCTTCCCGATGCTGCATGTGGCTTCGCCGACGTTCTACTCCCAGGTCCGTATCAGGCTCAGGGAATGCGACCTCATAGTCCTCGAGGGAATCCGAGGGAAGTCGGTCGGAGTGAGCACCCTCACGCTCGCTTACCGGTTCACCCCACGTCGGCGGCGCAACGGCCTGCAGGAGCAGAGTGAGGAACTGCTGCTTCCCGGGGACGTGCCGGTTGTCAATCCGGATGTGACCGCGGCGGAAGCGATCGCGGACCTGAGGACACTGCCGCGGTGGACGTACGTGCTGCTCATGGTCGCAGCTCCGGTGCTGGGCCTGGTGTTCGCGTTGCGCGGTCCGCGCGCCTTCCTCGATGAGGACCTGGTGGTCGAGGATCTGCCGTCGACGCTGCGGGCGGAGATGATGGCCGACGATCCTGTGGAGCGCGCGATGACCGGTAGACGCGACCAGCGGTTGCTCGACGCGCTCGGCGAGATCCACGCGGAGCGTGGCGACGAGCCGATCCGGGTGGCCATCGTCTACGGGGCCGGCCACGTCCCGGCGATCGTGTCGGGGCTGTGGGAACGGTACGGGTACCGGCCGCGCGAAGCGGAGTGGCTCACCGTCCTTGTCCCGGCGTAGCCCCTGGCTAATGGGAACCATTTTCATATACAGTGGGACGGGACGACGCGAGCCCGCCGTCCCGAAGGGGCCCGGCACCGATGCCTTCCGGTGCCGGGCCCCTTCTCTGTGTCGGCCTGGTCCGGACCCTCAACCGGAGAAGCCGACGTGCGCGAGCCGTAGTGGGCCGCGCAGTCTGAGGTGGACGTCGTGTACGCCCTCGGCGACGATGCCGGCGTCCACGGTGGTGTAGTCATACGGCCCCGAGGGGGGCGTCTGCAGCGTGGCCAGGGTCGGTCCGCCGTCCAGGGACAGCTCGATCGTGCCCTCGCCCGCCACCTGCACGGATACCTCCGTCACGCCGGCCCCGAAGTCGCAGGCGCGGTAGATCAGTTCGCCGGTCCCGCCCGCCGCCGGCGTCACCGCGTCGCCGGATGTCTTCGTCCGGTCGACGATCGCGGTGCCGCTCTGCTCGTCGAAGTCGGCTGCGTCCAGGCCGAGTTCGGTGACCGAGCGTGGTGCGGCGGGCTCGCCGGTGAGCGTCACGGTCGTGTGAAGGCGGATGTCCTCGCTGGAGGCGCCGACCAGGATGTCGTACGGGCCGGGCTCCAGGCGCCACCGGCCGTGGGCGACGTCCCAGAACTCGAAGGCGGTCAGCGGCAGTTCGAAGGTCAGCGCCGCCGTCGCACCGGGAGCGAGCCTCACCCTCCGGTGCCCGAGCAGTTCGCGGCGCGGCCGGACCACCGACGGGTCGGCGGCACGCGCGTACAGCTGGGCGACCTCGTCGGCGGTCACGTCACCGGTGTTGGTGACGGTGAACGAGATGTGGGCGGTGTCGCCCTCGATGCTGGCCTGGACGTCCGCGTACGAGAAGGACGCGTACGACAGGCCGTGCCCGAAGGGGAACAGCGGTGTGCCCTCGAAGTAGAGGTACGTCTGCCGGCCGCCGATCACGTCGTAGTCGAGGAGGTCGGGCAGGTCGGCGTCGTCGGCGTACCAGGTCTGCGGCAGGCGTCCGGCGGGGGAGACGTCGCCGGCCAGGACGCGGGCGAGGGCGGTGCCCGCGGCCTGGCCGCCGTGCGCGGTCCACAGCACCGCAGGGAGATGGCCCGGGGCGATCGCGTACGGGTATGCGGAGACCAGCGTCAGCACCGTGCGCGGGTTGGCCGTGCGGGCGGCGCGCAGCAGGCGTTCCTGGTGGGCGGGCAGTCGTAGCGTCGTGCGGTCCTCCGTCTCACGGCCGTTGAGGTGCGGGTCGTTGCCCGCGACGACCACGACCACGTCCGCCGCCGCGGCGACCCGCGCCACCGCGTCCTCGCCGCGCTCGACGACGACCAGTTCGAAGATCTCCGGGTTCTCCTCGGCAACCTTCACGCCGTCGGCGGCGACAGAGACGGGGTGGCCCGTGCCCAGGTGCCTGAGGAGGTGACCGTTCTCGTGGGGTTCCAGGCGGAATGTCTCCTGGACGATCCAGCCGCCGGGCTGGTCGGCGGAGGCGCGCAGGTAGCCGTCCTCCGCGACGGAGAGATAGCGGCCGTCCGGTGCGCGCAGGGTGAGGATGTCCTCGCCCCAGTCGACGAGAGCGAACTCCGTGCCGGTGGCGTCGGTGGTCAGCGGCGGAAGGTCGGTGCGGCCGGCGAGCAGCGCCGGGTCGAGCGCCCCCTCGGCGCCGCGGACCTGGTCGTCGGTGTCCTCGGCGGGCGGCACGTGGAGGAAGGTGCCGTCGCCCGTTCTGAGCAGCACCCGGTCCACGCCCTCCGCGAACTGCACCCGCTCGGCGCCGAACCGCTCGTACAGGCCCTCCAGAGGTGTGGACCGGTGCAGGAGGGTGCCGCTGTACCAGTCGAGCTTGCACTCGTCGGCGAGCAGACCGACGACCGCGATGCGGGTGTCGGGGGCGAGCGGGAGCAGACCGTCGTTCCGAAGCAGGACGATCGCCTGCTCGGCGGCCTCCTGGGCGAGCGCGCGGTGCTCCGGGGTGTCGAAGGCGCCGGTTTCGTCGTATCCGTCGAACTCGCCGAGCCGGAAGCGGACCGAGAGCTGGCGGCGGACGGCAGAATCGATGTCGGCCTCGGTCAACAGTCCCTGAGCCAGGGCGCCTTGGACGCGCGCGACGATCTTCGTGCTGTCCGTGCCGTGGTCGGTGAAGCTGTCCACGCCGGCGAGCAGCGCGGCAGCGGTCGCCTCCTCGTGCGTGTCGTAGTAGTGCTCGAAGTCGACCAGGTTGGAGGGCGCGCCCGCGTCCGAGCAGACCAGCAGGTCCTCGTCGGTCCAGGTGCGCAGGTGCTCGCGCAGATAGGGCGAGACGTGGTTCGGGCGGCCGTTGACCAGGTTGTACGCCGGCATCACCCCGGCCACCGCGCCCGCCTCGACGGTCTCACGGAAGGCACGCAGGTCGTACTCGTGCAGCACGCGCGGGCGGACGGACGACGACGAAGTGGCCCGGTCCGTCTCGTTGTTGTGCGCGAGCCAGTGTTTGAGGACGGGCGCGGTGCGCCAGTACGTGGGGTGGTCGCCGCGCAGGCCGAGGGTGTAGGCGGTGGCGATCGCCGAGGTCAGCTTGGGGTCCTCGGAGTAGCCTTCCTCGTTACGGCCCCACAGCGGGTGGCGCAGCAGATTCACCGTCGGCGACCAGACGTTGAGGCCGACCCGCTCGTCCCGGGCACGCATCGCGCGCACCTCCTTGGACACCGCGTCGCCGACCCGGCGTACGAGGTCCGGATTCCAGGTCGCGCCCAGGCCCACCGCCTGTGGGAACACCGTCGCCGGGCCCATCCAGGCAACTCCGTGCAGCGCCTCCTGCCCGGTGCGGAAGGCTGCGATGCCGAGCCGTTCGACGGCGGGCGCGAACTGGTGCAGGAAGGAGACCTTTTCGTCGAGGGTGAGCCGCGACAGCAGATCGTCGATGCGCTTCGCGAACGGCAGGTGCGGATCGCGGAAAGGCGGCGTAGGCGGCGTTTGTGCGGTCACGTGGGGTTCCCCTTGCGATGGAGCGGCGAGGCGCTTTCGAAGCGCTTCGATGCTCATTCGGCGTACGGGTGGGTGTCAAGACACCTCGGGGCAACAACTCCGGCTCCCCGTCGACATTGCATGGCGCATATGAGGTCGGTTCGATACCCCAAACCTCGGAGGAATGTTGGGAGCGGACCCTTGTGCACCCCCGGGTGTTCACTTAACCTCGCAGCAACATCGAAGCGCTTCGACGACGAGGTCCCTGCCGCCGGGAGGGCGCATTCCTCGGCATTCGTCGGGGCACCGCTTCAGCTCAGCCAGTTCCACTCGAGACACCGCAGCCGACGGCCACCGCCGGGTGTCCTGGTGCGCCACGAAGGGTTGACGCAATGACGCCGAACGCCGCTTCCGCCTCCTCCGCGCCGAGCCGGAGAAACTTCCTCGCCTCCACGGCGGTCGCCGCCGTCGCGGTGGGCGGGGGAATGCCGCTGCTGGCCGCCTGTGGCGGTTCGGGCGGCGGGTCGCGTGAGGGAACCACGTCGGGCAAGGACGCCAAGAAGCTGCTGCCGGCGTACGTGGCCAGCAACGTGGTGGCGCCGGACATCCCGTCGAAGAACGGTTCGTCGATGGGCTTCACCGCCAAGCTGGACGTCGCCACCCTCAAGACCTCGGTCCCGAAGAAGCTCGGCAAGGGCGGCAAGGTCACCATCATGTCGCCGTTCTGGGGCTCGCCGCCGAAGGGGAACAACCCCTACTACACGTCGATGAACGACCTGATCGGCGTCGACGTCCAGTGGCGGAACCAGGACGGCAACATCTACGACCAGAAACTCGGCGCGGTCCTCGCCTCCAGCGACGTGCCGGACGTGGTGGTCGTCCCCGGCTGGAACATGATGGGCAAGATACCCAGCGCCATCATCGGCAAGTTCGCCGACCTCGGCCCGTACCTGTCCGGGGACAAGGTCAAGGAGTACCCCAACCTCGCGGCGATCCCCAGCGACGCCTGGCAGCGCTCCATCTTCGGCGGCAAGCTGATGGGCCTGCCGATGCCTGCCTCGTCGGTCCCGAACATCGTGCCCCTCTACCGGCAGGACATCTTCGACAAGGAGGGCTACGAAATCCCGCGCTCCGCCGACGAGTTCATGGCCCTGTGCAAGGAGATCACCAACGCCAGAGCCAAGCGGTGGGCCTGCGGTGACATGAAGTGGACCGCGTTCGGCAACTTCGGCGTGCTCGGGGGCGGTGAGAAGCCGCTCTGGTGGAACATGGTCGACGGCAAGCTGATCAACCGCATCGAGACCCCGGAGTACCTGGAAGCCATCGAGTGGACGCGCAAGCTGTTCGCCGCCGGAGTCGTCCACCCCAACTTCAAGCTGGGCAAGAGCCAGATCGCCGACCCGGCCCCCAAGTTCGCCGCCGGCGAGTTCCTGATCTGGAACAACAACATCGTCAACTGGTACGCGCAGCAGGCCTCCCTGGCCACCCAGAACCCCGACGTCAAGGTCTGGGGCATGGACATCTGGGGCCACGACGGTGGTGACCCGACGCTGTACGCCCAGAATCCGGCCGGCATCTTCGCCTTCGTCAACAAGAAGGCCTCCGAGTCCGTCATCCGCGACGTGCTGGCGGTCGCCAACGTCACCGCGGCGCCGTACGGCACCAAGGAGTGGATGATGACCAACTACGGCGTCGAGGGCACGCACTACACGATCAAGGACGGCGTCCCCGTCAAGAACGACAAGGGCAACAACGAGGTCGTCAACGCCTATGTGATGGTCGCGAGTCCCGCCGCGACCACCGCCCACCCCGACCTCCCGGACTACACCAAGGCCATGGTCGAGTGGGAGCAGCGGATGGGCGCCTTCACCAAGAAGTCGTCCTTCTGGGGCCTGCAGATCACCGAGCCCTCCCGCTACACCAACCTCGTCAACGACTTCGAGCAGCTCGAGGACGACATCATCCGCGGCCACAAGAAGATCAGCGACATGCAGCAGGCCGTCTCCGACTGGAAGAGCAAGGGCGGCGACAAGCTGCGCGACTGGTACAAGAAGCTCCTCGACGAGAACGGCTCGGCGGCGAACTGACCAGGCTCTGAGGCAAGGAGAACGGCCGTGTCCCACAGCACGGTGCCTCGGAGCAGTGCCGAGGCCAGTACGCCGGTGAAGACCCCGGTGGCGTCCGCTGACGCCACCGGGGCCCAGAAGGAACGAGGTTCGGGCAAGCTGAGCCTCCGGCACAGGTTCAGACGCGACCGCGTCCTGATCCTCATGACGCTGCCGGCCATCGTGCTGGTCCTGGTCTTCAACTACCTGCCCATCCTCGGCAACGTCGTCGCCTTCCAGGACTACGACCCCTACATCAGCGACAACGGCATCGTCTCCATCCTGAACAGCCCCTTCGTGGGCCTGGAGAACTTCCAGCGGATCTTCGAGGACTCGGCCTTCTGGAACGCCGTCGAGAACACGCTGGTGCTGTTCTTCGTCCAGCTCGTGCTGTTCTTCCCGATCCCGATCCTGCTCGCGCTGCTCATCAACAGCGTGGTCCGGCCCCGGGTGCGGGCCCTCGCGCAGGCGGTTCTCTACCTGCCGCACTTCTTCTCGTGGGTGCTGGTCATCGCCGTCTTCCAGCAGATGTTCGGCGGCGCGGGGATGCTCTCCCAGCTGCTCAGGCAGAACGGGTACGACGGCATCAACATCATGACCAACCCGGACACCTTCCCCTTCCTGCTCACCGCCCAGAGCGTGTGGAAGGACGCCGGGTGGGGGATCATCGTCTTCCTCGCCGCGCTGGCCTCGGTTCCTCAGGACCACTACGAGGCCGCCGCGATGGACGGCGCCGGACGCTGGCGCCGCATGTGGCACGTCACGCTTCCCGCCCTGCGCCCGGTGATCGCCCTCCTCCTCGTGCTGCGCGTCGGCGACGCCCTGACCGTCGGGTTCGAACAGATCCTGCTGCAACGCGACGGCGTCGGACCGGACGCGGGAGAGGTCCTCGACACCTTCGTGTGGTGGAACGGCGTGCGCAACCAGGACTTCGGCTACGCGGCCGCCGCCGGCCTGATCAAGGGCGTGGTCAGCATCGGCCTGGTCCTCGCCGCGAACAAAGTGGCCCATCTCATGGGCGAGCAGGGGGTGTACAAGAAGTGACCGCCGTCATCGACAAGCCGGTCAGCAAGCCCCGCTGGTGGGCGGCGCCGCCTCGGCCGGCGTGGGAGGAGCCGCCTTCCAAGGCCGGGCTCGCGGGCAAGGGGCTTGTCCTGACGTTCGCCTGCCTCGCGGTTCTCTTTCCGCTGTGGATCGTCGTCGTCACCAGTCTCTCGTCGCGCAAGACGATCGATGAGGCGGGCGGCCTGGTCATGGTGCCCAAGGGCATCACCTTCATCGCCTACCAGGAGCTGCTCAGCGGCGGCCAGGTCACCCGCGCCGCGATCATCAGCATCCTGGTCACCCTGGTCGGCACGCTGTTCTCGATGGCGGTGTCCGTCCTGTGCGCCTACGGCCTGTCCCGTAGCGGGTCCCTCGGCCACCGCTGGATCCTGATGACGCTGCTGGCGACCATGTTCTTCAGCGCCGGCCTCATCCCCACCTACCTGCTGGTGCAGTCCCTCAGTCTGACGGACAGCTATCTCGCGCTGATCCTGCCGAGCGCGATCAGCGTCTTCAACATCCTGGTGCTGCGCGGCTTCTTCATGGGGATCTCGCAGGAACTCATCGACAGCGCGCGCATCGACGGAGCCGGGGACTTCCGGATCCTCTGGCGGATCGTCATGCCGCTGTCACGAGCGGTTCTCGCGGTGATCACGCTGTTCTACGCCGTCGGGTACTGGAGCGCCTGGTTCAACGCGTCGCTCTACCTGAACGACCAGGACATGATGCCGTTGCAGAACGTCATGATCCAGCTCGTCCAGCGGCAGGAAGCGCCGGTCGGTCTGAGCCAGGCCATCAGGACAGGTCAACTGTCGGGGCTGGCCATTCAGATGGCGGTCATGGTGATGGCTCTGCTGCCAGTGGCTGTGCTGTCACCCTTCGTCCAGAAGCACTTCAAGAAAGGCATGCTCACCGGAGCGGTCAAGGGCTGAAGCCCGAGCGGGTGGGGTTCGGGGAGCTGCGGTTGTGTTCTGGCTGCGGGTTGTTCGTGGTTGATCGCGCAGTTCCCCGCGCCCCTAAGGTCTCTCCCCTCCCCCAATCTGCAGAACGAGGTATGTCATGTGCACGTCCCGCCCCAGCGGGCGAACGGTCCTTGCCGGTACCGCGGTCGCCGCGCTCACTACCGTCTGGGTCATCGAGGACTGCGCGCATGTGTCCGGGGCCGAAGCCACGACGGCCCCGGACACATGCGCCTATGGCACGCTGATCTGCCGCTGGCGTAACGCCGTCATCGTCGGCAACGGAACCGGCGTGCTGTTCCACCGTTCCTTGGCGGTGAGCAGGAAGCCCACTCACTGGCACGCCCCGAACGGTCTTGGGCGCACTGGTCGTCCGCTTTCGCATCCCGGGCGGCGACACGGATCGCGTCCGTGGTCCGAGCCGGGTGGGCAGAGTCCCTCACGACCTGGCCATGTGGACGCGGCCAGAGGCGACGGGGAGGCCCTGAACCATCTCGCTGGTGGAGCAGGGGCCCCGCACGCTGACACCGCACCCGGCGTCCCAGATCGCACGGTCACGGTATCCCGAGCCTTGCTTGGCGCCCCAAGGCAGATGGCTGACTGTCACACGATTGAGCGAAGCCGTCCTGAACGAGGCGCCGCCTCAGCAGCCTTGAGCTCCTTCCCGGCCATCCCCAGCGCCACCGGCCAGGGCGTCACTCTGCTCGTCGCGGCCGAGCGGGCCGTCTACGCCGGCTGGGGTGACGGGGACGGGACCTCGCCCCACCTCTACCGGACCACCGACGGCACCACCTGGCACCCCGTTCCCGGACAGCCCACCGGCACGCACGCCAAGGTCCCGATCCATGCCGCCTACGACCGCCACACCCGCGCGCTGTACGTGACGTACGCCAACGCCCCCGGCCCCAACGGCCAGTCCGACGGCAGTGTGCACAAGCTGGCCACCGTGACCGGCACGTGGACCGACGTCACGCCGGTGAAGCCGGGTGGCACCGCCCCCGACGGCGGCACGGACGCCTTCGGCTACGGCGGCGTCGCCGTCGACGCCCGTCGCCCCGGGACCGTCGTCGTGTCGACCAACAACCGCTGGGCCGCCGTCGACACGCTCTACCGTTCCACGGACGGCGGTCGCACCTGGACGTCCCTCAAGGACTCCGCTGTGTTCGACGTATCCGAGACTCCTTACCTCAAGTGGGGTGCTGACGAGCCGAAGTTCGGCTGGTGGATCCAGGCGCTCGCCGTCGACCCGTACGACTCGCTCCACATCGTCTACGGCACCGGCGCCACCCTCTACGGCACCCATGACCTGAGGCACTGGGCCCCGCAGATCCGCGGTCTGGAGGAGACGTCCGTGCGCCAGCTGATCTCGCCCCCGGTCGGAGAGGCGCATCTGATCAGCGGCTCCGGGGACATCGGGGTGATGTACCACGAGCGGCTCACGGCGTCCCCCTCCCGCGGCATGGCGACGAACCCCGTGTTCGGGTCGGCGACGGGACTCGCGCAGGCCGCGGGCAGGCCGGCGTACGTCGTGCGCACCGGGTGGGGCGATCACGGCAACGGTGCCTACTCGAACGACGGGGGCCGGACCTGGGCGCCCTTCAAGGCCCAGCCCGACATCGCCAAGAGCGCACCGGGGCCGATCGCCACCAACGCCGACGGCAGCGTGCTGCTGTGGTCCTTCGTGCACTGGGACGGCACGAAGTACGCAGCCCACCGATCCGCCGACAACGGCGCGACCTGGTCCGAGGTCTCCTCCTTCCCGAAGGGCGCCACGCCGGTCGCCGACCCGGCCGACCCGACGCTCTTCTACGCGTACGACACCGACACTGGAACGCTATACGCCAGCACTGACAGTGGCCGTTCCTTCACCCCCCGTGCAACGGGACTGCCGTCCGGGGACAGCCAGTTCAAGATCGCTGTCGCGCCCGGCCGTAGTGGCGACCTGTGGCTCTCCGCCAAATGGAACGGCCTGCATCGCTCCACCGACGGGGGCGTCACCTTCACCAAGGTCGACAGCTGCTGGGCCTCGTACACCGTCGGCTTCGGCAAGGCCGCCGACGGCGCCGACTACCCCGCGATCTACCAGATGGGCTCCACCGAGGCCATCACGGCCGTCTACCGCTCCGACGACGAGGCGAAGACCTGGGTGCGGATCAACGACGACGCCCACCAGTGGGGCTGGACCGGCGAAGCCATCACCGGCGACCCGCGCATCCACGGTCGCGTCTACCTCGCCACCAACGGGCGCGGAATCCAGTACGGGGAGCCCCTCTGATGCCGACCCGGAAAGGCCCCGCGCTCACCGACGCCACCCGCGGCCGCATCCTCTTCGGCGGCGACTACAACCCCGAGCAGTGGCCCGAGGAGAGCTGGCTCGAGGACGTCCGCCTGATGAAGGACGCCGGCGTCAACTCCGTCACCCTCGGCGTCTTCTCCTGGGCGAAGCTCGAACCCGCCCCCGGACAGCGCGACTTCGCCTGGCTCGACCGCCTGATGGACCTGATGCACGATGCGGACATCGGCGTCGTCCTCGCCACCCCCACCGCCTCACCACCCCCCTGGCTTGGCAGGCTCCACCCGGACACCCTGCCCCGCGACGCCGACGGCCGCGTCGAGCACTGGGGCGGCCGCCAGCACTTCTCCCACTCCAGCGCCACCTACCGCCGCCACGCCGCCGCCATCACCGAGGACCTCGCCGCCCGCTACGGCGCCCACCCCGCCCTCACGATGTGGCACATCAACAACGAGTACTGCACCTCCGACTACGGCGACGAGGCCGCCGAACGCTTCCGCCGCTGGCTCCAGGACAGATACGGCACCCTCGACGCCCTCAACACCGCCTGGGGCACCGCCTTCTGGAGCCAGGGCTACGACACCTGGTCCGGCATCCTGCCCCCGCGTCACGCGCACTATCTGAAGAACCCCACCCAGGTGCTCGACTTCCGGCGCTTCACCTCCGACATGCTCCTGGAGTGCTACGTCGCCGAGCGGGACATCGTCCGCCGGCACTCCCCGCACATCCCGGTCACCAGCAATTTCATGCCGCTGTGGATCGGCCAGGACGCCTGGCGCTGGGCCGAGGAGGAGGACGTCGTCTCCGTCGACCTCTACCCGGACCCGCGGGACCCGCTCGGCGCACAACAGGGCGCGCTGGTCCAGGACATGACCCGCTCCCAGGCGCGCGGCCCCTGGATGCTGATGGAGCAGGCGGCCGGTCCTGTCAACTGGCGTGGTGTGAACCACCCCAAGCCGCGTGGCCTCAACCGGCTCTGGTCCCTCCAGGCGGTTGCGCGCGGTGCGGACGCCGTCTGCTACTTCCAGTGGCGGCAGTCCCGGCAGGGCGCGGAGAAGTTCCACTCCGGGATGGTCAGTCACGCGGGGGAGCAGGGCCGTACCTTCCAGGAGGTCAAGCAGCTCGGCGCCGAGCTCGCGAAGATCGGTGCCGAGGTGACGGGGAGTCATCTGGAAGCCGATGTCGCGATCCTGCACGACTGGCACTCCTGGTGGGCCGGCGCCCAGGAGGGCCGCCTCTCGACCGAGGTCGACCACCCGGCCGTCCTGGGCGCCTGGCACCGCGCCCTCTGGGAGGCGCACCTCACCACCGACTTCGCCCATCCCGAGCACGACCTGTCCGGCTACCGCCTCGTCGTCGTCCCGCAGCTCTATCTCCTCACCGACCCGGCGATCGAGAACCTCCTGACGTACGTCCGCGGGGGCGGCACCCTCGTCTGCGGCTTCCTGACCGGTGTCGCCGACGAGGACGACCGGGTGCGGCCGGGCGGTATGGACGGCCGGCTGCGCGAGCTGTTCGGCATCCGCACCCTGCACGAGTGGTGGCCGCTGGACGCGGGGGAGACCGTCGAGTGCGACGGCTTCCGCGGCATGCTCTGGTCGGAGGAGATCGAAGCGGCGACGGACGCCGACGAGACGATCCCCTACAAGGGCGGCGAACTCGACGGGCTGCCCGCCGTCCTGCGCAGGGGCAGCGCCTGGTACGTCTCCACGCTTCCGGAGCCGGACGCCCTGAAGGGCCTGCTCACCCGCGCCGCCGCCGAGGCCGGCGCCCGCCCGGTCGTCGAGGGCCTCCCCGCCGGGGTCGAGGCGGTACGCCGCGGTGAGCTGCTCTTCGTGCTCAACCACGGGCGTGAGCCGGTCACCGTCCCCGTCCCGGGCACCCTGCACGACCTGCTCACCGACACGTCGGTCACCGGCGAGGTCCGCCTGGACCGCTACGGAGTGGCGGTGCTGAAGCCATGACACGGTCCGGCCCCGTCCACGGCACCTGGGAACCGCACCCGGCCGCCCGCTGGGAGGACGCCTTCCTGAGTGGCAACGGCCACCACGGCGTCCTCGCGTTCGGAGATCCGAACGACGACCGTGTCATCGTCACCCACCACACCCTCGTACGCCCCAACGGCGGCGAACACGCCCGACCTCCGCACCTGGCCGCCGACCTCCCCGCCCTCCAGGACCGTCTGCTCGCTGGTGACCTCACCGCGGCGGAGGGCTTCACGGACGGACGGCCGCTGCAGTGGGTGCAGCCCTTCCATCCCGCCTTCCAGCTACGGCTGCGC
Organism: Streptomyces sp. NPDC127197; assembly: GCF_042672405.1. Lineage (NCBI taxonomy): Bacteria > Bacillati > Actinomycetota > Actinomycetes > Kitasatosporales > Streptomycetaceae > Streptomyces > Streptomyces sp. NPDC127197. Next base: position 23,851 of record NZ_JBHXVG010000012.1, on the reverse strand, counting down.
AGACCGGCCGGGGACGCGCACGACTACCGGCGGCATGTCGACTTCACCACCGGCGAGGTCACCGCCCGCAGCTACGACTGGACCAGCCGTGTCTTCGTCTCCCGCGCCGACGACGTGATCGTCCAGCAGATCGCGGGCCCGGGACTCACGCTCGACATCCACCAGGACCACCAACTCCCGGGCGCACCGGCCGCACTGGCCCTCAGCCACGGCTCCCTCCTCACCCCCGAGGGCGCCGCACTGACTCTGCGCGCGGGCTACCCGGGCAGCGACCGCGCGTACACCGGAGTGACCCTGGTCGCCGTCACGGGCGGCACGGCGACCCTGGTCCCGCCCGGGGTGCTCGTGGAGGGAGCCGAGTCCGTGCTGCTCCTCACCCGGGTGCGCCGGCACACCGGCGAGCTGGACGTGGTGGAAGAGACCCGGGCTCTGCGTGAGCTCCTCACCGAGCAGCCGTACGACGATCTCCTCGACCGCCACGTGCGCCTCCACCGCACCGCCTACACCCGCGTCACCCTCGACCTGGCCGCCGACCCGGCCGACCGCGCCCTCCCCGGCTCCGAGCTGCTCGAACGCCCGCAGAGCCCGGCCCTCCTCGAACGCCTCTTCGCAGCCGGCCGCTACCACCTGCTCTCCTCCAGCGGCCTGAACCCGCCCCGTCTCACCGGCCTGTGGACCGGCGACTGGAACACGGCCTGGTCCGGCGCCTTCACCACCAACGCCAACCTCAACCTCCAGACCGCGTCCGCCGCCTCAGCCGCGCTCCCCGAAGTGACGGAAGCCCTGGCATCCCTGATCCAGCGTCAGCTTCCCGACTGGCGGGAGAACGCCCGCGCGATCTACGGCGCCCGAGGCGTCGTAGCGCCCACGCACACCGACGGCGAGTCCGGTTTCACGTACCACTACAGCCGCGAATACCCCCTCCATCTGTGGACCGCCGGCGCCGACTGGCTGCTCAAGCCCCTCGTCGACCACGACGAGACCCGCGGCGAACGCGATCCCCGTACCGCCGCCGTCCTCGCCGAAGTCGCCCGGTTCTACGAGGACTTCCTGACCCGAACTGACGCCGACGGCCATCTGGTCGTCGTCCCGTCCTACTCGCCCGAGAACCGCCCCGCAGGCACGAGCTGGGGCTCGGTCAACGCCGCCATGGACCTCTCCGCGGCCCGGCACGCCCTCCTCACGGCGGCCGAGTACCACCCCGGACAGGCCACGCGTTGGCGCGCTCTCGCCGACCGCCTCCCGCCGCACCGCGTCAACGCCGACGGAGCCCTCGCCGAATGGGCCCGGCCCGGCCTGGAGGACACCTACGACCACCGTCACCTCAGCCACCTCTACGGCGTCTGGCCGCTCGACGAGATCGACCCGTACGACACCCCCGGCCTGGCGGCCGCCGCCCACCGGGCGCTGGAGTTGCGCGGTGCCGAGAACGACTCGGCGCACGGCCATCTGCACCACGCCCTGATCGCGGCCCGGCTGCGGGACAGCGAGCGGGTCGCGGGGGCGCTCGCGAGTGTCCTGGACGGCGACTTCTTCCACGCCTCCCTGATGAGCGCCCACTACCCCCACCGGAACGTCTACAACGCGGCCGCCGCCCATGCCCTCCCGGCGGTGCTCATCGAGATGCTCGTGCAGTCGACGCCCGACCGGCTGGTCCTGCTTCCCGCGCTGCCGGCCGGCCTCCCGGCGGGCGAACTCCGGGGAATCCGCACCCGGTTCGGCGCCGAGCTCGACCTCACCTGGAGCCCGGACGACGCCACCGCCGTCCTGCGGCCCACCCGCACCCACCGCATCGAAGTCAGGACTTCCTCCGGCGCGCAGCCGCTCGACCTCGTCGCCGGAGAGGCCTGCGTCCTCACCCTGGGGGCGCAGGAGACCCTGTAATCCCCCCACCCATGGAAGGGACACCATGGCATCAAGCACGCTCGGCAAGGTCACCAAGGCCCTGCTGGCCCCGGCCCTCGCGCTCGGCGCCACCGTCGGCCTCGCCTCCGCCCCCGCCCACGCCGCCGTCTGGAACTCCTGCGACCAGTGGGGCAACACGAACCTGAACGGCTACACGCTCTACAACAACATCTGGGGCAGCGGCGCCGGCAGCCAGTGCATCTGGGCAAACTCCGGCACCAACTGGGGAGTCTGGGCCAACCACCCCAACACCGGCGGCATCAAGTCCTACCCCAACTCCAAGAAGGTGATCAACAAGACGATCACCTCCCTCGGCTCCCTCACCAGCAACTACAACGTCACCGTCCCCTCGTCCGGCGCGTACAACACGTCGTACGACATCTGGGACACCGACTACGACTACGAGATCATGCTCTGGGTGAACTACAACGGAGCCGTCGGCCCGCTCGGCACCTCGCAGGGCAGCGTCACCCTCGGCGGCCACACCTGGAACGTCTACAAGGGCAACAACGGCGCCAACGAGGTCTTCTCGTTCCTGCGGACCTCCGACTCCAACTCCGGCACCGTCAACATCCTCCCGATCCTGAAGTGGATCAAGGACACCAAGGGCTGGATGGGCAACGAGACCATCGGCGACGTGCAGTTCGGCTACGAGGTCACCTCGTCGTCCGGCGGCCTGGACTTCATCACCAACAACCTGACGGTCAGCAGCAGCTGACAGGCGATCAGGGTTCGGTCGGCCGTGCCGTCAGGCGCGGTCGACCTCGGCCCGCAGGGCGTTGTAGTCCGCGAAGGCCGACTCGACGTCGGCGCGGGTCAGACCGTAGCGGGACAGGTCGTAGTGGTGGGGGCGGGTGCCCTTGGGGCGGGCCGTGACCTCGGGGAGCCTGGCGGCCTCCGCCTCGGTCCAGCGGGCACCGACGGCGGCGTAGAGCTTCGGGGCGCCGCCGACGGCGGGGTCGGACCCGAGCCAGGAGTACGGGACGTCCACCAGGGCCTCTCGCGGGACGGCGGCACGGGACGCCAGGCCGCGCGCCGCGGAGCGGCTCAGCAGTTCGAGCCAGGTGGCGCCGATGCCGTGCAGGTCGACGGGGCGGGTGCTGAGGACCATGCCGTGCTCGATGAGGCTGCAGAACGACGCCATGACGGTGGCCGGGTCGCGGTGGGTCCACACGATCGTGGCATCCGGGAAGACCGTGCGCAGCGCGTCGAGGTTCTCCAGGTGCATGGGGGACTTCAGGATCCAGCGGCGGCGCGGGCGGCCGTACTGAAGGACCTGGTAGACCTGCTTGAGGTGGCGGTAGTCGGGGACGAAGTCCCGCTCGTAGTGCCAGGCCTGGTACTCGGGTATGCGGGCCGAGGACAGCGGCATCAGGGCGTGCGGGAGGGCGAAGGTGCACTCCTCGGGACCCTCGGCGACCAGGGGATGGATGTCGCGGAAGCGCGGCGCGAACAGATCGGTTCCCTGGACCAGGTGACGCGCAGGCGCCGTCGCCTTGCGCCGCCGGCCGGGCGGTACCTCCAGGTCGGGCGTGAGCAGCTCCCACAGCAGGGGGCTGCGGTGCTCGTCCGAAAGGGACAGCACGCCGTGGGTGAGTGTCGTCGCGGTGCGCGGCAGGCCCACCACGAACACCGGCTTCTCGACCGGCTCCTGCTCGATCGCGGGATACTCGGCGATCAGCCGCCGGATCCGGGCCCGGTTGGTGAGATGCCTGCGGACGTGGGTCTGCGCGGACTGCCAGCCGACCGGAGTGAGGTTCTCGGCCTTGGCCCAACAGCGCAGCAGGAACCGGAAGTCGTCGACGAACTGCTGGTCCCCCTCCGCCTGCCCGGCCTTGGCGACGAGCCGGTCGAAGACCCGGTCGGGCACGCGCCGGGAGCCGAACCCCGGCCGGAGCAGCAGATCGGCCAGGGCGAGGGGGAGCGGAGCGGAGGACATCGGGGACGGCTTCCCTTCGAGGGCGAGACGACGGCAGGTTCGGCGGGGCGAACGTATCTCATCGAACGGGCTTGCTGTGCCTATAAGTACACAGGGAGGGCCCGCCAGTGAGCTCTGGGAGAGTTCAGTCCCCTGCCTTTTCGGCCAGGAAGGCGCTGAGGCTGTCGAGGAGCATGGTGCTGCCCTGCTCGGCCATGCCGCGTTCGTCGGCGGTGTCGCAGGTCTGGCTGAGCACGATCTGTGTGCGCCGGCCGTCCTGCTCGGTGAGTTCCATGGTCATGACCGCGGGCGCGGGCTTGCCGGGTACGTCCATGCCGATCACCAGACGGCGGTTCTCGGCGACCTTGAGATAGGAGCCGGTCAGCGGGAACTGCCCGCCCTCGGGTGTGACCATCGTGGCCTTCCACGCCCCGCCCGGCCGTACGTCCATCTCGACCGAGCCGGCAGCAGCGCCTGCCCACGGGGCGTACTGCTCGGCGGTGGTCCAGGCCCGCCATACCTTCGCCGCGGGGGCGTCCAGCGTCCGGGTCAGCGTGTAGGAGAAGCCGCCTGCGGTGGTCTGCTCGGTGCTCATGCTTCGTCTCCTTGTCTCGCCCTTGGTCGGGCCGTCGCACCTGTAGACGCCTGAGGGCGCGGAAAGTCATCGGTGCGTTGCGCTTCCTCGAATCTCTGTGAAGCGGGCGCCCAGGTATGCCTCGAACGGCTCAAGCACGCCGTTGCGGCGGCGGTTGCGGACGGAAGCGAGCAGTTGGTCCAGGCCGGTCAAGAGCGCGCGGCAGCTATCCGTCGATGATCGCCCGCCGTTGTGACCTGACGCCACAGCCGTGTCGGTGAAGTGATGACGGGGCGCCAGTTGGTCCACATGGACGTGATCGAGCGGGTGGCGGACGGCTTGCGGATCCCCTGCCATACAGCCGGGCCCGTACGTACTTCGCCGTGGCTCTGCAACTGGCCGAACAGATCGGCGACCGACAGTTCGTGGCCAACGTCCTGGCGTGCATGAGCCTTCAAGCGACCTACCAGGACAAGCCCGGAGACGCATGGCATACGTCAGTGCCGCCCAGGATGAGGCTCATGCCGCCGTCGGGACGACCCCGCGCGTGCTGTCGATGCCGGCCACGCGGGAAGCCTTCGCCCATGCCGCGCCCGGCAACCGCACCGCCACTCATGCGGCGATCTCCGAGGCGCACCGGCACGGCACCGCCGTTCTGCAGGAACAGCGCCTCGGCGCCGTCGAGAACGGGCCGAAGGCTGTCAGCCGGACCCTATGCGCCCGAAGCGAGCCGGACCAGCAGCACGCCGGGCGCGCGCGGCAGCGACACCCGCAGCCCGTCGCCGTCCCAGACCGCCGAGCCGGCGCCCATAGCGGACGGATGCAGGATCTCCGTACGGACCTCGCGGCCCGCCAAGTGACCCATCCGCAGGCGGAGTTCGGTCCCGCGTGAGGTCCCGCCTTCGGCTTCGCCGCCCCGCCGCCACACCGAGACGTACGACGGCCCGCCCGGTACCCGCATCCCCAGCGCCAGCCATTCGTCCGTCCAGCCCGGCAGGCCGAGCGGCCAGAACGGCACCGCCTGCGCGAGATCCCCGCGGATCGTCTTGTACGTGCCCACCGCGTCCCGTACGAGCCCCAGCTGGTGCTCCGACATGCGGTTCAGGTGGCCCGACAGGTGGATGCGGCCGAGCAGTGCCCCGCCCAGCGTGAACGTGATCAGGTCGTCGTCGAACTCGGGCTGCGGGTAGGCCCAGACGGCGCTCTGCTCGGGCGGGACCGCCGTCGGAGCCGCGGCGGCGATCGGCGGGTAGCGCAGGGGATCCTGCTGGTCGCTGGTGGACTGGAGCTGGGTGACGGCCAGCGTGGCCCCGTCCATCCGCATCCCGCCCGAGGCGCAGTTCTCGATCACCAGCCCCGGGTGCCGGTCCAGCACCTCGGACAGCCAGTCGAGGTACGCGTGGGCGTGGCCGAGCAGCCCCGCGCCGGGTGCGAGGTCTCCAGCGGCTCCGGTGCCCGGGTCGACCACGATGTTGTAGTCCAGCTTGAGATAGCCCACTCCCCAGTCGCCGACGATCCGGTCCACCGTCTTGTCGAGGTGCGCGCGGGCGGCGGGATGCCGCAGGTCCAGCTGGTGGCGGCCCTGTTCGGCGATGCGCACACCGTCTCGCTGGAAGAACGCCTCGGGCGGGAGCGCGGCCGCGACCGGGCTGCGCACCCCGACGACCTCCGGTTCCAGCCACAGCCCGGGCACCATGCCACGCTCCCGGATCCGGTCCAGGACCGCCGCGAGCCCGCCGTCGGGGAAGCGGCGCGAGGAGGGCAGCCACTCGCCGACGGCGTCCCACCAGCCCTGTGTGTCGTCGTCGTACCAGCCGGAGTCGATGCAGAAGTACTCCGCGCCGGCCTCGGCGGCCGCGTCGATCAGCGGCAGCAGCTTCTCGGTCGTCGGGTCACCCATCAGCGTGTTCATGTAGTCGTTGAAGACGACGGGCAGCGCGGTGTGGTCCGGGTGGGGGCGGCGTACGGCGCGGCGGTACGAGGTCAGGGCGCCCAGCGCCGCGTCGAAGCCGTCGCCGAGGGCCAACGCCGCCGGCACGGTCGTGAACTCCTCACCCGGCGCCAGCCGGACCCGCCACTGGTGCTCGGCGTCCGTGGGGCCGTTCAGCGCCAGATACGTCCCGTGCGCGCGTTCGCCCAGGTCCCAGCGCCAGCCGGCCGGTGACTCCACCTGCCACAGCCAGGTCCGGCCACCGCCCCGTTCCGTCAGCGCCCCCATCGCCAGATGGCCGTCGGTGGGCCAGCTGCCGCGCCCGGCGAGGACGAGGGCGGCCCGGCTGTCGTGCTGGTGGGCGTCGACGTTGATGTCGGCGACCGTGTCGCGCAGCGGCTCGGTGTACCAACGGCACTCCGCCAGCCAGTCGTTGCGGGCCCGGTGCACATCCAGCGTGTCGGGGGACGGCAGCCCACCGAGCAGCAGGCTGCTGACGGACTGGACGACGAGAGCTTCCGTCCCGTCGTTGCGGAGCCGGACGCGGGAGCGCAGGACGGGCACTCCGGTGGGTGAGGACAGCTCGGCGAAGGCCGTCAGCCCGGTTGCCGGATCGTGGAGTTCGACGGTCAGCCAGTCCCAGCCTCCGCGTGTGCCACTGCGGTGATCCCGGTGACGCAGCCGTGTACCGAAGGCGGTACCGGTGAAGCGCGGTCCGGACCACCCACTCCCATGGCCCAGGGCGGTCAACTCGACCAGCGGCAGAGCGGATTCGGGGTCAGCCGACCCGGCGCCATCGGGAACTGCCAGTCGGACCAACCGCAGTGTCCCGTCCGAGGCGGTCGCGAACCCGGCCTCCAGGCCCGAGTGCCCCCAGGAGAATCCGTTCCGCGTCGCATCCGCCGTACCGGTCAAGATGTTGCCCCCTCCCGGCCTCGCTCGCCGGCGCGGCCCGCTTCCGTCGCGTGAATCCATCGTTACGGTCTCTTGACGCCCCATGTGTGACCGGTCACAATCCTGGCATGAATGTGACCGGTCACACAAGCCGCCCGGCGAGCATCAGGGATGTCGCCGGCGCCGCGGGTGTCTCGTACCAGACCGTCTCCCGGGTGATCAACGGCCATCCCAGCGTCAAGCCGTCCACTCGGGAACGCGTCCTCGCGGCCATCGACGAACTGGGCTTCCGGCGCAACGCCACCGCCCTCGCCCTGGCCAGCGGCCGCAGCCGCGCCGTGACCGTGCTCACCGCCAACACCACCCACCACGGCTACGCCTCCATCCTCCAGGGCATCGAGGAGTCCGCCCGCGCCGCGTCCTACACGATGGCGATCGGCGTCCTCGAATCGGCGGAGGAACCGGCCGTCGCCGCCGCCGTGCAGCGCGCGGCGGACGCGGGCGGCGGGCTGATCGTGATCGCCTACGATCCCGCCGGCGTACGGGCCCTGGGCGCCGTCCCCGCCGGACTGCCGGTCGTCGGCGTGGTGGAGACTCCCGCCGGCCGGCCCGACGACGACCGCCCCTGGGTGTGGACCGACGACCGCGAGGCCGCCTACGAGGCGACCCGGCATCTGCTCTCCCTCGGCCACGACACCGTGCACTACGTCGCCATACCGTCCAGCACCCGGCGCACCAGCGCCCGCACCACCGGCTGGCGGCAGGCGCTCAGGGAGGCCGGAGCATCCGAACCGCGCCCCGTGCAGGGCAGTTGGGGTCCGGCCGGCGGCTACCAGGCGGGCCTGCGGCTCGCCAAGGCCCCCGACGTCACCGCGATCCTGTGCGGCAACGACGACCTCGCGCTCGGGGTGCTGCGCGCCCTGCACGTCAGCGGCCGCTCGGTGCCGGACGAGGTCAGTGTGGCCGGGTTCGACGACGCCCCGCACTCCGCCTATCTGACCCCGTCGCTGACGACCGTACGCCTGGACTTCACGGGCCTCGGGCGGGCCGCGTTCGCCCTGCTGCACGGGGTGCTGGAGGAGTCCGCGCCGATCGCCCCGCACCCCGTCTCCGTGCCGGAGCTGGTGGTGCGGGAGAGCTCGGGGCCGCCGCCCGCCCGCGACTGACAGCCCGGTACCGCCCGTCCTGAATCCCTGTTCGCGAAAGGCACTCGAGGTACGTGATGACGAGAAGAGCCCTCCCCGCACTGGCACTCATATGCATCTCCGCCCTGGCCGCCACCGCGTGCAGCGACCCCACCGCCGGCGACTCCGGCACGGAGGGGAAGCAGACGGCGGTCGACCCCACCGCCCGCCTGGACGGCGTGAAGCTGACCATGTGGACCGCGCAGAACACGGTCAACGCGCCGAAGCAGGTCATCGACGCCTTCGAGAAGGCCACCGGCGCCCAGGTGGAGACGCAGGCGATCCCCGACCTGTACGAGCAGAACGTGCCGACCAAACTCGCCTCCGGCGACCGGCCGGACCTGATGTTCTGGCAGCCGTCCATCTCGACTCTGCCGTTCATCCAGCCCCAGCAGAACCTGCTCACCCTCGACGGCGAGGAGTGGGTCTCCAAGCTCGGAGACACCGAGAAGTCGCTCGGCGTCATCGACGGCAAGCGGTACGCGGCGATCGTCACCAGCCCCGCCATGCTCGGCGTCTACTACAACAAGGACGTCTTCCGGGAAGCCGGGCTGAGCGAGAAGGACTTCCCCCAGTCGTACGACGAACTGCTGCAACTCGCCCGCACCGTCAAGGACAAGACCGACGCCGCCGCCTTCTACGAGGCCGGCGGCGACAAGTGGCCGATGCAGTGGCAGATGCAGGTCCAGCTCACCGACCTCGACCAGCAGTGGTGGGCGGGGCTGAACCAGAACAAGGAGAAGTGGACCGACCCGGTCGTCGTCGGTGCGATCAAGAAGTACAAGGAGAAGCTGCTCGACGCCGGACTCGCGCAGAAGAACTACCGGACCGGCACCTTCACCGGGCAGGCCGACGCGCTGTGGAAGGGCGAGGCCGGCATGGTCCTCAACGTCACCTCCTTCCAGACCCAGCTCCAGGCCAAGTACTCCACCGCAGAGATCGACAAGAAGATCGGCTGGTTCCCGGTCTCCAACTCCTCCGCCACCGGCATGTACTCGCCCGACCAGACCAACGGTGTGGTCGCCTTCAAGACCGGCGACGAGAAGCGGCAGAACGCGGCCCGGCAGTTCCTCGCCTTCTGGCTCGGCCCCGACTACGCCGACTACATCAAGGCGATGAAGATCCCGTCCGTCCAGCCCTCCGTGCCCACCCCCGACGGACTGCCGCAGACCTCCAAGGACCAGGTCGCCGCCCTGCCGACCGCCATCGGCGTCTTCCAGGCCAAGGCGATCGTCGCCCCCGACACGCATCTCTACCTCGCCGACATGATCTACGGCAGGAAGAGCCCCCAGCAGGTCGCCCAGGCCATCCAGGACCAGTTCGCGCAGGTGGCCAAGGCCCAGGGCGCCCCCGGGTTCTGACCATGGCGGACACGGTCGTACGTACCGAGCCCGCGCCGATGACGGGCACTCCGAAAAAGGTGGGACGGCTGCCGCGCGCAGCCGTCCACCACCCCTGGTGGTTCGCGCTCCCCGCGATCGCCGTCTTCGCGGGGTTCTTCCTGGTGCCGAACCTGCTCAACTTCTACTACCCCTTTACCAACTGGTCCTCGTACCACGCGGACATCGCCTTCACCGGCCTCGACAACTTCCGGACCATCGCCGAGGACGGCTCACTGCTGCGCGCGATCCGCACCACTCTGATCTACGCCCTGCTGGCAGCGCTGTTCCAGAACGGCTTCGGGCTCGGGCTGGCCCTGCTGCTGGAGGCGGACACCCGCTTCAACCGGTTCTTCCGCGCCGTGTTCTTCCTGCCCGTGCTCATCTCGGCGCTCGCCACCGGCTATGTCTTCCAGGCCCTCCTCGACCAGGACGGCGCCGTCAACTCCGTCCTGGGTACGGACATTCCCTGGCTGGGCTCGACCACCTGGACGCTGGTGCTGGTCACCGTCATCCACGGCTGGAAGTGGATGGGCCTGTCCATGCTGATCTATCTCGCCGGGCTCAAGGGCATCCCCGGGGACATGCTGGAGGCCGCGAAGTGCGACGGCGCCGGTCCCTGGCGGACCTTCCGGTCGGTGCGCTGGCCGATGCTCGCCCCGGCCGTCACCTTCAACGTCACCACGGCGCTGATCGGCTCGATGAACACCTTCGACATCGTGCAGGCCACGACGGGCGGCGGACCCGCGGCCTCCACCGAGGTCTTCAACATCTACATGTTCCGGATCTTCGGCCAGGGCCTGTACGCGCAGGCCTCCGCGATGAGCCTCGTCCTCTTCCTGGTCGTCGTCGCCGTCGCGATTCCGCTGGTCATCGGCCTGCGTCGAAGGGAGCAGATGCTATGACCCCGGTGGTGTGGCGGTACGGCCGACCGGCCCTGGTCGTCCTGCTCGCCGGCCTCGCCGTCGGCGTACCGCTGTGGCTGGTCCTCGTCACATCGGCCAAGCCGCAGGCCGAGGCCATCAGACCGAACCTCGACCCGCCGGAGCACTGGCAGCCCGGCAGCAACTACGAGGACGCCGTCGCCCAGGGCGAGATGCTGCGCGGCTTCCTCAACTCCCTCCTCGTCGTGGTCCCTTCGGTCGTCCTCGTCCTGATCCTCGGCGCGGGCGCGGCCTGGGTCTTCGCCCGCCGCAGGTCGAAGCTGGTCTCGGCGGCATACGCGCTGTGCATCAGCGGACTGCTGCTGCCGCCCGCCGTCATCACCATCGTGATGGAGCTGCGGCAGCTCGGACTGGCCAACACCCGTCCCGGGATGATCGCCGTCTACACCGGTATGTACCTCTCCACGTCGATCTTCTTCATGACCGGCTTCATCCGCGCCATCCCCATGGAGCTGGAGGAGGCCGCACGGATGGACGGGGCAAAGCCTCTGCGGATCTTCCTGCGCATCATCCTGCCGCTGCTCAGGCCGGTGATCGCCACCGCGACGATCATGGTGATGCTCTACGCCTGGAGCGACATCTTCTACGCGTTCTTCGTCCTCGGCGGCGGAGAGCGGGCGACCCTCCCGCTGAACCTCTACAAGGTCGCCAGCGCCCAGCTCTACCTCAACAACTGGCATCTCGTCTTCGCGTACGTCGTGGTGATGAGCCTGCCCATGGTCGCCGTGTTCCTGGTGGCCCAGCGAAAGATCGTGTCCGGAATCACCAGTGGAGCCGTCAAATGACCGAAAGTTCCAGCAGCGTGAGCACCCGTACCGGATCCCGCACCAGAACCGCCCTGGTCACAGCCGCCCTTGGAGTCGCCACCATGGCAGGCACCCTCCCCACCGCAGCCCCCGCGGCCGCCGCCGACACGCAACGCCTCACCGTCGACCTCACCGCCTCCGAGGGCCCGGTGATGCGCGGCGCCAACGGCGCGCTCTACGGCCTCAGCGACGACGGCGTGCCCAGCGACGCGGCCCTGGAACCCCTGAAGATCACCAGCATCTCGCAGAAACCGGAGGGCGGCGCCCAGCACCCCAACGGCGACGCGCTCACCGTCTCGAAGTCATTCTTCCGCAACGGCGGCGGCGAGATCAACGTGATGATGCAGGACATCTACGCCAAGTGGCCGTACGAGGACCTCGGCATCGACGACTATCTCCCCAAGGTCGACAAGATCGTCAAGGAGGTCTCGGCCGACCCGAACAGCGACCGCTTCATCTACATCCCGTTCAACGAACCCGACCAGATCTGGTACAAACTGGGCGTCTCCGACCAGGCGCAGTACGAGGCCAACCGGGACCGGTTCTTCAAGGACTGGAAGACGGTCTACCAGCGCATCCGCGCCATCGACCCCGACGCGAAGATCGCCGGCCCCAACGAGGCGGCGTACCACACCCGCCTGCTGACCGACTTCCTCGCCTTCGCCCAGCGCGAGAACGTCATGCCGCAGGTGATGACCTGGCACGAGCTGGGCTCCGGCTCACTGCGCGACTTCCAGGCCCACTACGACGACTACCGCGCCATCGAACGCCGACTCGGCATCTCACCCCTGAAGATCAACATCGACGAGTACGCCAACCGCCGTGACCTGTCCGTCCCCGGCCAGCTCGTCCAGTGGGTCTCGATGTTCGAGCGGAACAAGGTGTACGCCAACCAGGCCTACTGGGACGCCGCCGGCAACATGGACGGCAACGTGGTCCGCTCGAACATCCCCAACGGCGGCTGGTGGTTCTTCCGCTGGTACGCGGGCCTGACCGGCGACACCGTCAAGGTGACCCCGCCGCAGGCCGACACCATCGACACCCTCCAGGGCCTCGCCTCCCTCGACACCGAGCGCCGCCAGGCCCAGGTCCTGCTCGGCGGCTCCGCCGGCGACTCCGACGTGGTGGTGCGGAACGTCTCCCGGAACCTCTTCGGCCGTACGGTCACCGCGACCGTCGCCGAGGCCGCCTGGTCCGGCTACGAGGGTCAGCATGCGACGCCCCGCGTCCTCGCGCGGACGAAGCTGACGGTGGCGGCCGACGGCACGGTGACCGTCCCGCTGCGCGGCATGCACAAGATGTCCGCCTACCGGATCGTCCTCACCCCCGGCGGCACCGGCACCCCGTCCGCCGCCACGGTCCCGTGGTCGGCGTCGTACGAGGCCGAGGACGCGGCCATCACCGGCGGCCAGGTCTACACCCAGGGCACGGTCAGCAACGCCAACGGCTACGCGGCCTCCGGCACGAAGGACGTCGGCTCGCTGGGCACCGCCTCCAGCAAGGTCGACTTCACGGTGACCGTGCCCGAGACCGGCACGTACGACCTGGCGATCCTCTACGGCAACCAGTCGGGCGCACCCGCCACCCAGCAGCTGTCCATCGACGGCGGGGAACCGGTGACGGTCACCTACCCCTCCACCGAGAACTGGACCTACCGCGCCAAGAAGGACGTCACCGTCCGCCTCACGGCCGGCACCCATGTGCTCACCCTGGCCAAGGGCGATGCCGAGGTCACCCTCGACCGCATCGACCTGACCGCCCGGACCGGCGAGCCTTCGGCGTCGTACGAAGCCACCCTCGCGGACATCAGCGGCAGGCCGTCCTACGACTACTCCTCCTCGGCCGGCGTCGGCACGGGCGCCCTGGTCCTGCGCCCCGGCGACAAGGCGGTCTTCGACGTCTACGCCCCGCGCGACGCCTACTACACGGTGGTGCCGCGATCCTCGGCGGCGGTGCAGCTCACCCTGCACGGAGAGACGGTGACGGCGGCACCCGGCCGGCCCCTGCGGCTGTACCTCGTCGCGGGCAACAACCGCATCGCGACGACCGCCCAGAACGCCTCCGTCCGCTCCCTCGACGTCTCCGGCGCCGGCTCCACCACCGGCACGCTCTCCTACGAGGGCGCCTCGGCCACCCTCGCGGGCGGCGCCCGGCTCGTCGACTCCCCGCACGCCTCCGCGGGCTCCCACATCGGCTGGCTGGGCAACAGCCCCGAAAGCACCGCCGAGTTCACCGTGGACGCGCCCAGGCCGGGCCGCTATCTGCTGGTCGTCCACTACGCGCACAACGACCGGCGCGACAACGGCCACGCCTACAACACCGACATCATGTCCCGTACGGCGGACATCACGGTCGGCGCCGACGCTCCCCGCCGGGTCACCTTCAAGAACACCTGGAGCTGGGACGACTACTGGACGCTGGGCGTCCCCGTCGACCTGGAGCAGGGCGCCAACAAGGTGACGTTCGGCAACGCGAGCGCCTGGGCGCCGGACATCGACCGGATCGAACTGGGCCGGATCGTCGGCTGAGGAACGTCCGCAGGGCCTCGGCCACCGCATCGCCGGTGGCCGAGGCCCTCCCCTCCTGCGTGCCCCCGCTGCTACTCGGCGACCGGCAGCGAGGCCCCGTCCCGCAGGAACAGCGGGATACGGTCCAGCGGGGCGTCGACCGTCACGGCCGCACCGCCCTCGTACGTCTCACCCGTCCACGCGTCCGTCCAGGTCGCGCCCGCCGGGAGATACACCGTGCGGGCCGTGGCGCCCGCCGTCAGCACCGGCGTGACCAGCAGATCGCGGCCGAAGAGATACGCGTCGTCGACCGCCCAGGCCGCCTGGTCCTCGGGGAACTCCAGGAACAGCGGCCGCATCACCGGCAGGCCCTCCTCGTGGGCCTCGCGCATGACGTCGAGGACGTACGGCTTCAGGCGCTCACGCAGCCGCAGGTACTGCTCCAGGATCGTCCCGGCCTCCTCGCCGTACGACCACACCTCGTTCGGGCCGCCGGTCATCTCCGGGCCGAGCGGCATGCCCGGGTCGCGGAAGCCGTGCAGACGCATCAGCGGGGACAGCGCGCCGAACTGGAACCAGCGGACCATCACCTCCCGGTACGCCGGGTCGTCCGGGTCGCCGCCGTGGAAGCCGCCGATGTCCGTGTTCCACCACGGGATGCCCGAGAGCGCGGTGTTGAGGCCGGCCGCGATCTGGCGGCGCAGGGTCGCGAAGTCGGTGCCGATGTCGCCGGACCACAGGGCGGCGCCATAGCGCTGACTGCCCGCCCACGCCGAGCGGTTGAGGGTGATGATGTCGGACTCGCCCTCCGCGAGCAGACCCTCGTAGAAGGTGCGGGCGTTCTCGGCCGGGTACATGTTCCCGACCTCCAGGCCCGGGCCCGCCCAGTAGCGCAGGTTCTCCTGGAAGCCGGGCTTCAGCTCCGGCTCGCAGGCGTCCAGCCAGAAGGCGTTGATGCCGTACGGGGCAAGGTAGTTGTCGCGCACCTTCGACCACACGAACTCCCGGGCGTCCGGGTTGGTGGCGTCGTAGAAGGCGACCTGGACGGTGGAGGCGACCTCCTTGTCCGGCCAGTCGGCGTGCGCCATCGGGCCGTACTGGGTGCCGATGAAGTAGCCGCGCTGCTCCATGACCGGATGGTTCTCGCTCAGCGGGGAAACCGACGGCCACACCGACACGACCAGCTTGATGCCGAGCTCGTCCAGCTCCCGCACCATCGCCGCCGGGTCGGGCCACTCCTTCGGGTCGAACTTCCACTCGCCCAGGTGCGTCCAGTGGAAGAAGTCGCAGACGATGACGTCGATGGGCAGGCCGCGGCGCTTGTACTCCCGTGCCACGGCGAGGAGTTCGTCCTGGGTGCGGTAGCGCAGCTTGCACTGCCAGAAGCCCGCCGCCCACTGAGGCAGCATCGGCGTACGGCCCGTGGCCGCGCTGTAGCGGCGCTGGGCGTCGGCCGGGGCGCCGGCGGTGATCCAGTAGTCGATCTGGCGGGCGGAGTCGGCGACCCAGCGGGTGCCGTTGTGCGCGAGCTCCACGCGGCCGATCGCCGGGTTGTTCCACAGCAGGGTGTAGCCACGGCTGGAGGTCAGCACCGGGATGCCGACCTCGGCGTTGCGCTGGACCAGGTCGAGGACCAGGCCCTTCTGGTCCAGCCGCCCGTGCTGGTGCTGGCCGAGGCCGTACAGCTTCTCGCCCTCGTAGGCCGCGAACCGCTGCTCCAGGCGGTGATGGCCGTTGCCGACAGCGGTGTAGAGGCGCGGGCCGGGCCACCAGAAGTGGGCGCGTTCCTCGGCGAGCAGCTCGTCCCCGCCGGCGGTGTCGAGGAACCGGATCAGGCCCTCGGCGTCGACGTGCACGGTCAGCGCGCCGACGGTCAGCCGGCCCTCCCCGTCCACGATCTTGACGGTGCTCTCGGTCGGCGGGGCCTCGTCCAGGAGCGCGCCCGGCAGTCCCTCGAGGACCGGACCGCCGAGCCGTGCCCGCACCCGGACCGCGTCCGGACCCCACGGCTCGATGCGTACGGTCTCCTGGCGGCCGCTCCACTCCAGACCGCCGTCCCGCTCACGGAACGTGCCGACGGTGGGGGAGGACTGGGCCAGGCTGACCTTGGGCTGGTTTTCGGCAGGCTGATTCACTTGGGGGCTCCTGTGAGGAGTGCAGACAGGGAGGTGCCTTGAAGGGGGGTGGTGCGACCGGTGTCAGGACCGTCAGGATCCGGACGGAACCGGTCCCGAGCTCGCCCGGACCGTCAACGCGGGGGCGATCAGCACGACCTCGTCACTGCCCCGCCCGTCCAGCTTCGCGACCAGGTGTTCCACGGCGTGCCGGCCCATCTCCTGCGCCGGGATGGCGACCGACGTCAGCCGCACCGAGGCCTGGGTGGCGACCTGGTCCGGGCAGATCGCGACCACCGACACGTCCTCCGGAACGGCCCGGCCCTGCTGGCGCAGCAGCGCGAGCAGCGGCTCGACCGCCGACTCGTTCTGCACGACGAACCCGGTCGTCGCCGGACGCTCGTCGAAGACCCGGGCGAGCGTCACCGCCATCGCGTCGTACCCGCCCTCACAGGGGCGGTGCAGCACCCGCAGCCCCAACTCCCGTGCACGGGAGCGGAGTCCGTCGAGGGTGCGCTCGGCGAAACCGGTGTGCCGCTCGTACACCGCGGGCGCCTCGCCGATGACAGCGATGTCGCGGTGACCCAGCTTGGCGAGATGCTCGACGCAGAGCGCGCCCGTGGCAGCGAAGTCCAGGTCGACGCAGGTGAGCCCGGTGGTGTCGGCGGGCAGTCCGATCAGGACGGACGGCTGGTGGGTGCCGCGCAGCAACGGCAGCCGGTCGTCGTCCAGCTCGACGTCCATCAGGATCATGGCGTCGGCCAGCCCGCTGCCGGTGACCCGGCGCACCGCGTCGGGGCCCTCCTCGCCGGTGAGCAGCAGGACGTCGTAGCCGTGCGTCCGGGCGGTGGTGGCCACGGCGATGGCGATCTCCATCATCACCGGCACGTACATGTCCGTGCGCAGTGGAATCATCAGGGCGATGATGTTCGACCGGCTGCTCGCCAGGGCGCGGGCGCCGGCGTTCGGGTGGTAGCCCAGCTCCCGGATGCTCTGCTCGACCCGGTGCCGGGTGGTCGCGGAGATGGACCGCTTGCCGCTGAGGACATAGCTCACCGTGCTCGCCGACACTCCGGCGTGCTGGGCGACCTCGGCGAGGGTGACCATCCAGCTCTCCAAGTTTTGTGAAGCGCTTCGACAGTGCGCATTGCGAACAACGGCGGGTGAGGGTGGTTCGACAGTAGCCCCAGCCGGGGTGGGTGTCCATAGTGTGTCGAAGCGCTTCGACAATGATTTTCGGCCGGTACGGCAACCTCGGCGCGCCCGGCGGTCACTGAAGGGACGTAACACGGAACCGTCCCCCGGAAGGACCCCCATGCAACACCGCAGACCGCGCCTGTCCAAGAAGGCGAAGATGCTGGTCGCCGCCTCCGTCGCCCTCGCGGCCGCCGTGGGCGTCACCGTCGCCCAGGCCGGCGAGGCGAGCAAGAAGTGCACCGCCTTCGACACCATCACGCTCGGCAAGTACTACGCGAACAACAACCTCTGGGGTCAGGACAAGGGCACCGGCAGCCAGTGCGTCTGGGACAACTCCGCGTCCGGCGACACGATCTCCTGGGGCACGGACTACACCTGGGCCAACAGCGCCACCGGCAAGGACTCCGACGTGAAGTCGTACGCGAGCACCGTCCTCGGCTGGCACTGGGGCTGGAAGACGGACAAGGCGAGCACCGAGCTGCCCATCCGGGTCGGCGACCGCAAGCCGGTCCGGACCACCTGGGACTTCTCGGTCAGCTCGAACCCCGGCACGATGAACGTCGCCTACGACCTGTGGCTGCACACCAAGAACACCGCGGACTGGCAGGACCAGCCCACCGACGAGGTCATGATCTGGCTCAACCGCCAGGGCGGCGCCGGCCCGCTGGGCACCAAGTACGGCAGCGTCAGCCTGGGTGGCGCGATGTGGGACATCTACCAGGGCGACATCGGCTGGAACGTCTACTCCTTCGTCCGCCGCACCAACACCACCAAGGCCACCCTCAACCTCGACGACTTCACCCAGGCACTCGTTCGGCGCAAGCTGCTCGGCAACGACAAGTACGTCTCCGGGATCGAGGCCGGCACCGAGGTTTTCCAGGGCAAGGGCCGCCTTGACACCAAGGCGTACTCCGTCGACATCGGCTGAACCACTGCGCGCGGGGTGGTGGCCTCGCCCCGGATCGGGTACATACGATCGAGTAGCACCCGTCGGTAACCAAATGGACCCTGATCCCGATTCGCGGCGAGGTGAGCCTCATGTCCGCAGCTCCCACCCGACCCACCGTCACCGAACGTGAGGCCCGCCAGGTGGCGGAGGCGGCCCGTGAACAGGACTGGCGCAAGCCCAGCTTCGCCAAGGAACTGTTCCTCGGCCGCTTCCGCCTCGACCTCATCCACCCCCACCCCCTGCCCGCCGACGACGACGTCCAGCGGGGCGAGGAGTTCCTCGCCAAGCTGCGCGACTTCTGCGAGACGAAGATCGACTCCGCCCGCATCGAGCGGGACGCCCAGATCCCCGACGAGGTGATCGACGGGCTCAAGGAGCTCGGCGCCCTCGGCATGAAGATCGACACCAAGTACGGCGGGCTCGGCCTCACCCAGGTGTACTACAACAAGGCGCTCGCGCTGGCGGGCTCGGCCTGCCCCGCGGTCGGCGTACTGCTCTCGGCGCACCAGTCGATCGGCGTGCCGCAGCCGCTGAAACTGTTCGGCACGCAGGAGCAGAAGGAACGGTTCCTGCCGCGCTGCGCCCGCACCGACATCAGCGCCTTTCTGCTGACCGAGCCCGACGTCGGCTCCGACCCCGCCCGGCTGGCCACGACCGCGGTGCCGGACGGGGACGACTACGTCCTCGACGGGGTGAAGCTGTGGACCACCAACGGGGTGGTCGCCGACCTGCTGGTGGTCATGGCCCGGGTGCCGAAGAGCGAGGACCACAAGGGCGGCATCACGGCCTTCGTCGTGGAGACCAACTCGCCCGGCATCACCGTGGAGAACCGCAACGCCTTCATGGGCCTGCGCGGCATCGAGAACGGCGTCACCCGCTTCCACCAGGTCCGCGTCCCCGCCGCCAACCGCATCGGGCCGGAGGGCGCCGGCCTGAAGATCGCGCTGACCACACTCAACACCGGGCGGCTCTCCCTGCCCGCGTCGTGCGTCGGCGCCGGCAAGTGGTGTCTGAAGATCGCCCGGGAGTGGTCGGCGGCGCGCGAACAGTGGGGCAAGCCGATCGCCGAGCACGAGGCGGTCGGGACGAAGATCTCCTTCATCGCGGCCACCACCTTCGCCCTGGAGGCCGTGACCGACCTTGCCTCGCAGATGGCCGACGAGGACCGCAACGACATCCGCATCGAAGGGGCGCTCGCCAAGCTGTACGCCTCCGAGATGGCCTGGAAGATGGCCGACGAACTCGTCCAGATCCGCGGCGGCCGCGGCTTCGAGACGGCCGAGTCCCTGCGGGCGCGCGGCGAGCGCGGGGTGCCGGCCGAACAGATCCTGCGGGACCTGCGGATCAACCGCATCTTCGAGGGCTCGACCGAGATCATGCACCTGCTGATCGCCCGCGAGGCGGTCGACGCCCACCTGTCGGTCGCCGGAGACCTGATCGACCCCGACAAGACCCTGCAGGACAAGGCGAAGGCGGGCGCGAACGCCGGTGTCTTCTACGCCAAGTGGCTGCCGAAGCTCGTCGCGGGACCGGGGCAACTCCCCTCCTCCTACGGCGAGTTCAAGCACGGGATCGACCTCTCCCCGCATCTGCGCTACGTCGAGCGGCACGCCCGCAAGCTCGCCCGCTCCACCTTCTACGCCATGTCCCGCTGGCAGGGCCGGATGGAGACCAAGCAGGGCTTCCTGGGCCGGGTCGTCGACATCGGTGCCGAACTGTTCGCGATGAGCGCGGCCTGCGTGCGGGCCGAGCTGCTGCGTCGCCGGGGCGAGAACGGTCGCGAGGCCTACCAGCTGGCCGACGCCTTCTGCCGCCAGGCCCGCATTCGCGTCGACGAGCTCTTCGGCCGCCTGTGGACCAACACCGACGACCTCGACCGGCAGGTCGTCAAGGGTGTCCTGGCGGGCCGCTACGAGTGGCTGGAGCACGGCGTCATCGACCCCTCGAGCGAGGGCCCGTGGATCGCGGACGCGACCCCCGGACCCTCACAGAAGGAGAACGTGCACCGACCCGTCAGGTGAGGGTCAGCACCACTTGTCGCTCGGATCCCGCGTCGTCCAGGAGCAGGAGTCGACCTTGGCGCCGCTCGCCTTGGTGAGCGTGGCGGTGTCGCTGGTGTTGTTCCACACGTACCAGCTGCGGTCCTGGTACTTGTTCGACGCGGTGTCCCTGCCGACACCGGTCTTCACCTTCATCGTCTTGCCCGCGCCGATCTTGACGTTGGGAAAGACGTACTTGTGGTTCGCCTTGTCCTTCAGGACCCAGCCCTTCAGCGAGATCGCCGAGCTGCTGGTGTTCTTGATCTCCACCCACTCGCCGTTGAGGCTGGTGTTGGAGCCGGTGTCCGAGCCCGGGCTGTCGAACCAGACATGGCGGATGACCACACCGCCGGCCGCCTGGGCCGGAGTGCTGAGCACGGTGCCGGTGAGCGCCATCGCGCCCGCGAGCGCGGGCAGGGCAAAAGCAGCGCGTATGCGCATGGAGAGATCCCCCCAAGGATGTCGTCCGAAGTCATGCGACGGCCGGGCCCCCGCCCGGCCATGACCGTAGTGTTATCACACGATCTTCACGTCAGTTTCACAAACCCCGGATCCGCTCACTTCAGCCACAAGCCCGACAAGGCGCCCGCCCGAGGGACACCCTGTCCTGACGGACATCCGTTGCGGCAACAATGGGGGGATGAGCGACAGTCCAGCCCCCCTCGCCGACCCGCACCTCGTCTACGACCCGGTGACGGCAGACGGCCCGAAGGACGTGGTGATCCTCGGCTCCACCGGGTCGATCG
The DNA here is from genome assembly GCF_042672405.1 of Streptomyces sp. NPDC127197. NCBI lineage: Bacteria > Bacillati > Actinomycetota > Actinomycetes > Kitasatosporales > Streptomycetaceae > Streptomyces > Streptomyces sp. NPDC127197. The sequence continues at coordinate 2,765 of NZ_JBHXVG010000012.1, read as the reverse complement.
GCACCCAGGCCATCGACCTCGTGCTGCGCAACCCCGACCGGTTCCGGGTCACCGGACTCTCCGCCAACGGCGGCCGGGTCGCCCTCCTCGCCGAGCAGGCGTTCCGGCTGCGGGTCCGGACCGTCGCGGTCGCCCGTGAGGACGTCGTACCGGCGCTGCGCGAAGCCCTGAGCGCCCAGTACGGCACCGGAGAGCCGCTCCCCGAGATCCTGGCCGGCCCCGACGCGGCCACCCACCTCGCCGCCTCCGACTGTCACACCGTCCTGAACGGCATCACCGGCTCCATCGGCCTCGCCCCGACCCTCGCCGCCCTGGAGGCGGGCCGCACCCTCGCGCTCGCCAACAAGGAGTCGCTCATCGTGGGCGGCCCGCTGGTCAAGGCCCTCGCCAAGCCCGGCCAGATCATCCCCGTCGACTCCGAGCATGCCGCCCTCTTCCAGGCGCTGGCGGCCGGCACCCGGACCGACGTGCGCAAGCTCGTCGTCACGGCGTCCGGCGGCCCCTTCCGCGGCCGTACGAAGGCGGAGCTGGCGAACGTCACCGTCGAGGACGCCCTGGCCCACCCCACCTGGGCCATGGGCCCGGTGATCACGATCAACTCCGCGACCCTGGTCAACAAGGGCCTGGAGGTCATCGAGGCGCACCTGCTGTACGACATTCCCTTCGACCGCATTGAGGTGGTCGTGCACCCGCAGTCGTATGTCCACTCGATGGTTGAGTTCACGGACGGATCCACGATCGCCCAGGCGACGCCCCCGGACATGCGCGGGCCCATCGCCATCGGCCTCGGCTGGCCGGAACGCGTCCCCGACGCGGCCCCCGCCTTCGACTGGAGCAAGGCGTCGACCTGGGAGTTCTTCCCGCTCGACAACGACGCCTTCCCGTCCGTCGACCTCGCCCGGCACGTCGGCGAGCTCGCAGGCACGGCCCCGGCGGTGTTCAATGCCGCCAACGAGGAGTGCGTGGAGGCGTTCCGCAGTGGAGCGCTGCCGTATCTCGGGATCATGGAAACCGTCACGCGGATCGTCGACGAACACGGCACCCCGCGCACGGGAACCTCACTGACCGTGTCGGACGTCCTCGAAGCGGAGACCTGGGCGCGTGCCCGGGCCCGGGAACTGACAGCACAGACGGCCACCGCGGAGGCGCGTGCATGACGACCCTGATGATGATCCTCGGCATAGTCGTCTTCGTGGTCGGCCTGCTGTTCTCGATCGCGTGGCACGAGCTGGGGCACCTGTCCACGGCCAAGCTCTTCGGCATCCGTGTGCCGCAGTACATGGTCGGTTTCGGCCCGACCATCTTCTCGCGCAAGAAGGGCGAGACCGAGTACGGCATCAAGGCCATCCCGCTCGGTGGCTACATCCGCATGATCGGCATGTTCCCGCCCGGCGCCGACGGCAGGCTGGAGGCCCGCTCCACCTCGCCGTGGCGTGGCATGATCGAGGACGCCCGCTCGGCGGCCTTCGAGGAGCTCCGGCCCGGCGACGAGAACCGCATGTTCTACACGCGCAAGCCGTGGAAGCGGGTCATCGTGATGTTCGCGGGCCCCTTCATGAACCTGATCCTGGCGGTGGTGCTGTTCCTCACCGTCCTGATGGGCTTCGGTATCTCCCAGCAGACCACCACCGTCAGCTCGGTCTCCCAGTGCGTCATCGCCCAGAGCGAGAACCGCGACGACTGCCAGAAGTCCGACCCCGCCTCCCCGGCCGCGGCGGCCGGCCTCAAGGCGGGCGACAAGATCGTCGCCTTCAACGGTGTGCGCACGGACGACTGGAACGAGCTCTCCGACCTGATCCGCGCCAACCCCGGCAAGGAGGTGCCGATCGTCGTCGAGCGGGGGGGCGAGGAAGTCACCCTGCAGGCGAAGATCGCCACCAACCAGGTCGCCAAGAAGGACTCCAGCGGCCAGATCGTCCAGGGCGAGTACGTCACCGCCGGCTTCCTCGGCTTCAGCGCCGCCACCGGCATCGTCCGGCAGGACTTCGACGATTCCCTGGTGTGGATGGGCGACCGGGTCGACGAGGCCGTCGACTCACTCGCCGCCCTGCCCGGGAAGATCCCGGCCCTGTGGAACGCGGCCTTCGACGGCGCCGAGCGCGAACCCGACTCCCCGATGGGCGTGGTCGGCGCGGCCCGCGTCGGCGGCGAGATCTTCACCCTCGACATCCCGCCGACCCAGCAACTGGCCATGGCCCTGATGCTGGTCGCAGGCTTCAACCTCTCCCTGTTCCTCTTCAACATGCTCCCGCTGCTGCCCCTGGACGGCGGCCACATCGCGGGCGCCCTGTGGGAGTCGCTGCGCCGGAACGTGGCGAGGGTGCTGCGCAGGCCGGACCCCGGTCCGTTCGACGTGGCGAAGCTGATGCCGGTGGCCTATGTGGTGGCCGGGATCTTCATCTGCTTCACCCTCCTCGTCCTGATCGCGGACGTGGTTAACCCGGTGCGAATCTCCTAGTCATACGGTGTTGGGGACGGCCCGAAAGGCTCTGTGGCGGGCCGCCTTCCATCGAGTGGGTTTGCCGGGCGTGGTGTGCCGGCGCACAAGCCCGTGCCGTAATCTCGAAGCCTGGAGCCCGCTGCTGACGGGACCGGACCTTGATCCACGACTTGGGGTTGCACAGCAGATGACTGCGATTTCTCTCGGCATGCCGTCCGTTCCGACCAAGCTCGCCGAGCGCCGGAAGAGCCGGCAGATCCAGGTCGGATCCGTGGCGGTGGGCGGAGACGCCCCGGTGTCGGTGCAGTCGATGACGACGACCCGT
>NZ_JBHXVG010000011.1:0-281114 GCF_042672405.1 Streptomyces sp. NPDC127197 | reverse complement strand
GGCGTTGATTTTTGGCACGCTGTTGAGTTCTCAAGGAACGGACGCTTCCTTCGTACTCACCCTCTCGGGCTTTCCTCCGGGCGCTTCCCTTCGGTCTTGCGTTTCCGACTCTATCAGATCTTTTTCCGATCCGATTTCCTCGGCGCTTTCCAGGTTCCCGCTTTCGCGTTTCCCTTTCCGGCGGTTCCGACTTTATCAGAGGTTTCCGGCCGGGCTGACCGGCCATCCATTTCCGATTCGTCGGGAGCGGCTTCACCGAAACTTGGTTTCGTGAAGCAAGTAGATTCTCAAGGTCACCGACCACGCCCTACGGGGTCCAGTCCAGGCAACTGTTTGAATCTACCTCCCCACATGCTCCGTGTCAACGGCTCCTGCGAGGCGAAGAGGACACTAGCAGTTCACCTGCTGTGTCCGCACATCAGGCGGCAGTCGGCACTGTCTGACTGCGTTCGGCGACGTCTACGTCGCCCGTGTCCCCCGCCCGAGCCGCGCGACGTCCGAGCACGTAGACGTACGCGAGAAAGGCCACCTCGGCGACGACGCCGATGCTGATGCGGGCCCAGGTCGGCAGGCCCGATGGGGTGACGAAGCTTTCGATGGCGCTGGCGATGAAGAGGACCAGCGCGAGGCCTATCGCCATGCCCACAGCGGCTCTGCCCTCCTCGGCCAGGGCCTTGCGGCGGGTGCGTGGGCCTGGGTCGATCACGGTCCAGCCCAGGCGCAGTCCCGTGCCGGCCGCGACGAACACCGCCGTCAGCTCGAGCAGACCGTGCGGGAGGACGAGGCCGAGGAAGATGTCGAGCCGGCCGGCCGAGGACATCAGGCCGAATCCGATGCCGAGGTTGAGCATGTTCTGGAAGAGGATCCAGAGCACCGGGAGGCCGAGGAAGACTCCGAGGACCAGGCACATTGCTGCGGCCTGTGCGTTGTTCGTCCATACGCGGGCCGCGAAGGAGGCTGCGGGGTGGCTGGAGTAGTAGGTCTCGTACTGGCCGCCGGGGCGGGTGAGCTCGCGCAGTTCGCTCGGTGCCGCTATGGAGGCCTGGACTTCCGGGTGCGCGCCGATCCACCAGCCGAGGAGCGCCGCGACGAGTATGGAAAGGAGTGCGGTGGGCACCCACCAGTGGCGCGATCGATAGACGGCGGCGGGGAAGCCGTACGCAAGGAAGCGCGTGACATCGCGCCAAGAGGCACGGCGGGTGCCCGTGACCGCACTACGCGCGCGTGCCACGAGTTGGCTCAGCCGGCCGGTCAGCTGTGGGTCGGGTGCGCTGGACTGGATCAGGGAAAGATGGGTGGCAGTGCGCTGGTAGAGGGCGACAAGCTCGTCGGCCTCGGCGCCGGTGAGACGGCGCTGGCGCCGGAGCAGGTTCTCCAGGCGGTCCCATTCCGCTCGGTGCGCGGAGACGAAGACGTCGAGGTCCATCGTTCTGCCTGCTCCTCGGCTGTTCGTCGGCGGGCTCGTCGTGAATGTCAGCTTGTCGCACCTGCGGCGCGATGCGCCTTCAGCTTGGCAGACTGGCAGTCCTCGGGGCAGGCCAGGGGAAGGACGGCGGGCGTGAGTGAGCTGGTGACGGGCGAGGCGGTGGCGCTGGAGTTGCGCCCTGCGAAGCTGCCCAGCAGGGCGCTGGCCGTGCTGCTCGATCTGGTGGTGGCCGTTGCCGCGTACCTCATCGTGACGATGGTTCTGGTGATGTCCACGGCGTCGTTGGACCAGGCTGCACAGATTGCGCTGTCCATCGCGACGTTTCTGCTGGTTCTGGTGGGCGGGCCGATCGCTGTGGAGACGCTCAGTCATGGGCGCTCGCTGGGGAAGGCGGCGTTCGGGCTGCGGGTGGTGCGCGACGACGGTGGACCGATCCGCTTCCGGCATGCGCTGGTGCGGGGGGCCATCGGTACAGTCGAGATTCTGATGACGTTCGGGGTTGTGGCCTGTATCGCCTCGCTCGTCTCGGAGCGGGGGCGCCGGCTCGGGGATGTGTTCGCGGGGACCTTGGTCGTACGGGAACGGGTGCCCGTCGCTCGGGCGGGTTACATGCCTCCGCCACCGCCGTGGCTGGCCGGGCGGTTCTCGGGAACTGACCTTTCCGCGGTCCCCGATGGGCTGTGGCTGGCCGTGCGCCAGTACCTGACGCGGATGCAGCAGCTTGACCCGCAGGTCGGCGGGGCCATGGCGGAGCGCTTGGCGGCCGACCTCGCGGGGCGGACCGGGACTCCGGTGCCGGAGGGTGTGCCTCCGACGGCGTATCTGGCCGCGGTGGTGCAGGAGCGGCAGGCCCGGGAGGTTCGGCGGGCCTTCAGGAACGGGATGGCTTCGGGCGCGCCCGTCGCCGGTGGACCGCAGTCCGTGGCTGGTGCGGCACCAGGCTCGTACGGCTCGGTGAACGTGCGTCCCCCAGCCCCTTCCGCACCGCACTCCCCCGCCGTGCCGGACCCGCACAGTGCGGCCGCGCCGCCTGTACACCCGCTCGCTGGTGCCGCAGGGCCCGAGAGCCGCCCCCCGGATCATTCGGAGGAGCCTCCGCCCACCCTGCCGCCGGAAGGGCCATCGGTCGATCCGCACCGGCCCGCCACGGGGTTCGTGCCGCCCGCGTAACGCTGTCGGCCCGCGCGGCAGCCGACGTCAGACCCGTTGGTTCGGCGCCCAACGGCCAACGGCGCGACAGAGACAGAGGGACAGAAAGGGCATGCCCGCCCTCTCGGTGATCTCGGGGGTTCCTGGCTCCGCAGTCGGCCCGCGCTCAGGGGAAGACGGACGGCGGCGACTCGAGGTCCTCCAGCTCGATGCCGGGCGCCGCGAGCACGACGTCCCCGGCGATGTGGACGAGGTGCTGCTCTCCCGTGTCCAGGGCTGTGACCTGGTATTCGTCCACGGTCAGGGAGCCGTTGTCAGTGCCGTGTGTTTCTCTTTTCAGCAGAGTCCAGGACTGGTCCACGGTGCGTGGGGCGAGGACGGGATCAGTGAAGGCGACGAGGCGTACGCGGGTTGCGGAGTCGGAAGGGGTGAGGCGCAGCAGACGGGTGATGGCGATGAGGAACGCGGGGGATGTGCCGGTGAAGGCGTGGGCGCGGACATTGCCTTCTGTGGCATGGGCGCCGGTGGGGTCCGTACGAACCCAGGTGACGCCGTCGAGGGCGGCGCCACGCACCTGCCAGCTCGCCGCGTGAAGTTCCAGGCGGATGGGGCGGCCGAGTTCGTCGAGGGCGAGATCGACGGAACCGCGGTGATCGCCGGTGGGGGTGGTCAGCTGGGAGACGTAGCGCCAGCCGGAAGGGCCGGGGGCGCAGTGGAAGTGCTCTTCTGCGAAGGGGGTGTGATCGTGCGGATCGTGGAGCGAATAGCGGCCGCGGGGCATGGGGGTCCTGGGGTGTGACTGGCTGGTCCGGCGGGGCCAAAGGGGCAGGCCCCCGGCACGGGGGTGCGGGGGCCTGCCTTGGAGGACCTGCTGCTGAGCATCGCGTCAGTGCACGGACGCGCTGCTCAGCGGGCCGGCTGCGGACTCAGTAGCGGTAGTGGTCCGGCTTGTAGGGGCCCTCGACCTTGACGCCGATGTAGTCGGCCTGCTCGGGGCGGAGCGTGGTCAGCTTCACGCCGAGCGCGTCGAGGTGCAGGCGGGCGACCTTCTCGTCGAGGTGCTTGGGCAGCACGTAGACGTCGGTCGGGTACTCGTCGGGCTTGGTGAACAGCTCGATCTGGGCCAGCGTCTGGTCCGCGAAGGAGTTGGACATCACGAACGACGGGTGACCGGTGGCGTTGCCGAGGTTCAGCAGGCGGCCCTCGGAGAGGACGATGATCTTCTTGCCGTCGGGGAAGGTCCAGGTGTGGACCTGCGGCTTGATCTCGTCCTTGACGATGCCGGGGATCTGGGCGAGGCCGGCCATGTCGATCTCGTTGTCGAAGTGGCCGATGTTGCCGACGATGGCCTGGTGCTTCATCTTGGCCATGTCCGAGGCCATGATGATGTCCTTGTTGCCGGTCGTGGTGATGAAGATGTCGGCCTTGTCGACGACCTCGTCCAGGGTGGTGACCTGGTAGCCGTCCATCGCGGCCTGGAGGGCGCAGATCGGGTCGATCTCGGTGACGATGACGCGGGCGCCCTGTCCGCGCAGGGACTCCGCGCAGCCCTTGCCCACGTCGCCGTAGCCGCAGATCACCGCGGTCTTGCCGCCGATCAGTGTGTCGGTGGCGCGGTTGATGCCGTCGACCAGGGAGTGGCGGCAGCCGTACTTGTTGTCGAACTTCGACTTGGTGACGGCGTCGTTGACGTTGATCGCCGGGAACAGGAGGGTGCCCTCGCGCTGCATTTCATACAGACGGTGGACACCGGTCGTGGTCTCCTCGGTGACACCGCGGATTTCGGACGCCAGCTGAGTCCACTTCTGCGGGGTCTCGCTCACGGTGCGGGTGAGCAGTTCGAGGATGATGCGGTGCTCGTCGGACTCGGCCGTGTCGGGCGAGGGGACCTTGCCGTCCTTCTCGTACTCGACGCCCTTGTGGACGAGGAGGGTGGCGTCACCGCCGTCGTCCAGGATCATGTTCGGGCCGCCGGTGGGGCTGTCCGGCCAGGTCAGTGCCTGCTCGGTGCACCACCAGTACTCCTGAAGGGTCTCGCCCTTCCAGGCGAAGACCGGGACGCCCTGCGGGTTGTCGGGCGTGCCGTTCGGGCCGACGGCGATGGCGGCGGCCGCGTGGTCCTGGGTGGAGAAGATGTTGCAGGAGGCCCAGCGGACCTGCGCGCCCAGGGCGACCAGGGTCTCGATGAGGACGGCGGTCTGCACGGTCATGTGCAGGGAGCCGGTGATGCGGGCGCCTGCGAGGGGCTGCGCCTCGGCGTACTCCTTGCGGATTGCCATGAGGCCCGGCATCTCGTGCTCGGCGAGGGTGATCTCCTTGCGGCCGAACTCGGCCAGGGAGAGGTCGGCGACCTTGAAGTCCTGTCGGCTGTCGACAGTCGTCATTGCGGGCTGCTCCTCGGGTTGGGTCGAGGGTGGGTACGGCTGATCTGCGCGGCGGCGGACACATGCGTGCCCGAAAGCACGCAGGCATGGCCGCGTGCGCGCAGCGCAGTCCGTCGGAGGCCCTCTCTCCCTCGGCCGGTCCGCTGGGGGACCGCCCGACCGCCATCAGCAGCGACGTCTGACTCCGTCCCAAGCTACACCGGGCGCCCCGGCCTTCCCCAGTCCGCCCTCGAACATTTCAGGCCGTTCACGGCAAGTGATCGGTATCGGCGTCGGTTGACCGTGCACGTTCGCGTTCTGGGGCAGGCCGGTCGGTCCGCGTCTTGGAGCAGGCCGGTGGGTGTTGCAGGATGCGGGGAGATCGGAACATCCGGTCGACCCAGCGGGACGTCCGGGACGGCGTTCCGGTGCGACAAAGGCGTTAGGAGAACGACGTGACGAGTCCGGCCGGCCCTCCCCCCACGGGCGGCGGTGACGAGCGCAGGCAGGTGAAGCTGCTTGCCGTGACCGCGTGCCCGACCGGCATCGCGCACACGTACATGGCGGCGGAGAAGCTCGCGCAGGCTGCCGAGAGCCGCGGTATCGGGATGAAGGTGGAGACCCAAGGTTCCATCGGGGCTGAAAACGTCCTCGATGACAACGATGTCAGATCCGCTGACGGCGTCATCATCGCCGCGGACAAGGACGTGGACCTCAGCAGGTTCACTGGGAAGCGGGTCCTCACCGTCGGGGTCGCGGAAGGGATTCGGCACCCCGAGCGGCTGATCGAGCAGGTGCTGTCAGCACCGGTGCACACGGGGGGCGATGCGTCCACGGTGGCGCCGGCGGAGGGCGGCAAGGAGCGGAGCGTCGCATACAAGGCGCTGATGAACGGGGTCAGTTACATGATCCCGTTCGTCGTGGTCGGCGGGCTGCTGATCGCGATCTCCCTCTCGCTGGGCGGGCACACGGACCCGTCCGGCGGCCTGGTCATCCCGGAGGACTCCTTCTGGATGGACGTGAACAACATCGGCGTCATCGGCTTCACGCTGATGGTGCCGATCCTCTCCGGCTACATCGCCTACGCGATCGGCGATCGGCCCGCGCTGGTTCCGGGCATGATCGGCGGGTGGATCGCCAACACCGGTGAGCTGTACGACTCGGAGGCGGGGGCGGGTTTCATCGGGGCGATCGTGACCGGGTTCCTCGCCGGGTATCTGGTGTTGTGGATCAAGAAGGTCCGGGTGCCGAGGTTTGTGCAGCCGATCATGCCGATCATCGTGATACCGATCGTGGCGACCACCGCGCTCGGCATGTTCTTCATCTACGTCATCGGCCGGCCCATCTCCTGGGTCTTCGAGCATCTGACCAGCTGGCTGGGCGGGATGACCGGCGCCAGCGCGATCCTGCTGGGGGCGCTGCTCGGCCTGATGATCGCGTTCGACATGGGCGGGCCGGTCAACAAGACGGCGTTCCTGTTCGGCGCGGGGCTCATCGCGACCGGCAACCAGACCGTCATGGGCATGTGCGCGGCCGCGATTCCGGTCATGCCGCTGGGGCAGGGGCTCGCCACGCTGATACGCAAGCGGCTCTACACCGAGCAGGAGCGGGAGACCGGGCTGGCCTCACTGTTCATGGGGTGCTTCGGCATCTCCGAAGGTGCGATCCCGTTCGCTGCCGCGCGGCCCGCGCAGGTCATCCCGGCCAACATGCTCGGTGGTGCGGTGGCCGGCGCGATAGCGGGGCAGGCCGGTGTGGAGGACGCCGTGCCGCACGGCGGGCCGATCGTTGCGGTGCTCGGTGCGGTGAGCGGGGTGCCGATGTTCTTCGTGGCCGTGGTGATCGGGACGGTGGTGACCGCGCTGACGACGGTCGCCCTGGTGGACATCGCCGAGCGGAAGCGGGAGCGAGGTGCGCCGGCCGGTGGCGAGTTCGCCGCGGGACCCGAGGCCGCGCTGGTCGGGGCGGGGGCGCCCGGCGCGGGTGCCGTCGTATCCACGCAGGACGGTTCCGGGGCTACGGCTGCCGCGGCGCCGACGCCGACCGGGACCGGGGCGAAGGCTGCCTCGGCGGAGGCACAGGCTGTGCCCGGGACCACTGATGCCGCGAGCACGGTCTCCGAGCCCGATGCGGGGGCCGGGAGCGTCCAGGCTGCCCGGGACGGTGTGGAGGAGGCCGAGACAGGCGAGGCCGTTGGTGTCGTCGATTCAGCCTTGGACCGGCCAGGGGATCGTGCGCCCGAGGTGCTCTCCGGGCACCTGACCAGGGCGACCGTGAAGGTCCGGCTGGACGCACAGGACAAGGAGGACGCCATCCGCGAGATGGCGGACCTGCTGGCGCGGGCAGGCAAGGTCGCGGACTTGGACGAGTTGGTGCGGACGGCGCTGCGGCGCGAGGAGGAGGGCACGACCGGGCTCGGTGAGGAGATCGCGATTCCGCATGCCAAGACGGATGCGGTGACCGCGCCGGTCGTCGGCTTCGCACGGTCCGCCGAGGGCGTCGAGTGGGGCTCGCTGGACGGTACGAAGGCGAGGCTCGTGTTCATGATCGCCGTACCGGAGGCAGCGGCGGGTGATGAGCATCTGCGGATCCTCGCGCTGCTGTCCCGGAAGCTGATGGACGCCGGGTTCCGCGAGCGGCTGCTGGCCGCGCCGGACGAGCGGGGGATCCTGGGCGTCCTGAGCGAGGTCGGGTAACCCGCCCTGCTGTGAGGTTGGCCGTGGGGGCTCGACGCTCCGGCGCCGGCCCGGCCTCCAGTCCGACGGCAGCGGACGGGGCCCGCCGAATGTTCGGCGGGCCCCGTGGCCGTGGACATGGAAATGGGTCAGTGGCCGGTCGCGTGCGGGGCCGGGCCGCCCGGGGACGCCGCGCGGTCGGGGCCCTTGGCCGCTTCGGCCTCGCTGTAGATGTCCGGCTCCAGGTAGATGACGCGGGCGATCGGGACGGCCTCGCGGATGCGGGCCTCGGCGGCGTCGATGGCGGCGGCGATCTCGCCGGCCGTGTCCTCGTGCTGTACGGCGATCTTGGCAGCGACCAGCAGTTCCTCGGGACCGAGGTGGAGCGTGCGCATGTGGATGACGCGGGTGACCGTGTCGCCGTCGACGATCGCGGCCTCGATCTTCTGGACCTCCTCGACGCCCGCGGCCTCGCCGAGCAGCAGCGACTTGGTCTCGGCGGCCAGGACGAGCGCGATCAGGATGAGCAGGACGCCGATGCAGAGGGTGCCGATGCCGTCCCAGACGCTGTCACCGGTGATGAGTGCCAGACCGACGCCGCCCAGGGCGAGGATCAGACCGACAAGCGCGCCGAGGTCCTCCAGGAGGACGACCGGCAGCTCGGGGGCCTTGGCGTGGCGGACGAACTCCTTCCAGGACTTCCGGCCGCGCAGGGCGTTGGACTCCTTGATGGCCGTCCGGAAGGAGAAGGTCTCGGCGATGATCGCGAAGACGAGGACGCCCACCGGCCAGTACCAGTGCTCGATGTCGTGCGGGTGCTTGATCTTCTCGTAGCCCTCGTAGATGGCGAACATGCCACCGACGGAGAACAGGACGATCGAGACGAGGAAGGCGTAGATGTAGCGCTCGCGGCCGTAGCCGAAGGGGTGCTGCGGCGTCGCCTCGCGCTGGGCCTTCTTGCCGCCGAGGAGCAGCAGGCCCTGGTTGCCGGAGTCGGCGACCGAGTGCACCGACTCGGCGAGCATCGACGACGAGCCGCTGAAGAGGAACGCCACGAACTTCGCTACCGCGATCGAGAGATTGGCGAGCAGTGCCGCCACGATCGCCTTGGTGCCGCCTGACGCGCTCATGTGTTCGCGTTGTCCCTTCGTACGCCGTCCAGGGCTGCGCCGCTGGTGGTCTTTGCCCGTCCTTTGCCGGTGGGCCATTGTTGCAGCCCGCTCCGACAACGGCGCGCCAGGCCACCGATGCCGTCGGTCAGGCCACCACCGTCGCCCGGAAGAGCGTGCCGGTTCCGGCTACTTCGGCCCTTTCGCCCGCCGGTACGAAGACCGACTGGCCGGGCTTCAGCTCGTGCTCGCCGGCCCGCACGGAACCCGCCGTGCACAGCAGGATCTGCGGGGTCGGGCGGGTGAGGTCATGGCTGGCGCCGCCCTCGGGGAGGACGAACCGGGACAGGCGGAACTCGTCGATGGGGGTCTCGTAGACCTCCTCGCCGTCGGGGGACGCCTCCGGGCGCAGTACGCCGGGGTCACTCGGCTCGAAGCGGACGATGCGCAGGAGTTCGGGGACGTCGACGTGCTTGGGGGTCAGGCCGCAGCGCAGGACGTTGTCGGAGTTGGCCATGATCTCGACGCCGAGGCCGTCGAGGTAGGCGTGCGGGATGCCCGCGCCGAGGTAGAGGGCCTCACCCGGCTGGAGACGGACGTGGTTGAGCAGCATCGCGGCGATGACGCCCGGGTCGCCGGGGTAGTGGTGGGCGAGGTCGGCGTACGGTGCGTAGGCGCCGCCGAGGCGGGAGCAGGCGGCGGTGGCCTCGGCGACCGTGCGGGCCATCTCCTCGCGGTCGGCGGTGAGGACGGCGGTGAGGACCTCGCGCAGGGCCGCGTCCTCGGGATGGGCGTGCAGCAGGTCGACGTACGGCTTGAGGGAGTCGACGCCGAGGCCGTCGAGCAGGTCGGCGGCCTCGTTCGGGTCGCGGAAGCCGCACAGGCCGTCGAACTCGGTGAGCGCGCAGATGAGTTCCGGCTTGTGGTTGGCGTCCTTGTAGTTGCGGTGCGGTGCGTCCACGGGGATGCCCCGGCGCTCCTCGTCCGCGTAACCCTCCCTCGCCTGGTCCAGGTTGGGGTGCACCTGGAGGGAGAGGGGAGCGCCCGCGGCGAGGATCTTGAGGAGGAAGGGCAGCGTGGAGCCGAACTTGGCCACGGCCGCGGCGCCGAGTTCGCGCTCCGGGTCGGCCGCGATGACGTCGACGAGCGTGCCGCGGTCGGTACGCGAGGGTGCGCCCGGATGCGCGCCCATCCACATCTCGGCCTGCGGCTCGCCGGTCGGCTCGACGCCGAGCAGCTGCGGGATCGCGGTGGTGGAACCCCAGGCGTAGGGGCGGATGGTGTTGTCGAGGCGGTCCATCGGTTCTCTCTGCCCGTTCTCTCTGCGTACGACGCGGGTTCTCGTCCGCGTACGAAGGTCAGCTCGTCCTGGGCCAGATCAGGCCCTCGATGCGAGCGCCAGGTAAACGGCGGCGAAATCCGTGATGGCGATCAGTTCCGCGAGGGTCTCCAGTTCGCCGCCGGGGTCCGGTTCGAGTTCGCTGATCGGCGTGTCGTGGCTGAGGGCCAGGTCACGGGCGGCGGGGGCGGCGGTGAGGCTGCCGATCGGGCGGTCGCGGAGCAGCACCACGCGCGCGTGCAGGGCGGGTGGCTCCTCGACGCGGTCGCGGAAGAAGTCCTCGGGGTCGGCGCCGGCGGCGAGCGGGCCGGCGAGCAGGGCGCTGTGCGCGGCGAGCGCCTCGGGCAGTTCCGACACCACGGCCGGGGTGCCGGAGAGTTCGGCCAGCGCGGCGGCGAAACGGCGGCCTGCCGGGCCGGCCGAGGTGCCCTCGGTCCAGATCACCGGGAGGGCGTCGGCGAGTTCGGCGGCGAGGGTCTTGGCGGGATTGCTGTACGTCGCGATGGCGGGCCCGCAGCGCTCGGCGATGTGGTCGAGCCGGTCGGCGACCTTCTCCAGCCCGTCGGCCGGGGCGGCGAGCAGACCTATGCGGTCCAGGAGCGCGAGGAGCGGGGTGAGCAGGGCCCACAGGACGCCGGGGGCGGACGCGGCGAGGGGTTCGTCGTGCTCGTACGGGGCGGTCGCCAGCGGTACGAACAGGCCGTGGGCGCCCTCGACTGCCTCGGCGAGCGGCGTGCGGGCCGGCGCCACGGCGGCGACCGTGCAGCCGCGACGGTAGGCCTGCTCGGCGAGCAGGGACAGGCCCGGCTCGGTGCCGTCGGGGGTGGCGATCAGAAGCAGGTCGACCGAGCCGACCCAGCCGGGCAGCTCCCAGCGCAGGGCACCCGCGGCCGGCGCTACGCCGGTGGGGGCCAGCCGGGTCACGGGGCTGCCGGGGCCGGCGAGCGTGCCGAGGAGGTCGGCGGCGTGGGTGGCGGCGGCCCCGGGGCCGCCGATGAGGACGGCGCGGGGGCGGCCGTCGGGCTTGAGGTTCTGGACACCGGCCTCGGCGGCGTGCCGGGCTGCGGTGCGGACGCGGGCGCCGGCTTCCGCGGCGCCGCGGAGCAGGCCTCGGTGGTCGGCCTCGGCGAGGCCCTCCGGGGAGTCGAGCAGCGATTCGTCGAGCATGGGTGGGAGCCTCCGAACGCCGGGTCGTCGGTTACGCGGGCGGGCCCTCGCCGGTACGGGCCGGGGCCTCGTCCACGTGGGCGGCGGGCCTGGTTCTGCGCGGGCGGCGGGCCTCGTTCACGCGGGGCGGCGGGCCTCGTCCACGAGGAGGACGGGGATGCCGTCGCGGACGGGGTAGGCCAGGCCGCAGTCCTGGCCGGTGCAGATCAGCTCCGCGTCCTGCTCCTTGAGGGGGGCGTGGCAGGCCGGGCAGGCGAGGATCTCCAGGAGGCCGGCTTCGAGCGGCATGGGGGCGTCCCTTCGGGGGCGGATCGGGTGGGTCTTGTTCGGGCGGGTGCGTGCACGTCTTGTTGTGCGGATGTGCCTGGTCAGGGTACCGCCGTGGGGGGCGGGGTGCGGGGGTTGGACGGGTCGGGGCTGGTGGGTGACTGATGTTGGTGTGACCGTCGCTGGTTTCGCGCCCTCCGCCCCTACCCGTCCCTTCCTGAGGGCTGCGCCCCAGACCCCGCTTCGGCCTGGACGGCCTCGTCCTCAAACGCCGGACGGGCTGGCTTTCCGTCACTCCCGGATGATCGCCAGCGCCTCGTCCCGCACCTTGGTCATCGTTGCCTCGTCGCGTGCCTCCGTGTTCAGGCGCAGTAGCGGTTCCGTGTTGGAGGGGCGGACGTTGAACCACCAGTCGGCGGCGGTGACCGTGAGGCCGTCGAGTTCGTCGAGGGTGATGCCCTCGATCCCCTCGTACGCCGCCCTGATCGCGGCGAGGCGGGCCGTCTGGTCGTCGACCGTGGAGTTGATCTCGCCGGAGCCGACGTAGCGGTCGTACTGGGCGACCAGGGCCGACAACGGGCCGTCCTGGCCGCCGAGGGCCGCGAGGACGTGGAGCGCGGCCAGCATGCCCGTGTCGGCGTTCCAGAAGTCGCGGAAGTAGTAGTGGGCGGAGTGCTCGCCGCCGAAGATCGCGCCGGTCCTGGCCATCTCGGCCTTGATGAAGGAGTGGCCCACGCGCGTGCGTACCGGCGTGCCGCCGTTCTCCTCGACGACCTCCGGGACCGACCAGGACGTGATCAGGTTGTGGATGATCGTGCCCTTGCCGCCGTTTCTGGCCAGCTCGCGGGAGGCGACCAGGGCGGTGATGGCCGACGGGGAGACCGGGTCGCCGTTCTCGTCGACGACGAAGCAGCGGTCGGCGTCGCCGTCGAAGGCGATGCCGAGGTCGGCGCCCTCCTCGCGGACCCGCTTCTGCAGATCGACGAGGTTGGCCGGGTCGAGGGGGTTGGCCTCGTGGTTCGGGAACGTGCCGTCGAGTTCGAAGTACATCGGGACGAGGTCCAGGGGCAGGCCGGCGAAGACCGTGGGAACGGTGTGGCCGCCCATGCCGTTGCCCGCGTCCACGACGACCTTCAGGGGGCGGATGGACGTCAGGTCGACGAGGGAGCGCAGGTGGGCCGCGTAGTCCTCCAACGTGTCCCGCCGGGTGATCGTTCCCGGCGCGGCGGCAGGCTCCGGGGCACCCGACCCGATCCATCGCTCGACCAGTTCGCGGATCTCCGCCAGGCCGGTGTCCTGGCCGACGGGGGCGGCGCCTGCGCGGCACATCTTGATGCCGTTGTACTGGGCCGGGTTGTGCGAGGCGGTGAACATCGCGCCGGGCAGGTTCAGCGCGCCCGAGGCGTAGTACAGCTGGTCGGTCGAGCAGAGGCCGATCTCGGTCACGTCCACGCCCTGCGCCGCCGCCCCGCGCGCGAAGGCGGCCGACAGACCGGGGGACGAGGGCCGCATGTCGTGCCCGGTCACGATCGCGTCCGCGGCGGTCACCCGGACGAAGGCCGCGCCGAAGAGCTCGGCCGACGACTCGTCCCACTGGTCCGGGACGACCCCCCGTACGTCGTACGCCTTCACGACCTGTGACAGATCAGCCTCCACGGCCACCCCTCCTGAAAAGTCCTATCGGTGCCCCACAAAGTACCCGCAGCCTCGGACAGAGCTCCGTGCGGGCCGTGAGCGGTAGCACAGCCGTAACCTCAGGTCAGGGCAGCATCCAGTCCAGCACCGGCGAACTCCGGCCGACCACGATCAGGCACATCACCAGCAGCAGCGCCACACTCCAGGGCAGCACCTTGCGCAGCAGGTCCCCCTCGCGGCCGGCGAGCCCGACGGCGGCGCAGGCGATGGTGAGGTTCTGCGGCGAGATCATCTTGCCCAGCACGCCGCCCGAGCTGTTGGCGGCGGCGAGCAGTTCCGGCGACAGCCCCGACTCGCGGGCGGCGGTCACCTGGAGGGCGCCGAAGAGCGCGTTGGCCGAGGTGTCCGATCCGGAGACGGCGACGCCGACCAGCCGAGCACCGGCGGCAGAAAGGCGAGCCGTGTCGGCGCCGTTCACTCGATCGAGTTGGAGCTGGCTCAGCTCCGGAGCGCCGATGCCACGTTGGTTGCCCCAGCGTGCGAGCCCCCTGAAGGCACAACTCCGGAGATGTCCGGTGGACCCGGTTGTACGGGGCGTCGACCACGCTAGGTGCGGGGCGCAGTCAATCGCCCCTACTGCTCGCCCGGGCAGTTGGACGCAGCCGGGCCCCATCGAAGCCATCGGTGACCCGAGCAGCAAGCCCGCTCCACCGTGAGCGGGTGGTTGACGAAGGGCCAGTCGTAGTACCGGGGCCTGTGCCGCTCGCCCTCCCGTCAGGGGTGATGAGCAGCACAGGCCCTCCTTGTCCTCCAGTTCCTCGCTCCGCGCCCGGTCAGCACGGACGCGCGTACGGGTTCGGCAGCGGGCCTGCGGGCCTGGGGTACGGCCACCAGCGCGGCCGCGCCCGCCAAGGCGGCGCCGATGTCGGCCAGTTGCGCGGAAACGTAGTTCGAGGCGGCGAACTGCGCGACGGCGAAGGCGATTCCGCACACCACGGCCGACACCCAGGTCTCCCGCAGGCCGCGCCGCCCGTCCACGATCCCGACCAGCACGAGCGGCACCACGAGGGCCAGCAGCGGAGTCTGACGCCCCACCACGGACGCCACGTCCTCCAGCGGCAGCCCCGTGACCTGAGCGAGCGTCACCACCGGCGTGCCCAGGGCGCCGAACGCCACGGGCGCGGTGTTGGCGACCAGCGCGACGACCGCGGCGCGCACCGGCTCGAAGCCGAGGGCGACGAGCACGACCGAGCAGATGGCGACGGGCGCCCCGAATCCGGCCAGGGCCTCCAGCAGGGCGCCGAAGCAGAAGGCGACGACGAGCGCCTGGATGCGTGGATCGTCGGAGAGCCGCCCGAAGGACCGGCGCAGGATGTCGAAGTGCCGTGTGCGGACGGTCATCCGGTACACCCACAGGGCGTTGACGACGATCCACAGGATGGGGAAGAGGCCGAAGGCGGCTCCCTGGGCGGCGCTGGACACCGTCTGGTCCAGCGGCATGCCGTACGCGAGCAGGCGACGAGGGTGGCCGCCAGCAGGCCCGTGACGCCGGCCAGGTGCGCCTTCATGCGGACACCGCCGAGCAGGACCAGGACGATCACTAGGGGCAGGGCCGCCACCAGGGCGGACAGGCCGAGCGAGCCGGCGACGGGTTCCAGTTCCTGCACGTACACGAGCGCCTCCCCGGATTCCGCCATGCGGAAAGCGATTTCTCACGGGTGACGGAATGGTCGTGTCCGCGACAACGCCGCGTCAATGGGCGTGCATCACTCGTGCACAACGGGAGGAGCGACCGAACCGGTCGGTCAGTTGTCGGGTGAGCGCAGAACCCGCAGGTGGCCGCGGCGCGCGACCTCCATCGGATCCGCCGCGCGTCCGCCGCCACCGGCCTGGGCCGCGCGCTCCTGGGGGCGAGCCGCCTCGCGCACCGCGTTGGCGAGCGCTTCCAGGTCGTCGCCGCTGGGCCGGGCGGGAGCCGAACCGTCGAGGAGCCGGACGACCTCCCAGCCGCGGGGGGCGGTGAGGCGCTCGGAGTGCTCGGCGCACAGGTCGTAGCAGTGGGGTTCGGCGTAGGTGGCGAGCGGGCCGAGGACCGCGGTCGAGTCGGCGTAGACGTACGTCAGCGTCGCTACGGCGGGACGGCCGCAAGCGGTTCGCGAACAGCGACGTACAGGGCTCACGACGTTGGACGGTACCGCACTCTTGAGCGGGCCGCGACGACTCTCCACCAGGTCACTCCACCGTGTCGTGTTGTGAAACGCCCCACACACCCCTTCCGACCCGCCGGGCTGACCTGCGCGGACACCGCTTTCCGGGATGTCGAACGATCCCGGAAACGGTCAACACTCCACACAAACGCCATCAATTGCCTCGCGATCGCCGGTCCTGGAGGGATACGGAATCGAGCCCAACCTTGGCTGGAATGGTCATCTGTCGACATGCCGTCCCGGGGGACGACGGGGGTCCCGGACGCCGCGAGGGGGCCGGGCGCGCACTGCCCGCGAGGACTACCCTTCACCAGTGATGGACAACCGAGTACCACCCCGTGCCACCGGCCCCGGGCCGCGCCGTCGTGATCGCCACGGCCGGGGCATGCGCGGGCCGATCGCCCCGCCGCAGGTGCCCCTCGCGGCGAGCCGCGCCGAGGCGTTCGCGGACCTGGTGCAGGACTCCGTGGAGCGCCTGGAGCGGCGGTGGCCGCAGCTTGCCGACATCGATTTCCTCGTCCTCGAAGTACCGAGGCTGGACGGGCCCGGGCAGGCCTGGAACGACGAGGCGGTTCCGCTCGGCGGCACGATTCCCGCGCGCGAGGGGCATCCCGCGCGCGTGGTCGTCTACCGGCGGCCCGTCGAGATCCGCACCAAGGGGCGGGACGAGCGGGCCGCACTCGTGCACGAGATCGTCGTCGAGCAGGTCGCCGAGCTGCTCGGGCTGACGCCGGAGACCGTGGACCCACGGTACGGCGAGGACTGAACGCCGTCGGCGCGCTACTTCTGCAGCACCGACAGATCCTGCTCCGCCTCCGGCACCTCCACCGTCCCCCGGTCGTCCGGGAGGGTCTGCACCGTGAACGCCGGCACACCGCCCTGCGTCTCCGCAAGCGTCCGGGATGCGTACACCGGGCCGCCCGAGACGGGCTCGACCGTCAGCGCGTACGTGCCCTTCAGGCCGCTCGGCACCGGCAGGTCGACGTCCTGGGTGGTGCCGGACTTGATCGTGTACGTCTCGGAAGCAGCCGTACCGCCCTCCGCGCCGGCCGACGCGGTGACCTTGACCTGGGCCGTCTCCCCCGGCGCGGTCAGGGACAGCGTGGCGCCCTTCCCGGTGTTGCCGACGGACGTCGCGCGCGTGCCCACCGGACGCGTGGCCGGGATGAACGCCGTTTCCTGGGAGCCCTCCTTGCCGCGCACCACCTGAACCGCCGCCACCACCGGCACCGCCCGGTCCGTCGGCGTCAGGACCAGCGATCCGGGTTCGCCGCGCGTGACGTCGGCGAGGTCGACCGCCGTTGTCATGCCCGACTTCACGTGCAGCGTCTCGTGCCCGGCGGGCGTGATCAGGCCCGACGGCGAGGCGAGCCGCACCTTCAGGTCGGCGTCGGCGTCGTCGGGCGTGAAGGCGATCAGGCGGACGGACGTGGCGTCCTTCGGGATGCCCGGCAGCACCAGGCTGCCGGCCGGGTCCGTCGCCGCGGCCAGCCAGTCGCCGCCTAGCTCGTCGTCCAACGCCTGGACGGCGGCGCCGACCCGTCCGCTGCGGACGTTGACGTGCACGGTGAGATCGGTCTCCTCGGCGTCGGTCAGCGTCGACAGCAGGATCGGCTCGTCGGCCTGCGGCGCGACCGTGATCCCCTCACCCACCGTGGACTCCAGCGCCCCGTCCTTGCCGTACAGCTCGATGTCGACGACGGCGGCGGAGTCGTCCGGGTTGGTCAGATGGACGTAGTCCGTGCGGCCGTCGGCGGTGCTCGCGCCCGGGAACCAGAACTCGGTGTCCGGCGCAGAGCAGTTCATGCCCTGCAGCCCCCGGCCCGCGCCTGCGGCGACCTCCGTGGTCTCCTGCACGGTCCAGCCGGGCGCGAACTTCCCCTCCGCGGTACCGATCAGCGCGGGCGAGTCGCCTCCCGAGGTGTCACCGGAGACGGGCTTGCCGGGCTCCTTCGGCTCCAGTACGGGCTTGTCGTCCTGGCCCTTCTTGCCGCCCTCGTCGGACCCCCGTGTCGCTGACCGGAGTTCGGCCCTGCCCTTACTCGCCGCGCCCTTGGTCACGGGCGTGAAGGACGTGTACGTCGTCTCGGCGAGGTCGGAGGTGCTGGGTGCCGGGCACAGCAGGCTGGTGCGCTCCACGGGCAGCTCGGCGGCCGCCTTGGCGGTGTCCGTGCCGGTGGGGTCCGGGGCGGACAGCGCGGCGAATCCGGTGATGGCGGCGAGCGCGGTCACGCCGGCGATCAGGGACAGGGTGGTGCGGTTCACTGCTGACTCCCGTCGGGGCGCTCACTGCCGTTGTCGTGCCCGCGGTGCGCTTGCGTCTGGTCGTACGTCGGGTCGTAGCCCTGCGGGTACGTCTCGTCGTAGGACTGGCCGTACGTCTGGTCGTATCCGCTGGTCTGCGACGAGCCGTCGTACGCGTACGGGTCGTACTGGCCGCCCTGGTACGGGTCCGCCTGGTACTGGTCCGTCGGGTACGACTGCCCGTACCCGCCTGGCGCGTACTGCTGACCGGCGCCCTGGTGCTGCTCGCCGCCGTAGGTGCCGTACTCGGCGCCCGCGTAGCTCGCCGTGTCCCACTCGCCGTAGGGCTGCTGCTGCGGAACGGCCGCCGGTGTCCCCTCCTGTTCGGGGGACGGGGAATCCTCGGCCTGGCCCGCCTCTTCGGCCTCGGCCTGGGCGCGCAGGCGGCGGGCGCGGCGGCCCTCGCCGGCGACGGCCTGTGCGGGGATCGCCGGCTCCTCGGGGAGGTCGTCGTCGATGTCGCGGCGCCGGCCGGGCAGGGCGAGCACGACGAGGACGACGGCGAGGAGGCCCTGCGCCCACAGCCAGGCGGTGTGGCCGACCGGGTCCTCGTAGGTGACGTCCAGCGTGCCGCCGGTGGCAGGGAGTTCGAAGCCCTGGGCCCAGCCGTCGACCGTGGTGCGGGTGAGCGGCTTGCCGTCGAGGGTGGCGGTCCAGCCGGCGGCCGCGGTGTCCGCGAGGCGCAGGGTCCGGCCCTCGGAGCCGTCCGGGACGGTCGTGTGGATCTCGACCGGACCGGCGGCGACGGGCTGCGGGTCGCCCGAGCCGGAGGCCGGGACGATGGCCGCGCGGGCGACCTGGCGGTCGACGCGCCACAGGGCGCTGCCGTCCTGCTGGCTGAGCCGGCTCAGGCCGGGCGTGGCGTCCAGGACGCGGCTGACCTCGCGGGGTGCGCCCTTGTGGACGAGGACGTAGCGGACCGCGAAGTCACCGAGCTGGTCGGCCTGGTCGGCGCCGGAGCCGGCGACGAGGTTGGCGACGACCTTGTCGAGCGCGGCGTTGTTCCCGTCGGCCGCGGCGAGTTCGGCGTCGCCGAGGCGGGCGCCGGAGCCGCGGACCAGGGTGTAGCCGACGTGCGCGGTGGAGTCGCTGTCGAGGACGAGGGTGCGGGCCTGGTCGCGGGTGTTGCTCTCCTCGGCGACGAACGCGGGCACCTGCACCGGGTCGCGGCGCTCCAGCGGCCCATCGGCGCCGCGGATCATCCAGCCGGCGGCGACGAGCAGCGGGCCCGCGGCCGAGGCGAAGGCGATCAGCGCGGCGACCGGCTGGCGCCAGCCGAAGCTCTGCTCGGCGACCCGCGCGCGTGCACCTTCGGCGCCGATCACGGCGGCCGCGAGGAGGGCGATGCCGTAGACGAGCGTGGCTGGGCCGGCCCAGGCGGAGCCGTTCGACAGGACCGCGAGGACCAGAGCCACCAGGGCGACCGCCCAGGCCGTCCAGATCCCCGACTGACGTTCGGTGCGCATCAGGGCGGCCAGCGCGGCCAGCACGATGCCGATGAGCATCAGTCCGCTGACCGTCCCGGGCCCACCGGGACTGGCGCCGAGCAGATCGAGGGCGGAGGCGGCCGAGTCGCCGTACTCCAGGCCGGCCTCCTGGAAGAAGCCGAACGGCAGCAGCGACAGCGACCAGGGCGCGAGGACCAGCAGGGGTGTGCCCAGCTGGGCGAGGAAGCGCAGGCCGTAGGCGGTGATGTCGCCCCGGCGCACGGCCAGCAGTCCGATGCCGAGGATGAGCGCGACCGGCCACACGATCGGCGTGAACGCGGTGGTGATCGTCAGCAGCAGCGCGTAGGCCCAGGTGGCGCGCCAACTGCCGCGCATGCCCGAGGTGTTCACCAGACCGCTCGCCGCGACGCCCGCGCGCGCGACGAGCGGCAGCAGCACGGCGAGGACGGCGGTGCCGATGCGGCCGCCGGCGAGGGCGCCGGTGGTGGCGGGCAGGAAGGCGTACACGACGGCAGCCCAGGCGCGCAGCAGCCGGGACTCGACGAGCGGGCGGGAGGCGAAGTACGCGGTGAAGCCGGCCAGTGGCACCGAGCCGACGAGCAGGACGGTGACCGCGAGCCCGGTGGAGCCGAACAGCGTGGAGGCCAGCATCGCCACGAGCGCGAGGTACGGCGGTGCGGACGCGTCACCGCCGGCGCCGACGGGATGCCAGGAGTCGAGGTAACGCGACCACAGCTCGCTCGAGTCCGCGGGGGCGGGCAGCAGGGCGCCGCCCGCGAGGGCGCCGCCGCCGAGGAGTTCGCGGCAGGCGGCCAGCGAGACGAACAGCAGCACCAGGAAGAGCATCGGGCCGGGATTGCGGGCGATGCGCTTCAGGCGTGCGAACTGCTCGATCTCCAGGAAGTCGGCGTCGTCGCCGCCGGGCCCGGACTCGACCGCGCCGCCGTGCCGTCCGGCACCGCCGGCGACCTCCGGGTCGGAGCGGCCGACGACACTGCTCGCCACCTGTTCGACGGTGGCCCGCACGGTCGCGCCGGGCGGCGGGAACAGCGGCCGCAGTTCGCCCTTGTCGATCTCCGGACGGCCGCGTCTGCGGCGGCCTGCGATGATCCGCTCGGGCCGCAGCAGCACACCCAGCAGACCGCGGATCTCGTCGACCGCCTGCCCGGGGACCTTGCCGACGAGGTAGGCGACGGTCCGCAGCAGGGTGCCCAGGACGAGGCGCAGCAGTACCCAGGGCAGCGTGGCCGTACGGGTGTTGACCAGGAGGGTGTAGACGGCGCCGGCCTTGTCGACCTTGTGCGGGGACGCCGACGTCCGGCCCACGCAGTCGACGGTCCGGCGCTCACGGGAGGCCGCCTCGGCGTGTCGTACGACCGCCTCGGGGGCGACGAGGACACGGTGACCGGCGGCGTGTGCGCGCCAGCACAGGTCGACGTCGTCGCGCATGAGGGGCAGTCGACGGTCGAACCCGCCGAGTCGGTCGAAGACATCACGCCGGATCAGCATGCCGGCGGTGGACACGGACAGCACGGGCCGTACGTGGTCGTGCTGGCCCTGGTCCTGCTCACGGCGGTCCAGGCCGGTCCAGCGGCGGCCGGAGTTGGCGATGGTGACGCCGACCTCGAGGAGCTGCCGGCGGTCGTACCAGCCGCGGAGCTTGGGGCCGACGACGGCCACGTCGTCGCGGCCCAGTTCGAGTTCGTTCTCCACGACCCGCAGCAGCTGTGCGAGCGCGTCGGGCTCGGGGGCGCAGTCGTCGTGCAGCAGCCACAGCCACTGCACCGGCTCCCCGTGCGGGAGCTCGGGCATGTCGTACGCGTCGTCGCGCCATCTGCGCGTGACGGGGTCCCAGCCGCTCGGCCGCTTCAGGTACGGCAGTTCCTCCGGGGTGAGGACGGGGGCGGTGCGGTTGGCTTCCTCGACGGCCTGGCCGAAGCCGGTACGCCGGGCGAGGTGGAGCACGCGGTCGGGGCCGAGGGCGTCGGTGACCAGCTGGGCGGAGTCGTCGGCGCTGCCGGTGTCGGCCGCCATGGCGTACTGAACAGGCCGCTCCTGGCCGAGCAGCCCGGCGAGCGCGTCGGGCAGCCAGCGGGCGCCGTCATGGGAGACGAGCACCGCCGTCACCACGTGACGCGGAAACTCTGGCGGGCGGGTCGGGTCGAATCCCGCCGTGGCAGCGACATCTTGACTGGCTGCCGTGTGGCTGTGCACGGACATCGAGGTACGGGCCCCGGTTCGGTGGACTGCGGTGGACACCTGTGCCCACTGGGGGCAGCGGGGTGTCTCGGACGAGCGACCACACTATCGGCTGGCCATGACGACGGCCCGCCGCCTGTGGACAACCCACCCGCGACGGACCGTTCGTCCCGTATGTACGCAGTAGATGCATGCCGTTCGGTCAGATGGCCGCCTTCTTCAGCCGACGGCGCTCACGCTCGGACAGACCGCCCCAGATGCCGAAGCGCTCGTCGTTGGCGAGGGCGTACTCGAGGCACTCGGAGCGGACCTCGCAGGCGAGACAGACCTTCTTGGCCTCGCGGGTCGAGCCGCCCTTCTCGGGGAAGAAGGACTCGGGGTCGGTCTGGGCGCACAGCGCGCGCTCCTGCCAGCCGAGTTCCTCGTCCGCGTCGTCGACCAGCAGTTGCTGCACCAGCTCGGTCATGTGCGCCCCTCGTCTGTCTTTCGCGTCCCCGTGATGTAGCCGTTACCGATTTCGGCTGAACGACACGAGTGAAATTACAAGTGTGCTGCTCCGGGCGAGTCAAGCCGAGATCTGCTATTGAGCCCCTTATTCACTCTGCGGAACCAAGGCCGTGCGGAAAGTGTTCAAATCGCCATAAACCTTGACACGCAGATCGGGCCCCCGAGGCCTCCCGCTCCGCACGGGACCTGTACGGGGAAGGACGCTCACAGGTTCGATCTCGTTCCGGCACGCGCGACGAAGAGAACCGGATCACAGTCGGATCACGGGATCGCAACGAGGCTTGTGCGCCCGGTTGTGCGCCATGTGTCCCGGTGGGCCCGTGAACAAACCTTTCACCTGAGAGATGAACCGGATGAGGTGAACCATGTCCCACATACCGGGCGTCGGGTTGACAGTGGAGGTGTGAACCGCTGTCCTTGTGGGCATGCTCGCGAACTTGGCGCTCACCTCGACCCGCTCCGCCGGGTCCCTCGGTGCTGCCCACGCTCGCTGTAGCTGTTGTTGCTGTTCCAGCTGTTGAGCCTCCCCCATCGCTCCAGCTGCCGTCGAGTCCACCGCGACCCGACCGCTGTTTCCCCGTGAAGCCCCACCAGGGCACGCCCACCTCGCCCGTGACCCGGGCGGACGGTACGCGACACCCCCCAGCCCCCTCTCTCTTCCGCCGAGGAACACCGCACCCCATGAACAGCGACAGCGACCTCCAGATCGCCGGCGACATCCTCGAAGTCCCGCACCTGCTCCAGGCCCCGCGCGAGCACCCGGCCACGGTTGCCGAGTTCGTCGGCCTGGCCCGCGCCATCGCCGCCGACCGCTCCCAGTGGGAGCACCTCGTCCAGTACGACGCGACCAGCCGCTGGTACCACCGGCTGCGCACCGGCCCCGGCTACGAGGTGTGGCTGCTGTCCTGGGTGCCCGGTCAGGGCAGCGGCCTGCACGACCACGGCCCTTCCTCCGGCGTCCTGACCGTCCTGGAGGGCACGCTGACCGAACGGACGGAGCGCGGCACGCGCGCGTTGGGGGCGGGGGCACAGCGGGTGTTCGCGCCGGGGTATGTGCACGAGGTGGTCAACGACGCGCTGGAGGCCGCCGTCAGTCTGCACGTCTACTACCCGGGGCTCACGGAGATGCCGATGCACACCCCTCAGTGCACGGCCGTCGGCCAGGTCCCGTAACCGGCCGCCACATTGTCGTACGCGCCTGCAACACTTGCTCCCATGCGCATTGTGGTCTTGGCAGGCGGCATCGGCGGTGCCCGGTTCCTGCGTGGTCTGAAGCGGGCCGTGCCGGACGCGGACATCACCGTCATCGGCAACACCGGGGACGACATCCACCTCTTCGGGCTGAAGGTCTGCCCGGACCTCGACACGGTGATGTACACGCTCGGCGACGGCATCAACGAGGAGCAGGGCTGGGGGCGGGCCGACGAGACCTTCCATCTGAAGGAGGAGCTCGCGGCGTACGGCGTCGGGCCCGAGTGGTTCGGGCTGGGCGACCGGGACTTCGCCACGCACATCGTGCGGACGCAGATGATCGGCGCCGGCTATCCGCTGAGTGCGGTGACGGAGGCCCTCTGCGACCGGTGGAAGCCAGGGGTGCGGCTCATCCCCATGACGGACGACCGCGTCGAGACCCATGTCGCCGTCTCGATGGACGGCGGGCGCAAGGCGATCCACTTCCAGGAGTACTGGGTGCGGCTGCGGGCCTCCGTCCCGGCCGAGGCGGTGGTACCGGTCGGCGCCGAGCAGGCCAAGCCCGCCCCGGGTGTGCTGGAGGCGATCGCCGCGGCGGACGTCATCCTCTTCCCGCCGTCCAACCCGGTCGTGTCGGTCGGCACGATCCTGGCCGTGCCCGGCATCCGGGAGGCGATCGCCGACGCCGGCGTGCCGGTCGTCGGCCTGTCCCCCATCGTCGGGAACGCGCCCGTGCGAGGCATGGCCGACAAGGTGCTCGCCGCGGTCGGCGTGGAGTCGACGGCCACCGCGGTCGCCGAGCACTACGGCTCGGGGCTGCTCGACGGCTGGCTCGTCGACACCGTGGACGCGGAATCGGTGCAGCGGGTCGAGGCGGCCGGCATCCGCTGCCGGGCCGTACCGCTGCTGATGACCGACGAGGACGCGGCCGCGCAGATGGCTCGCGAGGCACTGGCGCTGGCGGAGGAGGTGCGGGCGTCGTGAGTCGGAAGACCACGGAGGGCTACCGGGTCTGGGCCGTGCCCGGCATCCCCGAGGTGGCGCCCGGTGACGACCTCGCCAAGCTGATCGCCGCCGCCGAACCGGGGCTGGCCGACGGGGACGTCCTGCTCGTCACCTCGAAGATCGTGTCCAAGGCGGAGGGCCGGATCGTCGAGGCGACCGACCGGGAGGCCGCGATCGACGCCGAGACCGTACGGGTGGTGGCCCGGCGTGGCGCACTGCGCATCGTCGAGAACCGGCAGGGCCTCGTCATGGCCGCCGCCGGCGTCGACGCCTCCAACACCGCCGCCGGGACGGTGCTGTTGCTGCCCGAGGACCCGGACGCGTCCGCGCGCGCGATCCGGAGCGGGCTGCGCGACACCCTCGGCGTCGACGTCGGGGTCGTCGTCACCGACACCTTCGGGCGGCCCTGGCGCGCGGGGCTCACGGACGTGGCGATCGGCGCCGCCGGTGTGCGCGTCGTCGACGATCTGCGCGGGGGCGCGGACGCGCACGGCAATCCGCTCAGCGCCACCGTCGTCGCCACGGCCGACGAACTCGCCGCCGCGGGCGACCTGGTCAAGGGCAAGGCCGCCGGGCTGCCCGTCGCCGTGGTGCGCGGCCTGCCGCAGCTGGTGGCCGAGGAGGACGGAGAGGGGGCGCGAGCCTTGGTACGGGATGCGCGCGACGACATGTTCCGGCTCGGTACGTCGGAGGCGGTACGGGAGGCGGTGACCCAGCGGCGTACGGTCCGGGCCTTCACGGACGAGCCCGTCGACCCCGGGGCGGTACGACGGGCGGTGGCCGCGGCCGTGACGGCGCCGGCGCCGCACCACACGACGCCGTGGCGTTTTGTGCTGCTGGAGTCGGCCCGGTCGCGGACCGAGCTGCTGGACGCGATGCGGGACGCGTGGATCGCGGACCTGCGCCGGGACGGCAAGAGCGAGGAGTCGATCGCCAAGCGGGTACGGCGCGGGGATGTGCTGCGCAACGCCCCGTATCTGGTCGTGCCGTGCCTCGTCATGGACGGGTCGCACACATACGGGGACGCACGGCGGGACGGGGCCGAGCGGGAGATGTTCGTGGTCGCCGCGGGGGCCGGCGTACAGAACTTCCTGGTGGCGCTGGCCGGGGAGCGGCTCGGATCGGCCTGGGTGTCGTCGACGATGTTCTGCCGGGATGTCGTGCGCGAGGTGCTGGGGCTGCCGGAGGGGTGGGATCCGATGGGGGCGGTTGCGGTCGGGCATCCCGCCGAGGAGCCGAGGCCGCGGGCGGAGCGGGATGCGGGGGCGTTCATCGAGGTGCGGTGATCAAGCTGGTGCGGCGCCTACCCTCGTAGGGTCCGTTCCTCGTCACTCCTCGCTCTTCCTCCCCTTGCTCCCTACCTTCTTCCGGGATCTCATTCGTGGCAGGACGTTTCGCTCCGCGGCCCACGCTCCCCCACAGCCTCAAGGGCGTGGGAGGGGCCCCCATGCCTGTGCGCGGTGGGGATGTCGCCGTGCCCGCGGGGGTGCCGCGGCAGGCGGTGGCTGCGGCGGGGCGGGTACGGGTCCTGGTGCCGGACGGGCCGCTGGATCTGGGGCTGGTGCTCGGGCCGTTGCGACGCGGGCCCGGGGATCCGGCGTTCCGCGCGATGCCGGACGGGTCGGTGTGGCGGGCCAGCCGTACGCCGGTCGGGCCGGGGACGTTGCGGGTGTCCGTGCAGGGTGGGGAGGTACGCGGGGAGGCGTGGGGGCCGGGGGCGGAGTGGCTGCTCGAGCAGTTGCCCGACCTGCTCGGGGCGTCGGACGATCCGTCCGTCTTCGCGCCGCGGCATCGGATCGTGGCGCTTGCGCGGCATCGGCGGCCGGGGTTGCGGCTGACCCGGACCGGGTTGGTGCTGGAGTCGTTGATTCCGTCGATTCTGGAGCAGAAGGTCACGACCGATGAGGCGTATCGGGCGTGGCGGTTGCTGGTGCGGAAGTTCGGGGAGCCGGCGCCGGGGCCCGTGCCGGGGCGGATGTGTGTGATGCCGGCACCGCGGACGTGGGCGCTGATTCCGTCATGGGAGTGGCATCGGGCCGGGGTCGACAACAAGCGGGCGTCCACGATCCTGCGTGCTGTGCGGGTTGCTGCGCGGCTGGAGGAGGCGGTGGGTATGGAGGCCCGGGCTGCGCAGGCGCGGTTGGAGGTCGTGCCGGGGGTGGGGCCGTGGACGTCGGCGGAGACCGTGCAGCGCAGTCATGGGGCGGCGGATGCGGTGACGGTGGGGGATCTGCATCTGCCGGGCATTGTGGGGTGGGCGTTGGCCGGGGATCGGGATGCGGACGATGCGGTGATGCTTGAGCTGCTGGAGCCGTATGCGGGGCAGAGGCATCGGGCGGCTCGGTTCGTTTTGCTGAGTGGGAAGGTGCCGCCGCGGAGGGCTCCGCGGATGCCGCGGGGGGATATCGGGCGGTTGTAGGGGGTGCGGCGGTGAGGCTGGGCGGGGTGGGTCGGGTGACGAGCCGCCTCCTTCAACGCGACCGGCGTTGTGGCTGGCGCGGGGTGGGTCGCGCAGCCCGGCGCTGAGGGGTGCCGCCCGCGCCCACCCGTGCCGCCCTGGGGGTCCCCCCTCTGGGGGAGGCACGACTGCCCGCGGGACGACGGGGCTGCCCACGGACTGACGAGGTGGCAGGGTGCCGCCCGCGGGTCGCGAGCGGCCCACGCGCCCCACCCGTTACTGATCCGACGAGAACCGCAGTGCCCCCGCCGGGATTTGGGCGTCGCACCAGACTCGGGCGCCGGATTGGAGTTCGTTGTCGGGGCCTATGATCGCGCCGTCGCCGATGACCGTGTCGGTGAGGACGGAGCGTTCGCCGATGCGGGCGCGGGTGCCGATGAGGGAGTCGGTGATGACGGCGCCGGGTTCGATGACGGCGCCGGGAAGGATCGTGCTGCCGAAGATGCGCGCGCCCTCGGCGACGAACGCGCCCTCTCCGACCACCGTGCCGCCCGACAGCTTGGCGTCGGGTGCCACCCTTGCCGTCGGCAGGACCAGGCGGTCGCCGCAGCGGCCGGGGACCGCCGGGGACGGGGCGCGGCCCAGGACCAGGTCCGCCGAGCCGCGGACGAAGGCCGCCGGGGTGCCGAGGTCGAGCCAGTAGGTGGAGTCGACCATGCCCTGGAGGTGGGCGCCGGCCGCCAGGAGGTCGGGGAACGTCTCGCGTTCCACCGAGACCGGTCGGCCCGCCGGGATCGTGTCGATGACCGAGCGGCGGAAGACGTAGGCCCCCGCGTTGATCTGGTCGGTGACGATCTCCTCCGGCGTCTGCGGCTTCTCCAGGAAGGCGGTGACGCGACCGGACTCGTCCGTCGGGACCAGGCCGTAGGCCCGCGGATCGGTCACCTTCGTCAGGTGCAGGGAGACGTCCGCGCCCGTCGTCCGGTGCGTGCGCACCAGGGCACGGATGTCGAGGCCGGTGAGAATGTCGCCGTTGAAGATCAGGACCGGGTCGTCGGGCCCGGAGTGCAGCCGCGAGGCCACGTTGCGGATCGCGCCGCCCGTGCCGAGTGGCTCCTCCTCCGTGACGTACTCGATGTGCAGCCCCAGGTCCGAGCCGTCACCGAAGTACGGCTCGAAGACCTGGGCCAGATAGGACGTGGCGAGCACTATGTGCTCGACGCCCGCCGCTCTCGCTCTCGCCAGCTGATGCGTGAGGAACGGCACCCCCGCCGCCCTGACCATCGGCTTGGGCGTGTGCACCGTGAGCGGGCGCAGCCGGGTGCCCTTGCCGCCGACCAGGAGGATCGCTTCTGTCACCTGTCGTCTCTGCTTCCTGCCGGGACCGGCCGAACTGTGTTTCGGCCGGCCAGTGTATGCAGACCGTTGTCCGGCTCCTTCGACGGCTGTCGGTGTCGTGCGGCCTCAGGGCCGCCCCTGGAAGCGCGCCGCCTGTGAGCGGATCGAGCCGAGCTTGCCGTAGAGGAGTCCTCCTGGGCAGTCCGTGAGGAAACCGTCCCGGTGACCGGAGATCACGTTCAGTCGTACGTTCTTGCCCTTTGCGTAGAGATTGCCACCGGCGGACTTCAGGTATGTCTTGCCACTGGGATTGCCTCCGTGCAGGCCCAGCTTCCAGGAGGCCAGCTGGCTGACGGCCGTCACCGTGGTGGCGGAGGGCCTGGTGGTGTTGAACGAGCCGATGACGGCGATCCCCGCGCTGTCGCTGTTGAAACCGAGGGTGTGGGCGCCCATGACCGGGTTGGCCACGCCGCCGGCGCGTCCCTCGTAGATGTTTCCGCACTTGTCGACGAGGAAGTTGTAGCCGATGTCCCGCCAGCCGTTGCTCACGACGTGGTAGCGGTAGATACCGCGGATGACGGACGGGGTCTGCGCGCAGGTGTAGTTGTTGCCGGTCGCCGTGTGGTGCACGAACGCGGCCTTGACCCGCTTCGTGTAGAGGAACGCCTTCTCCCGCAGCGACTCGTCCGCGCCCCAGCCGCGGCGGGTGACGATGGGCGGGCGCGGGCCGATGTACGGATTGGCCCGCTGCTCTTCGGTCAGCCCGGCGGCGTGCAGGGTGAGCAGTTCGTGCTGTGTCTGCGCCTGGTCCAGTGCCGGGATCTCGGTGGCGCCGAGCGGGGCGAGGTCGGAGTTGGGGGCGGAGGCGTCGGCCGTGTCCGGGCTCAGCGGTTCGGTCACGGGAGGGTCGGCGGGGGCGCCGCCGGCGGGGGCCTCGGCGGTGGATTCGGAGCCCGGGTCGACGAGTTCGAGGCGGAGGCCCGAGGGGAGCGGCGCCGTGGCGGTCCCGGCGGGCGCGTCGGCCGACCGCACGCGGACCTCCACTCCGTCCGACTCGCCCACCCACAGCGGTGCGGTGGCGCCGCGCACGCGGCCGGAAGTGCGTTCCTCCGAGCCCTGGTCGGGGGCGTGGTCGGCGTTGTGGGTCTCGACGTCCTGCCAGCCGGACCAGGCGCCGGTGGCTGTGGCACGGGTGCGGACCTGGACGCTGCCGTGCAGTTCGGTGTCGGGGTCGTCCCAGACGACGCCGAGGAGCGAGAAGGGCCGTACGTCCCGCGGGGTCAGGCCCTGTGCGGAGCCGAGGGTGCGGTCGTCGGCGAGGGGGGCGAGGGGCAGCGACTGGGTGCTGCCGGGGATACCGGGATCGGCGGCTCTCGCGGGCTCGGCGCCCGGTGCAGCGGCCGACCCTGATATCTCGGTCGCCGTCGTCGTGGTGGTCAGGGTCAGCGGGAGGGCGAGTGCGGCGGCGCAGGTGACGCCTATCGAGGAAGCGAGAAGTTTGCGCATGCCCCCGATCTTGGACATATCCATATGAATCTGTCCATTGGGGAATTGACGTGCCGTCGGGCCCCATTCGCCCGAACCGGTGAGCCCCGCCGCTCGCTGCGCGGGCGGCCGCCCGCGTACGCTTGCGCGGGTGAACGCCACCGATCGCACCCCTGCCGACCTGCTGCGTTCCGCGCTCGCCGCGGATCCCGCGCGCCCCCTGGTGACCTTCTACGACGACGCCACGGGCGAACGTGTCGAATTGTCCGTGGCCACCTTCGCCAATTGGGTGGCCAAGACCGCCAACCTCCTCCAGGACGGGATGTCCGCCGAGCCCGGTGACCGGGTCGCACTGCTGCTGCCCGCGCACTGGCAGACGGCGGTGTGGCTGCTGGCGTGTTCGTCGGTGGGCGTCCTCGCGGACATGGACGGCGATCCGGCGCGGGCCGACTTCGTGGTGGCCGGGCCCGGGCGGTTCCAGGACGGGCTCGCGTGCGGCGGGGAGCGGTACGCGCTGTCGCTGGCACCGCTGGGGCGCCGCTTCCCGGTGCCGCCGGAGGGATACGCCGACTACGCCGTGGACGTGCCGAGTCACGGTGACCGTTTCACGCCGTACGCGCCGGTCGACCCGGAGGCGCCCGCGCTGATCGTCGCCGGGGCGCAGTACACGGGGGCAGAGGTGGTGGAGCGGGCGCTGACCGACGCGCCCGGGCTGGATCTGACGGGGCCCGGTTCGCGGATCCTGTCCGCACTGCCGTACGACACCTGGGAGGGCCTCAGCGCCGGGCTCTACGCACCGCTCGCGACCGGCGGCTCCGTGGTGCTCTGCCGTCACCTGACGGAGCTGGGCGAGGAGGCCCTGGCCAAGCGGATCGAAAGCGAACGGGTCACGGCGACGGCCCGCTGAGCGCTCCGCTGGACGTCCGGTACGCCTCCTGCGGGTGCGTCGTGGCTGGTCGCGCCCACGGTGGGGGAGAAACCGGGAGGCCCGCAAGCGCATCGCCACCGCCCGCGCCGCCCCCACCCCCATCACCCATTCGGCCCTCCCCCGCCCGCGCCTCCCTCCCGTCCGCGCCATGGTCGTAAGAGCAGCACGACATGCACGACTCGCTCGTACACGCTCGTACGCCATGAGGGGTGGATCCAGACGTGACGGACACCGCAGGCACGCCATCCGGAGGTCCGGACGACGACACGCCGGCGGCGGGCGGCGACAGAGCCCGGGGGCCGGAGGCCGGGGCGTCCGCATCCGGGACCGGGCTCATACGCAGGCGCCGGCACAGGTGGGCGCGGTACGGGTCGGTCGGGGTCGCCCTCCTCGCCATCGGGGCCGTGGCCGCCGGATGGGCCCTCTACGCGAAGCTGAACGGGAACATCACCCCCGACGAGGCCGCCGCCGCGGAGCTCGAGCGGTACGAGAAGGAGCGGCCCACCGCCCTGGTGCACGGCGCGCAGAACATACTGCTGATCGGGTCGGACTCCCGGGCGGGCGCCAACCGGCGTTACGGGCGCGACCCCGGGACCGAGCGGTCGGACACCACGATCCTGCTGCATCTGTCGGCCGGGCGGCGCAGCGCCACCGCCGTTTCGATCCCCCGCGACCTGATGGTCGACATACCCAGCTGCCGGCGGTCGGACGGCAGCCGCACCGAACCCGCGTTCGCGATGTTCAACTACGCCTTCGAAAGGGGCGGTTCGGCCTGCACGATCCGAACGGTCGAGAAACTGACGGACATTCGGATCGACCACCACGCCGTCGTCGACTTCAGCGGCTTCAAGAAGATGGTCGACGCGGTCGGCGGTGTGCAGATCTGCCTGGCCGAGCCGATCCGGGACAAGGCCGCCAAGCTGCAGCTGCCCGCCGGCCGCGTGACGCTCAACGGCGAACAGGCACTCGGCTACGTCCGCGCCCGCAAGTCCCTCGGCGACGGCAGCGACACCGACCGGATGGAGCGTCAGCAGCGATTCCTCGCGGCGCTGGTGAAGAAGGTGCGCAGCAACGACGTACTGCTCAACCCGGTGAAGCTCTATCCCGTGCTGGACGCGGCCACGTCCGCGCTCACCACGGACCCGGGACTGGCGAGTCTGCGCGGTCTGTACGACCTCGTGCGCGGAGTGCGCGACATCCCCACCGAAAATGTGCAGTTCCTGACGGTTCCGCGGGAGTCGTATGTGCACAACTCCAATCGCGACCAACTGATGGAGCCCGCTGCGGAGCGACTCTTCGAGCGGCTGCGGTCCGACGCTCCGGTCGAAGTCGCCCAAAACTTCGCGCGGGATTACGGCGAGAACACGCCCGACAACGCCGATACGGAGTCGAACGGTTACACCCTGTACGCCGATTCCGAGGTTTCTCCGGCCCCCACCTTCAGCGGCGGTACGGCCGACGAGGACCACTGTCGGTAAAGCACTCACCAAGCCGGAGAACTTTCGTTCCGGGAAATGGGCGGATTGCCCAGTTGTAGGGACGTGGAATTTGTCACCGCCGTCGCTTGACGCTGAACTGGGCGGATAGTGTGAGCGCTTCGGTGCACCCGACCCCCGGACACGAAGTCCATTTCCGGGGGGTCGCGCACTGTGTACGAGGTTTGTACGAGACCGAGCGCCTCGAAGGGGGAAGGCGCCGCGTGGCCCCGACGGAGGATTCAGACAACCGTGGACGCGCAAGGCCGTGGGCGGGCGGACAACATCGACCCCGCAGACCAGTGGGTGCTCAATCCGAACACCGGCGAATACGAACTGCGACTGGGCCCTTCCGCACCGCAGTCGACGGTTCCCGGACCTCGCAGATCCGCCCCCCGCGGCGGCACACCGCGCGGCCGTACGGCGACACCCGGCCGCCAGCCGCAGGACGCACCGAGCCGTGAGATCCCGGCGCAGCGCAGGCGCCGCAGCGCGCCCGCCGAGCCACCGCCGGGACGGCGCGGGCGGCGGCCGGCGCAGAAGGCGTCCAAGGCGAAGAAGGTCGTGCTGTGGACCGGCGGCGCGATGGCGTTCGTGCTGGTCGCCGCGGCAGGCGCCGGATACCTCTACATCCGGCACCTCAACGACAACATCACGTCCGTCGCCGACGACGGGGCGAGCACCGGTGGCTTCCAGAAGGACAAGGCCATCAACATCCTGCTGATCGGCACGGACAAGCGCACCGGCGCGGGCAACGAGTCCTACGGCGACGCGGGCAGCCCCGGACACGCGGACACCACGATCCTGCTGCACGTCTCCAAGGACCGCTCCAACGCGACCGCGCTCAGCATCCCCCGCGACCTGATCGTGGACATTCCGGACTGCCCGACGACGCAGGAGGACGGCACCAAGGAGGTCATCCCGGGCTCGCAGGGCGTCCGCTTCAACACCAGCCTCGGCCAGAGCGGCCGTACGCCCAGCTGCACCATGCGTACGGTGACCGAGCTGACCGGGATCACGCCGGACAACTTCATGGTCGCCGACTTCAACGCGGTGAAGACGCTGACCACGGCGGTCGGCGGCGTCACGGTGTGCCTGGCCAAGGACATCAACGACCCCGACTCCAAGCTCAACCTGCCGGTCGGCGAACACGAGATCGAGGGCGAGGAGGCGCTCGCCTTCGTCCGCACCCGGCACTCCGTCGGCACCGGCGGCGACCTGAGCCGGATCAACCTGCAGCAGCAGTTCCTGAGCGCGTTGATGCGCAAGCTGAAGTCGAACGACACGCTCACCAACCCCTCGAAGATGGTGAAGCTGGCCGAGGCGGGCACCGAGGCGCTGACCGTCGACTCCCAGCTGGACAGCATCGGCAAGCTGAAGGACCTCGGTCTGGAGCTGGGCAAGCTCGACACCAAGAACCTGACGTTCACGACCGTGCCGGTGGTGGACAATCCGGCCGAAACGGTCAAGGCGACGGTCGTGCCCCATCCGACGCAGGCCTCCGAGGTCTTCGAGGCGATCCAGAACGACGTCTCCTTCACCGAGGTCAAGCAGCAGAAGGCCAAGGAGAAGGCCGCGGTGGCCGCCCGGCTGAAGGGCACCAAGGCCGACCCCTCCGAGGTGCGGGTGCGGATCCTGAACGCCGGTGCCCCCGACGGCAGCGCCCAGGACACCCTCAACTGGCTGCAGCTCGAGGAGGGCGTCACCAAGTCCGAGAACGCCGGCAACGCGGACGCCGAACTGAGCAAGACCACCCTGGAGTACGCGCCCGACCAGGCGGACCAGGCGCGCAGGCTGGCCGACATCATGGGTCTTTCGGGGTCCGCGATGAAGCCCGGCGAGAGCGTGACCAACTCCCAGGGCCTGCCCACGATGACGCTGACGCTGGGCAAGGACTTCAAGGGTGCGGGCGTCTCCCTCACCGCTCCGACGAAGGCGCCGGACGTCGACAAGTCCACGGCGGACAAGGTCGTGTGCGCCGAGTAGTGAATTGGGGGGTAACCCAACGGGTCCGTCGTGCGTCTGACTTGTCGCGGGGCGGACCCGTGTTCGTGTGCAGGGGTGGGAGGGCAGGCAGTTGGCTCGAAGCGGTGTGCGCGGGGACGTGCCGGCGGTGGAGGACACGATGTCCCTCGCACCGCGGTCCGGGAGCAGTACGGACGCGGCCGAGGCCGGCGGAAGGCACGGTGGCGGGAGGCGTCGCGGCACCGGACGGCCGCCCCGCAGACGGCGGGTGCTGCGCTGGTCGGCCACGGTCCTGGCGGTGGTGATACTCGGCACCGCGACTGCGGGCTATCTCTACTACCGGCACCTGAACGGCAACATCGAGAAAGGCCAGCGCAGCAGCGGCGACTCGAAGGCGCAGAAGACGGCGCCCAACGCGGCCGGGCAGACGCCGCTGAACATCCTGCTGATCGGCTCCGACAGCCGTAACTCCGACGAGAACGTGGCGCTGGGTGGCAGCAGGGACAACCGCGGCAACCCCCCGCTGGGCGACGTGCAGATGCTCATCCACCTGTCCGCGGACCGCAAGAGCGCCGCGGTGGTGACCATCCCGCGCGACACCCGGGTCGACATCCCCAAGTGCACGGACCCGGAGACCGGCAAGACCTATCCGGCGACCAACGACATCATCAACACGTCGCTGGCCCGCGGCGGAGCCGGTTGCACGCTGGCCACCTGGCAGAACCTCACCGGTGTCTACATCGACCACTGGATGACGATCGACTTCGCGGGCGTCGTGAGCATGGCGGACGCCATCGGCGGGGTCGAGGTCTGTGTGAACCAGAACGTGTATGACCGCGGCGGCTCCGGCCTGAAGATGAAGGCCGGCACGAAGAAGGTCAAGGGCAAGCAGGCGCTCCAGTGGCTGCGCACGCGCCATGCCTGGGGCAGTGACCTCCTGCGGGCCAGGGCCCAGCACATGTACATGAACTCGATGATCCGCACGCTGAAGGATCAGAACGTCTTCACTGACACGGGCCGGCTGATGGACCTGGCCGAGGCGGCCACGAACTCGCTGACGGTCTCCGAGGAGATCGGTTCGGTCAAGAAGCTGTACGACCTGGGCATGCAGCTCAAGACGGTGCCGACGAACCGCATCACCATGACGACGATGCCGAACGTCCCGGACCCGCTGGACGCCAACCACGTGGTGCCGGCCGGCGCCGACGCCGAGAAAGTGTGGGCGATGCTCCGCGACGACGTGGCCTTCGACAAGAACGGCAAGGCGACGGGCTCGAAGAAGACGTCGGGCACGGAGAAGGCGTCCAGCGACCCCGCGGCGGACGACGCCGAGATCGGCGTACTCGTCCAGAACGCCACCAGGTCCGACGCCGAGGGCGCGGTCGACGGACGCGCGAGCGAGCTGGCCGGGCTGCTGGTGGAGAAGGGCTTCACAAGGGCGGCGGCGGACTTGACGGGCGGCCTCTCCGAGGAGAAGACCGTCATCCGCTACCCGAGTGCGGAACTCGAGGGCGACGCCCAGCGGATCGCCAAGTCACTGGGAATTCCGCTGAGTTCGGTGAAGAGGTCGACCGACGTCTCCGGGGTCACCCTCGTCGTGGGCGCCGACTGGCGCACCGGCACCAGCTACCCGAAGAAGTCGGCCCCTCAGGCCGGGGAGATTCCCGAGTCCGCCGACGCGATCAACGGCTCGGACAGCGGCCAGTGCATGGACGTGTACGAGCCGTACCGCTGGTAGCGGCCTGTCCGGTGAGGGGCGTGCCGCAGGCGGTACGCCCCTCGGCCGTCACGCCGTCGCGGAGTCCCGGACCGCCGGACGCCGGGAGGCGATGACCTTCCTCGCCAGCGACTTGGGGCTGGTGAGGAAGCCGAAGCCCCAGGACATGTGCATGGTGGCGAGGGCCACGGGGATCTGGAGGCGGGCCTTCAGAGGCAGGCCCTTGCCGGCCGGGACGGAGCCCAGGGCGATCGCCGCGAGATAGCTGCCGGGGATCACCAGGGCCCACGGGGTCAGGGCGGCGCCGGCGACCAGGCCCGCGGCTATCGCGCACACCGCGGTCGGCGGGGCGAGGTAACGCAGGTTGATGGAGCCGGAGTGGTAGCGGGCGACGACGTGCCGCCAACGGCCGTAGTCCTTGTACTGCTTGGCCAGCGCCCGCACGCTCGGCCGCGGCCGGTACGACACCTTCAGCTCCGGCGAGAACCAGATCAGGCCGCCCGCCTCACGGATGCGGAAGTTCAGCTCCCAGTCCTGCGCGCGGATGAACTCCTCGTTGTATCCCCCCTGCTGCTCCAGCGCCTCGCGCCGGAAGACGCCGAGGTAGACCGTCTCCGCCGGACCGGCCTCCCCGCCCGTGTGGAAGGCCGCGTTGCCGACGCCGATCCGTGAGGTCATGGCCGCCGCGACCGCGTGCTCCCAGTCGTTCTCGCCCTCGGCGTGCATGATGCCGCCGACATTCTGCGCGCCGGTCTCCTCCAGGAGCCGTACTGCGGTCGCGATGTAGTTCGGCGAGAGCATGCCGTGGCCGTCGACGCGGACCACGATCGGGTGCCGGGATGCCTTGATCGCGGCGTTGAGGGCCGCGGGCGTACGGCCCGTCGGGTTGGGGACCGTGTGCACGCGAGGGTCCTCACGGACCAGCTCGGCGGCGATCTCGTCCGTGCGGTCCGTGGACGGACCGAGGGCGATCACGACCTCCATCTCGCCGGCGTACTCCTGGGCGAGGATCGCGTGGACGGCGCCGCGCAGATGCCGCTCCTCGTTGAGGACGGGCATGATGACGGACACGGCGGGAAGCTGCACGTCGGGATTGGCGTTCATAGGGGCCTCACGTTACCGCGAACGGGGGACAGCGAGCCGCCCCGCCCGGGTCGGTGCACCGGGCCACAGATCGTATGGGCCTACGGTGCTCATGATCCCATTTACGCCGCTCCCGCTTCAGCGGAGGTGCCCCCATGCCCGCAACGCCGCCTCGTCCGTACCCGGTCCGGCCGCAGCGCCGGCCGGAGTCGCGCCGCGCCGTACGGCCGCCCGTACGACGGAGGAAGCCGCGTTGGGCCATGCGGGCGGTGACCACGCTGTCCGTGGTGATCCTCGCCTCGGCCGGGATCGGGCACGCGGTGGTCTCGAGCCTGGACGCGGACATCGCCCGGGTCGATCCCTTCAAGGACATGAAGAACCGCCCGCGGGCCGGTCACGGCATGAACGTGCTGGTGGTCGGCACCGACGGCCGGGACAAGATCTCCGAGGCCGAGCGGCGCCGGTACCGGCTCGGCGGAGCCCCCTGCCACTGCACCGACACGATCATGATCGTGCACATCTCGGAGGACCGGGAGCGGGCCAGCGTGGTGAGTCTGCCGCGGGACTCCTACGCCGAGGTGCCCGCGCACACCGACCGCACCACCGGTGAGCGGCACAAGGCGCATCCGGTCAAGCTGAACGCGGCGTACGCGGAGGGCGGGCCGCAGCTGACCGTGCGCACGGTCGAGCACATGACCCGGGTGAAGATCGACCACTACCTCGAGGTCGACTTCACCAGCTTCATGAAGACGGTGGACGTGCTCGGCGGCGTGAAGATCTGCACCGCCCGGCCGCTGAAGGACACACACACCGGCCTGAACCTGCGGGCCGGGAACCACACGCTGACCGGCGGGCAGGCCCTGCAGTACGTGCGCGCCCGGTATGTCGACGGGGCGTCCGACCTCGGGCGGATGCAACGGCAACAGCGCTTCCTGGCCGCGCTGATCGACCAGGCGACCTCCTCCGGGGTACTGCTGAACCCGATGAAGTTCCGCGACGTGACCCGGGCGGTGCTGGGCTCGGTGCGGGCGGACAGGGAGTTCGGCGCGCACGAACTGCTGGACCTCGGACGGGCGATGCACAACTTCTCCCCCTCGTCGTCCGAGTTCACGACCGTCCCGATCGGGCAGATGGGGTACGCCGTGAAGGGCATCGGTTCGACGCTGAAGTGGGACCCGGTCAAGTCCCGGCGGCTCTTCCAGGCACTGCGCGACGACAAGCCACTGGCCGCCGGGCGCCCGAAGGACACGCGGGTACAGGTGGACGTGGCCCCGCAGCAGATCCGCGTCCAGGTGGAGAACGGCACGAGGACGGCCGGGCTGGGCCAACGCGTCGACACGGCGCTGGCGCGGGCCGGCTTCCTCACGACGCGGCAGCCGAAGAACGCGAGGAATCAGTCGGTCGTGCGAACCGTCATCTCCTACGACCCTCGGTGGGACCGTTCCGCGCGGTCGCTCGCGGCGGCACTGCCCGGGAGCGAGTTGCGGGCGGTCAGGGGGCAGGGGGCGACGCTCAAGGTGATCGTCGGGGGGGACTTCCGGGAGGTACGGAAGGTGCGGGCTGCCGACGCGCGGCAGGGTGAGGTCGGCGTGGTGCGGGGCGACGAGGTGCGGTGCTCGTAGGGGGAGGCGGCAGCGGAGCCGGTGCCGGCGAACGGGGTCGCTCGCCGGCACTGCCGGGTGCCGCTGCGCCCACCCTCCCCCACTCTCGGCTTCGCTCGAGCGGGGGGACCCCCATCGCCCCAGCGGCACGACTGCCCGCAGCTGGGTACGTCAGTCCTCGAAGCCGTCAGCCGCCCGCTTTTCGCGCAGCTCCATGATGGCCCGGCGCCGGGCCAGACGGTGGGTGCGGCGGATCTGGGCCTCCTGGTAGCGGCGCTTGTCCTTTTCCGTCTCCGGGATCACCGGCGGGACCGGGCGGGGCTTGCCGTCGGCGTCGACGGCGGCGAAGACGAGGTAGGCCGAGCCGACCTGGGTGGGCGGGGCGGACTCGTTCCAGCGTTCGGCCAGGACCCGTACCCCCACCTCCATCGAGGTACGGCCGGTCCAGTTGACCTGCGCCTTCACATGGACCAGGTCGCCCACACGGACCGGCTCCAGAAACGCCATCTCGTCCATGGAGGCCGTCACGGCGGGACCGCCGCTGTGCCGGCCGGCCACCGCTCCGGCCGCGTCGTCGACCAGCTTCATGATCACCCCGCCGTGCACCGTGCCCAAAAGGTTGGTGTCGTTGTGGGTCATGATGTGGCTGAGGGTGGTCCGGGAAGCGGAGGTGTGCTTACCCGGTATGTCCGGAGTGCTGGGTGTCTCCTGCTCCGGGGCGCTGGCCTGGTCTGTCATGGCCTCCACCTTATGCCGAAGCGACTTCCGGTGATTTTGTGTCGGCTTCGCAACAGCCGCGCTGTGATTTTCTGCCGACCCTTGTAACGCACACAGCCGCGACCTGCACACTGGGGCGCATGAATGATTGGCCCCAGGGATGGTCCGACGACAACCGCGGCACCCGGTACGGGCGCGGCAGCACAGGCGCACAGCCTGAAGGCGCCCGTGTGATGCGCCAGGTGCGGCGCGGCCAGGCGGCACCGCCCGGCGGGGGCCAGGCGGCACCGCCGTACGGCGGCGTCCCGCAGCAGCCGTCGTACGTCGACGGACAGGGATACGACGCGTACGACAGCGGTTACAACACCGGCCAGGTCTACGGCACCCCCGGCGGCCGCGGCCCCGGCGGGCCCGGCGACGGCGCGGGAATGTACGAGCCGCGCCCCGCGCCGAACTGGCGGCGCCGGATAAAGGTGACGTCGATCACCGTGGTGACCGTGCTCGTCGTGACGCTCGTCGGCACGTACTTCTGGGCCGACTCCAAGCTCAACCGCGACGTCGACCTGTCGAAGGTCATCGACCGCCCGGAGAAGGGCGAGGGCACCAACTACCTCATCGTCGGCTCCGACAGCCGTGAGGGCATGTCCGCCGAGGACAAGAAGAGGCTGCACACCGGGTCCTCGGAGGGCAAGCGCACGGACTCGATGATGATCCTGCACACCGGTGACAACGGGCCGACGCTGATCTCGCTGCCGCGCGACTCGGACGTGGAGATACCGACGTTCGTGGGCTCCGAGTCCGGCAAGACGTACCAGGGCACGGGCCGGCATGTGAAGCTGAACGCCGCCTATGCCGAGGACGGGCCGGAACTGCTGGTCCGCACCGTCGAGGCCAACACCGGCCTGCACATCGACCACTACGTCGAGATCGGCTTCGCCGGCTTCGCGAACATCGTGGACGCGGTCGGCGGCGTGGAGATCGAGATCCCCAAGGGCGGCATGAAGGACACGAAGTCCGGTGCCGACTTCGAGGCGGGCAAGCAGACCCTCAACGGCGAGCAGGCCCTCGCCTTCGTCCGCACCCGGTACGCGCTGGCCGGTTCCGACCTGGACCGGACGAAGAACCAGCAGAAGTTCCTCTCGGCCCTCGCCAACCAGGTGGCCACCCCGGGCACGGTCCTCAACCCCTTCAAGCTCTACCCGACCATGGGCGCGGGCCTGGACTCCCTCATCGTCGACAAGGACATGGGCCTGTTCGACCTGGCCGACATGTTCTGGGCGATGAAGGGCGTCAGCGGTGGCGACGGCACGTCCATGAACATGCCGATCTCCGGCTCCGCGAACGGCAACCTCGTCTGGGACGAGGCCAAGGTCAAGACGCTCGTCGAGCAGCTGAACAACGACGAGAAGGTCACGGTGTCGGGTGACTGACGCCGGGGGCCGACGGCCCTTCGACGTGGTGCTCTGTGACGTCGACAACGTGATCCGGTTCTACGACCCCTCCCGGCTGACCGCTCTGGAGCGGGCGGCAGGGCTGGCCGAGGGCACCACGATGAAGGTGGCGTTCGCGCCCGAGACCGATCTGCCGCTGATGCTGGGGCGGATCACCCCGCAGGAGTGGGTCCACTCGATCGTCGCGGGCCTCGCCGGGCTGGTGCCCGAGCCCGTCGCCTACGAGCTGGGCAACGCCCTTGCGGACGCGCCGTTCCACGCCGACGAGACGGTGGTGGCCCTGCTGCGCAGGGCGCGGGAGCACGTCCCGCTCGTCCTGCTCAGCAACGCCTCGGTGACCCTGGAGGCCGATCTCGCCTCCCTCGGTCTGTCCGGCCTCGCCGACGACATCGTCAGCAGTGCCCGCGTCGGCCTCGCCAAACCGGACCCGCGCATCTACCGGCTGGCGGCCGAGCGGGCGGGCGCCCCGCTCGACCGGTGCCTCTTCGTGGACGACACGCTGGAGAACGTGACGGCCGCGGCAGCGCTGGGCCTGCAGACGGTCCACTTCCGCGCACCGGCCGACCTGGAACGGGCGCTCGCGCCGCTGTTCTGAGGCCCGCCGCCAAGGGCCACGGGACCCTTGACGGCGGCCGGGTTTCACATCGTGGCGCCCGCCATCGCGCGGCACGTCTCGGCACTGCGGCGACACGCCTCGGCGCACCGCATCATCTGCGGGTCGTCCGGCATGGACATACACGCCTCGGCACACATGTCGCACGCCTTGGCACACATGGCGCACATGTCGGCCGACATCGGCGAGCGGCGCATCATCATGTCCGCACACATACGGGTCGTCTCGGCGCAGTCCATGAGCGCCCGCATGACCTGCATCTGAGCCTGGCCGCCCATCTGCATGACGGAGTTCATGGTCTCCTCGCAGATGCTGTGGCTGGACATGCACGCGTCGACGCAGTCCTGCATCTGCTTACTCATCGCGGGCATGGTTCCGGTCATGGCTCCTCCTGGGGTGAGTGGAGTCCGGGGTCGGACCCCGCGCCCTTCCGTGGTACGCCTTGCCGCCGCGCCGCGCCATCCGGCGGACGCCCACAATCCACCACGAATGCCACGCCGCCAAAGCGGCAAAAGCCCCCGGATCCGCTCCGGGGGCTTGTCGACGTACGCCGAGATGCCGAATGGCTACGGCAGGTTCCGCGCCATCACAATCCGCTGCACCTGGTTCGTACCCTCGTATATCTGCGTGATCTTCGCGTCGCGCATCATGCGCTCCACCGGATAGTCACGCGTGTACCCGTAGCCGCCGAGCAGCTGGACCGCGTCCGTCGTGACCTCCATCGCCACGTCGGAGGCGAAGCACTTGGCGGCGGCACCCTGGTAGGTGAGGTCGGCGTCGCCGCGCTCGGAGGCGGCGGCGGCCTGGTAGGTCAGGGCGCGGGCGGCCGAGACCTTCATCGCCATGTCGGCGAGCATGAACTGGATGCCCTGGAAGTCCGCGATCGGCTTGCCGAACTGCTTGCGCTCCTGGACATAGCCCTTGGCGTAGTCGAGGGCGCCCTGGGCGATGCCGAGGGCCTGGGCGGCAATAGTGATGCGGGTGTGGTCGAGGGTCTTCATCGCCGTGGCGAAGCCGGTGCCCTCCTCGCCGATCATGCGGTCCGCGGGGATGCGGACGTTGTCGAGGTAGACCTCGCGGGTCGGGGAGCCCTTGATGCCGAGCTTCTTCTCGGGGGCGCCGAAGGAGACGCCCTCGTCGGACTTCTCGACGACGAACGCCGAGATGCCCTTGGAGCGCTTGGACGGGTCCGTGACCGCCATGACGGTGTAGTACTCGCTCACGCCCGCGTTGGTGATCCAGCGCTTCAC
The DNA here is from genome assembly GCF_042672405.1 of Streptomyces sp. NPDC127197. Classification (NCBI taxonomy): domain Bacteria; kingdom Bacillati; phylum Actinomycetota; class Actinomycetes; order Kitasatosporales; family Streptomycetaceae; genus Streptomyces; species Streptomyces sp. NPDC127197. The sequence goes on along the minus strand of NZ_JBHXVG010000011.1, from coordinate 239,102 downwards.
GCCGTTGAGGACGTAGTGGTCGCCGTCGCGGACCGCCTTCGTCTTCATGCCGGCGGCGTCGGAGCCGGCGTCCGGCTCCGAGAGGCAGTACGAGAACATCGCGTCGCCCTTGGCGAGCGGGGTCATGTACTGCTTCTTCAGCTCCTCGGAGCCGGAGAGGATCACGGGCATGGAGCCGAGCTTGTTCACGGCGGGGATGAGGGAGGAGCTCGCGCAGACGCGGGCCACCTCCTCGATGACTATCACCGTGGCCAGCGCGTCGGCGCCCGCGCCGCCGTACTCCTCGGGTACGTGCACGGCGTGCAGGTCGTTCGCGACCAGGGCGTCCAGCGCCTCCTGCGGGAAGCGGGCCTCCTCGTCCACCGCGGCGGCGAACGGCGCGATCTTCGCCTCGGCCAGCGAGCGGACGGCGTCACGGAGCATGTCGTGCTCCTCGGACGGGCGGTACAGGTCGAAGTCAGCCGATCCGGCCAAGGTTTCTCACGCTCCAAAACGCTGCGATGGTGGCGCTAACTACCGTTAAGTAACCCAAATTTTATGGGGTCGCCCACTCGAGTGATACGTGAGCTTGGCGACAGCGGAAAAGTTGCCCGGTGAAGCGCGTTCCCATGCCCCGGCTATGCTCGGGCGCGCACTGCCCTGCCGTTGACCCCTGGAGCACCCATGGCCCTCAAGATCACCGTGATCGGTACCGGTTATCTCGGCGCCACGCATGCCGCGGCCATGGCCGAACTCGGCTTCGAGGTGCTCGGCCTGGACGTCGTGCCCGAGAAGATCGAGATGCTCCGGCGCGGTGAGGTCCCGATGTACGAGCCGGGTCTTGAGGAGCTGCTGCGCAGGCACGTCGCCGGGATCGAGGGGTCCAGCGGGCGGCTGCGGTTCACCACGGACTACGCGGAGGTCGCCGCGTTCGGCGATGTGCACTTCGTGTGTGTGAACACTCCGCAGAAGCACGGCGAGTACGCCTGCGACATGTCGTACGTCGACTCCGCGTTCGCCTCCCTGGCCCCGCACCTGACCGGTCCGGCCCTGGTCGTCGGCAAGTCGACCGTGCCCGTGGGCTCCGCCGACCGCCTCGCCGCCTACCTCGCCGAGCACGCACCGGCCGGTGCGGACGCCGAGCTGGCCTGGAACCCGGAGTTCCTGCGCGAGGGCTTCGCCGTGCAGGACACGCTGCACCCGGACCGGATCGTGGTCGGCGTGGTCAGTGACCGGGCCGAGAAGCTGCTGCGGGAGGTGTACGCCACGCCGGTCGCCGAGGGTTCGCCCTTCGTCGTCACCGATTTCCCGACCGCCGAGCTGGTGAAGACCTCCGCGAACTCGTTCCTCGCCACGAAGATCTCGTTCATCAACGCCATGGCGGAGGTGTGCGAGGCGGCCGGCGGTGATGTCGCCAAGCTGGCCGAGGCGATCGGGTACGACGACCGGATCGGGAAGAAGTTCCTGCGGGCCGGGATCGGCTTCGGCGGCGGCTGTCTGCCGAAGGACATCCGGGCGTTCATGGCGCGGGCCGGTGAGCTGGGTGCCGACCAGGCGCTGACGTTCCTGCGCGAGATCGACTCGATCAACATGCGCCAGCGTGGCCAGATGGTGGAGCTGGCCCGGCAGGCGCTGGGCGGCGGTCCTTTCCTGGGCAAGCGGGTCGCGGTGCTCGGTGCGACGTTCAAGCCGGACTCCGACGACGTACGGGACTCGCCCGCGCTCAATGTGGCCGGGCAGATCCATCTGCAGGGCGGGCAGGTGACGGTGTACGACCCGAAGGGCATGGACAACGCCCGCCGGATCTTCCCGACGCTGGGCTACGCCGACTCCGCGCAGGAGGCGGTGCGCGGCGCGGACGTCGTACTGCACCTGACGGAGTGGCGGGAGTTCCGCGAGCTGGACCCGGCGGCGCTGGGCGAGGCCGTCAAGGCCCGCGTGATCCTGGACGGACGCAACGCCCTCGACCCGGAGCTGTGGCGGCGGGCCGGCTGGACGTACCGGGCGATGGGTCGCCCGACCGCGTAGCGCACGGCGACGCCGGTTCGGCCGAGGCTCAGTCGGCCGAACCGGCGTCTTCCCGCATTCTGCACCACGCGCGGGAGCCGCACGCCCGCTTCCCCCGGGTACGGTTGACGCCCGCCAGGCGGGGGCACCCGTTCTGTCGCTGCGCCTGCCGAGCCCGGAGGTGAGTTCCATGGCGCCCGTGGCACGCCTGCGTAACGTCGTCCTCGACTGCCCCGACCCGCGCGCACTCGCCCGCTTCTACGCCGAGATCATCGGCGGCACCCCCGACGACGAGGAGCACGACTGGGTGGTGCTCCAGGTCTCCGGCGGTCCGCGGCTCGCCTTCCAGCGGTCGGAGGGCCACACCCCGCCGGAGTGGCCGCGCGCCGACCGGAACGCGCAGCAGTTCCACCTCGACCTCGACGCCGGGTCCACCTGGGAGCAGGTCGACCTGGTCGAGAAGCGGGTGCTGGGGCTGGGCGCCCGCGTCCTGGACGCGGAGGACTACGAGACCAAGGACTTCCGGGTGTACGCCGATCCGGCGGGGCATCCGTTCTGCCTCTGCCGGCTCGAGCACCCGTAGGAGCCGTTGGTCCTATCCGTCCAGGTCCTCCAGTGTGGCGTTCGACGGGGAGCGCCTCGCCTTGAGCTCTCGTGCCACGTCCTCCGCGGCGCCCAGCACCCGTACCGCGTTCTGCCAGGTCAGCTTGGCCAGGTCGGACTTCGACCAGCCGCGGTCGAGGAGCTCGGCGATGAGGTTCGGGTAGCCGGAGACGTCGTTCAGGCCGTCGGGGGTGAAGGCCGTGCCGTCGTAGTCGCCGCCGATGCCGAGGTGGTCGATGCCGGCGACCTCGCGCATGTGGTCCAGGTGGTCGGCGACGGTCGCCACCGTGGCGACCGGGCGCGGATGGCGTTCCTCGAAGGCGCGGTGGACCTTCATCGCCTCGGCGGTGGTGTCGAGGTGGTGGAAGCCGTGCGCGCGCATGTTGTCGTCCGCCGCGGCCGTCCAGTCGACGGCGGCCTGGAGCACGAACTTCGGTACGAAGGTCACCATGGCCATGCCGCCGTTGCCGGGCAGCCGTTCCAGCACGTCGTCGGGGATGTTGCGCGGGTGGTCGCACACCGCGCGCGAGGAGGAGTGGGAGAAGATGACCGGCGCCAGGGTGGCGTCCAGCGCGTCCCGCATGGTCGTCGCCGCCACGTGCGAGAGGTCGACGAGCATGCCCTCGCGGTTCATCTCCCGCACCACTGCCCGGCCGAAGGCCGACAGGCCGCCGACGCCCGGCTTGTCCGTCGCCGAGTCCGCCCACGCCACGTTGTCGTTGTGGGTGAGGGTCAGGTAGCGGACGCCGAGTGCGTACAACTGCCGTAGTGTGCCGAGGGAGTTGGCGATGGAGTGGCCGCCCTCCGCGCCCATCAGCGAGGCGATACGGCCTTCCGCGCGCGCCGCCTCCATGTCCGCGGCCGTCAGCGCGGGCGCCAGGTCGCGCGGGTAGCGGGCGAGCAACTGCCGTACGCAGTCGATCTGTTCCAGCGTCGCGGGCACCGGGTCGGGCAGGTCCGAGCGGACGTACACCGACCAGTACTGCGCGCCGACCCCGCCCGCGCGCAGCCGCGGGATGTCGGTGTGCAGGTGGGCGCCCTGGGGGACGGCGATGTCCCGGGCGTCGAGGTCGTAGCGGACCTGCTCACGCAGCGCCCAGGGCAGGTCGTTGTGCCCGTCGACCACCGGGAACTCGCGCAGCAGTTCCCGGGCTTCGTCCAGCGCGGTCATCGCCGTACCCCTCCCCGTCAGTTGCCGAAGCCGAAGCCGTTGCCTGCGCCCTCGACCTTGGCGCGCAGACGCTTGCCCTTCTCGGTGGCCTGGTCGTTCAGGTCCTGCTGGAACTCCCGCATACGGGTGAGGAGTTCGTCGTCGTGGGCGGCGAGGATACGGGCCGCGAGCAGGCCGGCGTTGCGGGCGCCGGCGATGGAGACGGTGGCGACCGGGACACCGGCCGGCATCTGCACGATCGACAGCAGGGAGTCCATGCCGTCGAGGTACTTCAGCGGCACGGGGACGCCGATGACCGGCAGCGGGGTGACGGAGGCGAGCATGCCGGGCAGATGGGCGGCGCCGCCCGCGCCCGCGATGATCACCTTCAGTCCGCGGTCGGCGGCCTGCTCCCCGTACGCGACCATCTCGCGCGGCATACGGTGCGCGGAGACGACGTCGACCTCGTAGTCGATCTCGAACTCGTCGAGGGCCTTGGCGGCGGCCTCCATGACGGGCCAGTCGGAGTCCGACCCCATGACGATGCCAACGACTGGGCTCATTCGGTGATCGTGCCTCTCAGGTAGCCGGCAGCGTGACGGGCGCGCTCCAGCACGTCGTCGAGGTCGTCGCCGTAGGTGTTGACGTGGCCGACCTTGCGGCCGGGCTTCACGTCCTTGCCGTACATGTGGATCTTCAGTTTGGGGTCGCGGGCCATGCAGTGCAGGTACGCGGAGTACATGTCGGGGTAGTCGCCGCCGAGGACGTTGACCATGACGGTCCACCTGGCGCGCGGGCGCGGGTCGCCGAGCGGCAGGTCCAGGACGGCCCGGACGTGGTTGGCGAACTGGGACGTGATCGCGCCGTCCTGGGTCCAGTGGCCCGAGTTGTGCGGGCGCATCGCCAGTTCGTTGACGAGGATGCGGCCGTCGCGGGTCTGGAACAGCTCGACGGCGAGGTGGCCGACGACGTCCAGTTCCTTGGCGATGCGCAGGGCGAGCTCCTCGGCCTGCAGGGCGAGGGTCTCGTCGAGGTCGGGGGCCGGGGCGATGACCGTGTCGCAGACGCCGTCCACCTGGCGGGACTCGACCACGGGGTACGCGACCGCCTGGCCGTGCGGGGAGCGGACGACGTTCGCCGCGAGTTCCCGCACGAAGTCGACCTTCTCCTCGGCGAGCACGGGCACACCCGCCTTGAAGGGGGCCTCGGCCTCCTCGACGGAGTCGACCACCCACACGCCCTTGCCGTCGTAGCCGCCGCGGACGGTCTTGAGGACGACGGGAAAGCCGTCGCCCTCCGCCGCGAACGAAGCGACGTCCTGCGGGTCGCTCACGATGCGGTGCCGCGGGCAGGGCACGCCGATCGCGTCGAGCTTGGCGCGCATCACACCCTTGTCCTGGGCGTGCTGGAGCGCGTCGGGGCCGGGGCGCACGGGGATTCCGTCCGCCTCCAGGGCCCGTAGGTGCTCGGTGGGTACGTGCTCGTGATCGAAGGTGATCACGTCACAACCGCGTGCGAAGGCGCGCAGCGTGTCGAGGTCGCGATAGTCGCCGATGACGACATCGCTCACGACCTGCGCCGCGGAATCCTGAGGGGTGTCACTGAGGAGCTTGAACCTGATGCCCAACGGGATGCCCGCCTCGTGTGTCATACGAGCGAGCTGACCCCCGCCGACCATGCCGACTACCGGGAACGTCACGCCCCCAGGGTATCGGCCGCGCCAGGTCGGCCGGATTCCGCCTCTTTCCGCACCGGTTCCCGGCCTCTTTCGTCACGGTGAGCTCATCCACAAGCGATCACAGAATGGCGGTGGTTAGCATGGCTGGGTTGACGAAACCGACGAGTGGGGGCCTGCACGACCATGGGACGTGGTTCCTCGGGGCTCCGACCGACGCCCCCCAGCGCGCTGCGGCAGCGCCTCGAACGGCTCGTGCGTGAGGTCGCCAAGTTCGGCGCCGTGGGTGGGGCGGGACTGCTCGTCAATCTCCTCGTGTTCAACCTGGTACGGCATGTGACCGACCTCCAGGTGGTGCGCGCCAGCGTGATCGCGACGGTCGTGGCGATCGCCTTCAACTACGTCGGCTTCCGCTACTTCACGTACCGCGACCGCGACAAGAGCGGCCGTACGAAGGAGATGTCGCTGTTCGGGCTGTTCAGCGCGGTCGGCCTGGTGATCGAGAACGGCGTGCTGTACACGGCGACGTACGGCTTCGACTGGGACAGCCCGCTGCAGAGCAACATCTTCAAGTTCCTCGGCATCGGCATCGCGACGCTGTTCCGCTTCTGGTCCTACCGCACCTGGGTGTTCCGCGCGCTCCCGGCCCGCGAGGCGATCGTCGACGCGGAATCGTTCCTGGAGGCGGAACGGACGCGGCCCCCGCAACGCGCCCGCGTCTGACGGACTCAGCGAACCGTCCGGTCCCCCTCGCCCTTCTTCTTCACCGGTGTCCGTGACAGGAACAGTCCGAACACCGCAGGCTTGGCCTGCAGCATTTCCAGGCGGCCGCCGTCCGCCTCCGCCAGGTCGCGGGCCACGGCCAGGCCGATGCCCGTGGAGTTGCGGCCGCTGATCGTCCGCTCGAAGATCCGGGCGCCCAGGTCGGCCGGGACGCCGGGACCCTCGTCGGTGACTTCGATGACCGCCTGGTTCCCGGTGACACGGGTGCGCAGCGCCACCGTGCCGCCGCCGTGCATGAGGGAGTTCTCGATCAGCGCCGCCAGCACCTGGGCGACCGCGCCCGGCGTGCCCACGGCCTTCAGGTGCCGTTTGCCGGAGCTGACGATCGCGCGGCCGGCGCTGCGGTAGGCCGGGCGCCACTCGGCGAGCTGCTGCTGGATGACCTCGTCGAGGTCGAAGGTGACGGCGGAGCCGGTGCGCGGGTCGCGGGAGTTGGTCAGCAGCCGCTCGACGACGTCCGTGAGGCGTTCCACCTGCGTGAGCGCGATGGTCGCCTCCTCCTTCACGGTGTCCGGGTCGTCGGTGAGGGTGATCTCCTCCAGCCGCATGGACAGCGCGGTGAGCGGGGTGCGCAGCTGGTGGGAGGCGTCGGCGGCCAGTCGGCGCTCCGCCGTGAGCATGCGGGCGATGCGCTCGGCGGAGGCGTCGAGAACGTCGGCGACGCGGTCCAGCTCGGGGACGCCGTACCGCTTGCGGCGGGGCCGGGGGTCGCCGGAGCCGAGGCGTTCGGCGGTTTCGGCGAGGTCGGTGAGCGGTGAGGCGAGACGGTCGGCCTGGCGCAGGGCGAGCAGTACCGCGGCGATCACGGCCAGCAGCGCCACCGCCCCGATGATCAACAGCGTCCGGCCGACCTCCCGGGTCACCGCCGAGCGCGGCTCCTGGACGGTGACCGTCTCGCCCTCCTCGCCGGTGCGCGTCGCCTCGATGACGTCGCCCGAGGGCTTCTCGCCGACCTCGATCGGCTTCTGGCCGGGGATACGGACGACCGCGTACCGTTCGTCGCCGACCTGGTCGGCGAGTATCTCCGAGGTGATCTGCTCGGCGCCGAGGATCCGGCTGTCCACGATGCTGGCCAGCTGCACGGCCTCGGACTCCACGCGCTCCTGGGCAGTGGTGCTGATCGTCCTGGTCTCGACCACGACGAGGGAGACGCCGAAGACGGCGATCACCACGAGGACCACGGCGAGCGTGGACTGGATCAGTCGACGGCGCATTTTTCTTACTTACTTGTAGGGAAAGCTGTAGCTCGGCCTCATGGGGAAGCCGTGGCTCAGCTCTTCTCGAAACGGAAGCCCACACCGCGCACGGTCGCGATGTACCGGGGGTTGGCCGCGTCGTCGCCCAGCTTCTTGCGCAGCCAGGAGATGTGCATGTCGAGGGTCTTGGTGGACGACCACCAGGTGGTGTCCCAGACCTCGCGCATCAGCTGGTCGCGGGTGACCACCCGCCCGGCGTCCCGAACCAGGACCCGCAGCAGGTCGAACTCCTTGGCGGTGAGCTGGAGCTCTTCCTCGCCCATCCAGGCGCGGTGCGACTCGACGTCGATGCGCACGCCGTGCGTGGCGGGCGGCTGCTGGGGCTCGGCGGCACCGCGCCGCAGCAGGGCCCGAACCCGGGCGAGCAGCTCGGCGAGCCGGAACGGCTTGGTGACGTAGTCGTCGGCGCCCGCGTCGAGCCCGACGACGGTGTCGACCTCGTCGGCGCGTGCGGTCAGGATCAGGATCGGCACGGTGTGGCCTTCGGCACGCAGTCGGCGGGCCACCTCGAGACCGTCCATGCCGGGCAGGCCGAGGTCCAGCACGACCAGGTCGACGCCGCCCTGGAGCCCTGCGTCGAGCGCGGTGGGTCCGTCCTCACGCACCTCGACCTCGTAGCCCTCCCGGCGCAGCGCGCGAGCCAGCGGTTCCGAGATGGCAGCGTCGTCCTCGGCGAGCAGTACTCGGGTCATGAGGAGATGGTAGTCCGCGCCTGACAAGTGCCGGAGGCCGATCGCAGGGCCCGGATTCTTACCTTCGGGCGTACTGGTACGAACCTATGACTGAAGGGTGCGATCCTGGAAAGGACCTTCGAATGGTGCCTGCGGTTCCGCCGACACCTGTGATTCGCGCCTCAAGTCCTTCCATGTCCGGCAGTGTCATGACGTATGGTGATGGAACGCCTGTAACACCCGGGACCTTCGGCGAAGTGACGCTGAGGGTCTGTTTTGTGTGAGGAATGACCTGCGGCCGGGCCCTTGCGCGCACCACGCGCGGGGCGTGGATCCCGGTGGGCGCCGTCCACCGCTCCGTGATCCGGAGCGGACTCCCCGTGGGCGTGGGGCGGACGGGCGCCCCCGCCGGTGCCGGCCGCCCCCCACCGGGCGCGCATCGCTCTTCGAGCGCGTCCCGACCAGCAAGGATCGACCATGGCGTCCAGCCTGACGAAGGACTCGGTCTCCCCGGGCAACCCCGGCTCCGAGAAGACCTTCTTCGGCCACCCCCGCGGTATGGCCACGCTTTTCATGACGGAGATGTGGGAGCGCTTCTCCTGGTACGGAATGCGCGCCATCCTCGTCCTCTACTTGATCGCGGGTGTCCTCGACGGCCCCATGGCGGGCCGGGAGGCCCTGGCCGCCTCGATCTACGGCGTGTACAACGCGGTCGTGTACATGGCCGCCATGCCCGGTGGCTGGGTCGCGGACCGCCTCTGGGGTGCCCGCAAGGCCGTGCTCGTCGGCGGCATCGTCATCGCCGCCGGCCACTTCACGCTGGCGATCCCCGCGGACGTCGCCTTCTTCTGCGGTCTCGGCCTGATCGCGATCGGCACCGGGCTGCTGAAGCCGAACATCTCCGCGATGGTCGGTGGCCTCTACGAGGGCCAGCCCGGCGCCCGCCGCGACGCCGGCTTCACGCTCTTCTACATGGCGATCAACATCGGTGGCATGGTCGCCCCGCTGCTCGTCGGCTACCTCGGCGAGAACGTCAACTGGCACCTCGGCTTCGGTGTCGCCGGTGTCGGTATGACCCTCGCCGTCATCCAGTACGTCCTGGGCGGCCGCCACCTCGGCGACATCGGCAAGCAGCCCGGTACCCCGGCCTCCCCGGAGGAGAAGCGCGCCGTGCTGCGCAAGGTCGCGCTGTGGGGCGGCATCGCCGTCGCCGCGCTGGTCCTGGACATCGCGCTGGGTACGTACGACATCGAGCACATTGTCAACGTGCTCGCGGTCCTCGGCATTGTGATCCCGATCGTCTACTTCGTGACGATGTACCGGAACCCGGCCCTGACCCGCGAGGACAAGCCCAAGATCCAGGCCTTCGCCTGGTTCTTCGCCACCGCCGTGCTGTTCTGGATGATCTACGACCAGTCCGGTTCGCTGCTGACGATCTTCGCGGACGGCAAGACCGACCGCATGATCGGCGGCTGGGAGTTCCCGGCGTCCTGGTACCAGTCGGTGAACCCGGCCATGGTCATCGTGCTCGCTCCGGTCTTCGCCGGGCTGTGGGTGAAGCTGGCCCGGCGCAACCGTGAGCCCAGCACGCCCATGAAGTTCGCCCTGGCGATGCTCCTCATCGGTGGCTCGTTCGGCATCATGGGCCTGGCCGGCGCCGCCGCCGCGAACAGCGACACGGGCAAGGTCACCGTCTTCTGGCTGCTGAGCGTCTACCTGGTGCAGACCCTCGGCGAGATGTGCCTGTCGCCGGTGGGCCTGTCCCTGTCGACGAAGCTGGCGCCGAAGCAGTTCGTGGGCCAGATCATGGGTCTGTGGTTCCTGGCCACCGCGACGGGCAACGCCCTCAACGGCTGGACCACCAAGCTCAACGCGCCGCTGGGCGACGCGGTCTACTACACGATGTGGGCCGTCATCGCCGTCGCGGCCGGACTGGCCTTCATGATGGCGGGCCGCAAGATCCGCGCGCTGATGGGCGACGTGCGCTAGCGCGCTGCTCGAACCGGCGGAGGCCGTTGCACCCACGTGGGTGCAACGGCCTCCGCCGTTGCGGTTCGCCTATTCGCCGTAGGGCCAGTGTGCATCGGCGGCTACAGGTCGTATGTGGCTGGTCGCGCAGTTCCCCGCGCTCCCAGGAGGTTGGCTAACGCAGCCTGCGTCCCGGCATGAACGTGAAGACCGCTCCGCCCAGCAGGAGTGCCGTTCCTGCCACCAGCCCCAGCGCCTTCAGCGACCCGTGGTCATCCGCGCCCGTCGCCGCCAGGCCGCCGTCCGTCGACGAACCGCCCACAGAGCCGCCGGCCGAACCGCCGCCCGACGCCCCGCTCGCCTGCTCCGTCGTGTCCAGCGTCAGGGACACCTCTGTCTTCGTCGGCGTGCAGGTCGTCGTCGTGCCCAGGGCCTTCACCGTCAGGACGCCCGGTGAGAGTGTCGACTCGCCGCTCGCCCCCGGCTTGTACGTGCCCTTGAGATCGGGGATCTCGATCGGGTCGCCCGCCTTGATGTCCTCGGAGTTGGTCGGGCCTTCGACATGGACCGTGCCCTTGTCTGCGCCGCCCAGGACGACCTCCATCGACGGCTTGACCGAGTCTTTGGGGATGTCGGCGGGGCTGTCCATCACGGACTTCTTGAACTGGACCGTCAGGTCGAAGCTGCCGCCGTTCTTCTTGGCGTTGATCTGGACCGGCGAGGTCGCGTTCTTGTCGCCGATGGGTGTCTTGCACTCGTACGGGACCTGGACCTCCTTGCCCGTGAAGTCCGTCTGGCCGCCGCTGTCTCCGCCGCCCGTGCTCGACGAACCGCCGCCGCCCGCGTCCCCGTCCGTCTCGCTCTCACTCGGCGTCGGAGTCGGATTCGAAGACCCCGTCGGCAGACCGGTCGGCACGCTCGTCGGCAGCGTCGGGACGACCGTCGGCAGGCCTCCCGTCGTACCGCCCGAAGTCCCTCCCCCGTCCGTCACCTTGATGGTCGCCGCCGGCTTCACCGTCTCCTTGGGCGTGCACTTGGTGTCCGTCGAGATCGGTTTGTTGACGTTGATGTTGTACGCGTCCGGGGTCAGCGTCACCTCGCCCGGCGCCGTCAGCTTCAGCTTGCCCTTCATGTCGGACAGCTTCATGTCGCTGTTCTTGGGGATCGGCGGATTCTGCCGGGGCCCCTCCATGGCGACATCGGCCGTCTGCGCCCCGGCCGCCTTCAGCGTGCCGGTCGGCTGGACCGTGTCCTTCTCCAGGTCGAGGATGTCAGGGTTCTTGGACGCCGCTTGGACGAACTTCCAGACGATCTCCACCTCGTCCCCGACCTTCGCCTCCGCGGGGGCGGTGATCTCCACCTTCGTCGTCCCCTGGACCGGCGGCAGCCCGGAGATCGAGGGCGGGATGCACTCGGTCGCGTACGACACCTCCGCGGCCTGCGCGGGCCCGGCGGCCACGCCGAGCAGGACACCCGCGCCGCCCAGCATCAGGGCGACGCCCGCCGCTGACGTTCTGCTTCCGCGAGGACGACCACGTCGGCCGATCGGTGTGACTCTCCTTCTTTCGCTCACGTCGTTCCCTTCCTGGAGGGAGTCGTAGGACTCGTCGGGCTGTCGTCGTGCGGTGCGGAGAGCCGACCGGCCGTGCCCGGATCGGCGTCCGGGGTGAACCACGGCAGGGTCGAAGTCGATGCGGGCGCCTGCTCGCGCGAGGTCAACCGCGGCAGGCGCAAGGTGAGTTCGGGCAGTCGCAGGCCCCGGTGGCGGGCGCCGCCCGGCCGGGGTGGGCGGACCCGGTCCACCACGGCCATCCCGATGCGGAACACCGCGGCCGGTACGACCAGGCACACCAGGACCCAGAACAGGGTCACGCCCCACGGCCGGCCCACGCCCCAGGGCTGCTCGGCGAGCACCTTGCCGCCGTACTTCAGCGAGACGGTGTAGTCGCCGTGCGCCCCGGCCGCCAGCTCCACCGGCAGCCTGATCTGTGCCTTGCGGCCGGGCTCGATGGTGCCCCGCCACTGCTGCTCCTCCCACTGCGGGGCGAACACGCCGTGCGAGGTGCCGACCTGGAAGACCGGGTTCTTGATCGCCGAGGTGCCGACGTTGCCGACGGTGAAGACGAGGGTGCGGGCGGGGGGCGCCCCGAACCAGGTGAGCAGCCCGCTGGAGCCGTCCAGCCGGGTGTCGTTGAGCACCGACAGCCGGCCGCCGGCCGGTTCCGCGGGCAGCGGTTCGACGGCGTGCCCGGCGACCTGGAAGATCGCGTCGGCCTGCGCCTTCGCCCCGGTCACGGTGGCGACGTGCACCACGCACGGGCACGGCACCGGCGGCTCGGCGACCGGCAGCTCCTTGCGGAAGCGGCCCTCGGCGTCGGTGGTGACGGCCCGGCCGTCGGCGTTGGCGCAGGAGTTGGTGCCGCCGATCACGCCCCGGGACGGCACCGACTGCCCGCAGATCAGGATCATGAGCAGCGCCCGCTCCCGCCACCCGTTGCCGGTCACGGTGACCGAACCACCGGTTCCCGCCTGGGACTTGGACAGCTTCACGGTGGGCCCGTCGGCGGCAGCGGCCGACGCGGGGGGCACGAGCAGCAGCGCAAGTGCCGCGATCAGCACAGGGATCCGCGTCTTCACCGCATCGCTCCCGTCAACTCGGCCTGGTCCCACTGGTGTTCCGGCTCGCTCTCGGTCGTACGGCGCCTTCGACGTCGTACGACCGCCCCGGCCGCCGCCACGACGATCAGCGCACCGACCCCTGCCACCCCGCCCCACGGCACGAACCGCGCCGACGCCTGCGCCGTGTCGCGCGCCCCACCCGCCGCGGTCACCGTCAGCCGGATGTCGACCGCGTCCAGGGCGGGCCGGTTGGGCCACGGTTCGTCGAGCCGCACCCGGTGGCCGGGCGGCAGCTGGAGCGGCAGGGTGCGCGGGGACCGGTCGAGGACGGTGCCGAGGACGCCGTCGGCGTGCACGGCGAGGGTCGGTACGAGGACCGTCGTACCCCGGTTGACCAGGTCGTACGTGATGCCGTCACCGTCCACGGCCACGTGCTCGACGGTCAGCGCGGACAGCGTCGGACCGCCGGTGCGCAGCCGCACGGGGACGGACCGGGAGCGGCCGTCGCCGTCGCGTACGACGATCGTGCCCGCGCGGTCCCCCGGCACGGCCCCCTCGGGAACGGTCACGGTGAACGGGATGTCGGCGCGGGTGCGGGCGGGCACGCGCACCTCGGCGTCGGCGAAGGTGACCGGGACGCCGGTGCCGCGCAGCCGTACGGTGACCGGGCGCCCGGCACGGTTGGTCACGGACACCGTGTCCTGCAGGGCGGTTCCGGGCGTGCCCTCGGCGTAGAAGGACGGGCGGCCGCCGCCGGCGGGCGCGACGGACCAGCCGTCGGCAGCGGTCGCCGTCGGGGCGGCGCACAGCAGGGCGAGGAGGGACAGGCCCACGACACGGGCGGCATACGACATCGGCGGCTCCATCAACGCCTCGTTGAGAAGCGACGGGCGGGAATACCGGAACGGTCAGCGGCGGACGCGTACCGCCTGGTTCCGGCGTGTCAGCCACAGCGCGCCCGCCGCGCCCGCGAGCAGGACCGTTCCGCCGAGCGTGCCGAGGGCGATCGCGGAGTCCTCGGGGCCGGTCTGCGGGAGCTCGGCTCCGGAGTCGCTGCCGCTCTGGGTGCCGGTCGAGCCACCGCCGGCCGCCGCCGTGACGTCGAGGGTCAGGGACGGTCCGGGATCGTTGCTGGGCGTGCAGGTGGTGGTCGTACCGAGGGCCTTGATGGTGAGTACGCCCGCCGTGAAGGTGACCTTGCCCGTCTTCTTCGGGGTGTAGGTGCCGGACAGGTCGTTGATCTTGATCGGGGTGTCGGCGGGAATCGCTTCCTGGTTGGCGGGGCCGGTGACCTTCATGGTGCCGCTGTCGGCGCCGCCGAGTTCGATGGTGGCGCTCGGGTTCATCGCGCCCTTGCCGAGTTCGACGGGGCTGGAGGAGACGCCCTTCTGCCAGGACATGGTGATCTTGTAGCCGCTGCCGCTCTTGACGCCCTTGATGTCGATCGGCGAGACGGCACTCTTGTCGCCGATCGGCGTCTTGCACTGGTAGTTGACGTCGACGACCTCGGCGTGGGCCGTCGGGGCGGCGAGCAGCACCGCCGAGCCGGCCAGGGCCGCGGCGGACGCGAGCGCGGCGGTTCGTTTCCGGTACGACATCGTCCCCTCATTCCTGACGGCACATCAGATCGGCCGTCAAGGTACGCCCGGGGAGTTGAGGAGGGAAGACGCGGAGCACGCCGGAGTTGTGACGATCCGGCGTGCGTGCGGTGACGTACGAAGAGGGGTTCGAACCCCGGGTAACCCCAGGCGGGCGTTACGCGGGCGCTCCGAGTTCGGCCCACACCGTCTTGCCCGCGACGCCGGGCGTGCGCACAACCCCCCAGTCCAGGCACAGGCGCTGGACGATGAACATGCCATGGCCGCCGGGGCGGCCGGCGCGGTGCGGGGTGCGCGGGGCCGGCTGGCCGGCGCCGCGGTCGGAGACCTCGATGCGCATCACCTTGTTGTCACAGGCGATCCACAGCTCGTCCGGCCCTTCCGCATGCAGACAGGCGTTGGTGACCAGCTCGGAGACGACGAGCAGCACGTCCTCGGCGGCGGCCCGCTGGTCCGCGGTGGCGGCCGGCAGCCAGCCCCACGCGTACAGCGCCTGGCGGGCGAAGTCGCGGGCGAGCGGGACGACGCCGCTCGCGCCCTCGAAGCTCAGCCTGCGGGCCTGACGCGCCGCCGACGACACGGACGCCCCGGTCCCTGACGCGCCCCCCTCGGACGCCCCGGAAGCGCCGCTGGGCTCCGGGCCGCGGTCGCCCGGCGAGTAGGGCCGGGTGGTGCTCATCAGCGCTTCACCTCACCGATTCACCGGTTCACGTTTCAAGAGTGCCTTCCGAACACGCGGGGTGCTCGGTGTTCGATACTCAGTGTGGGTCACACGGTCGGCACGGGTACACACGGCCCGTACACCGCACGCAGGAAAGTGACCGGTTCGCCCGGTCCGCCGTGCCACCCCCGTCATGATTGCCGCCGACATGTTCAGGATGTCTCCTGCCCGGCCCGACCGGCGGGACACCCCCCTGTTCGGCACGACCGGCGCGCTCAGTCGGACTCGTCCTCACCGGCCAGGGCTGCCTCGACCGAATCGTGGACGGTGAAGACCGCCTCGGCGCCGGTGATCTCGAAGACGCGGGCCACCACGGGCTGCATGCCCGCCAGATGCACCCCGCCCCCGGCGGCCTCGGCCTTGAGCCGGGCGCCCAGCAGCACGTTGAGCCCGGTGGAGTCGCAGAACTCCAGCCGGGAACAGTCGACGACAAGCCGGCTGAAACCCTTGGCGAGGCATTCCTCGAGTGGTTCACGCAACAGATCGGCAGTGTGGTGATCCAACTCACCTGCCGGAGTCACGACGGCGCTGGGGCCCTCTTCCCGCACCTCCACCAGAAGCCGGCCCGACTGTGCGCTGCCGACCGTCCCGTGGTCCATGCCGTCTCTCTCCCGAGGTCGTGGCTGCTGACGTTTGCCCTCGAACACTACGCCTTCCCTTCGTCCTTCGACAGCCGAACATCCGCCCAGAAACGGACATTTCCGCACAGAACGGACTTGCGATCGGCTCGGGAAAGCGGGTAGGGCTAGTAGAGACACGTAACCGACACGGCCGGCTTTGGAGGCGCCGCACACCGCAGTGCACGTACTGGCTTCGGCAGCCATATGCCGAGAACGATGGAGGACATCATGTCACCCCGGCTCGACGCATCGCATACCCGGACGGCGACGTCGACACCCCCTCCGGAACATCTGGATCCCATCGAGCGTAACGGCGATCACACCGACGCACTCGCCGTCAGGGACGACGTACTCGCCCTGCAGGACGACGTACTCGCCGGACTTCCGGAGATCCCCCCGTACGACGAGGTCGGCCCCGTCGATGCACGGGCCCTGTCCAAGACCCTCTTCGAGCGGCTGGAGTCCCTCGAGGAAGGCACGCACGAGTACTCGTACGTCCGCAACACGCTCGTCGAACTCAACCTCGCTCTGGTCAAGTTCGCCGCCTCCCGGTTCCGCTCCCGCAGCGAACCGATGGAGGACATCATCCAGGTCGGCACGATCGGCCTGATCAAGGCGATCGACCGCTTCGAACTCAGCCGCGGCGTCGAGTTCCCGACCTTCGCGATGCCCACCATCATCGGTGAGATCAAGCGCTTCTTCCGCGACACCTCGTGGTCGGTGCGCGTGCCGCGCCGGTTGCAGGAACTCCGCCTCGACCTGGCCAAGGCCGGTGACGAACTGGCCCAGCAGCTGGACCGCGCCCCCACGGTGGGGGAACTGGCCGAGCGCCTCGGCATCTCCCACGACGAGGTCGTCGAGGGCATGGCCGCGTCGAACGCGTACACCGCCTCGTCGCTGGACGCCCAGCCCGAGGAGGACGACAGCGAGGGTGCGCTCGCGGACCGGATCGGCTACGAGGACCACGGGCTCGAAGGCATCGAGTACGTCGAGTCGTTGAAGCCGCTGATCGCCGAACTCCCGCACCGGGACCGGAAGATCCTCTCCCTCCGCTTCGTCGCCAACATGACTCAGTCCGAGATCGGCGACGAACTCGGCATCTCGCAGATGCACGTGTCACGGCTGCTGTCGCGCACGCTGGGGCGACTGCGCAAGGCGCTGACGGTCGAGGAGTGACGACCGCCTCACAGTGACGGCTCGTCGTCCGGCGCCTTCCGGGGCTCCGGACGAGCCGTGCCCGGAAACCTCTCGGTTATCGGGTTGTTGGCGGAAAGGCCTCCCCACGGGCCGCCTTCCACCACTATGGTCACCCGCAAACTGGCCGGTACGTCAGGGATCTTGACCTGTCACGGGGTCACGAGGAGGCGGGTGGATGGCTCGGGCCGACGGGACCGGCAGGGATGCCGGAGCCGCACCGCACTCCGGCGCGTCCGACGCACGGCTGACGGAACTGCTGCGCGCCGACACCGCCACCGCGTATCCGGCCCTCCAGGAACTGCGCGCCCGCCACCGCGCATCGGTCCTCGCCTACGCCCGGCTGTGCACGACGAGCGAGTCCACCGCCCGGCAGCTCGCGACGCAGGCCTTCACGCTCGCGGCCCGGGAGACGGCCCGCGGCACCGACCCCGCCGTACCGTTGCGGCACCACCTCCTGCTGCTCACTGTGCGGGTGGCCACGGACTGGGCCGCGGACGAACGGTCCGCCGGTCTCGACGCGGGTCTGCTGCTGGTCCTGAACACGGCAGGCCCGGTCGGCCCCGTCCCGCCCATGCTCGCGGCGTACCAGTCCCTGCCGTCCCGCACCCAGGGGCAGCTCTGGTACGCGGTGGTGGAGCGCGAGCCCGACGAGCGCACGGCCACACTGCTCGGCCGCACCCGCGAGGACGTGACATACGGCACAGAACAGGCCCTCCAGGCGTTGGGCCGGGCCTGTCTGACGTCCCGGCTCGCGGCCTCCGACGACCCGCGCTGCCGGGACTTCCGCCGGCTCATCGAGGAGTCGGTACGGCCCGACGGCCCACGCCACAGCCCCGACCTGGACGCCCACATGGCGCGCTGCGTGCACTGCGCCACGGCGTACGAGGAGCTGACCGCCCTGCGCGACTCCCCGCGCACCGCGCTGGCCGAGGGGCTGCTGCCGTGGGCGGGCACGGCGTACGTCACACGCGACGGCGAGCCGGGCGTCCACCTCCGTATCCGGCAACGGAATCGGCCGCCGTACCGCCGCCGCCTCGCGCTGACCTCCGCGGTACTCGGCGCGGCCCTGGTGCCGCTGCTGGTCGTCCTGCTCGCACCGGGCGAGACCGCCTCCCAGGACAGGACCGATCCCGGCCCCATCACCACACCGGTGGTCCCGCCCCCCGTGACGGTCACGGCGACGGTGTCGGCAAGCCCGCCGACGCCCACCACGAAGTCCCCGTCACCGACGAGGAGTTCGACTCCGCCGCACACTCCGAGCCCGAAGCCCTCACCAACGCCTCCGCCGACACATCCGCCGAGCGGCTCCTACGCCCAGGTCGTGAACGTCGCCTCCGGGCTGTGCCTGGACATCCGCGACGGGGTGCTGGAGAAGGGCACGGATGTCGTCACGGCGCCGTGCGGCGCGTCCCCTACGCAGCGGTGGCGGGTCGACGCGGGACGGGGTGTCGTCCAGTCGTCCGCCGACCCCGACTACTGCCTGGACAGCCGCGGCTCCACCGACAAGGGCGTGGGCATCTGGGAGTGCGCGTCGGTCGACGGGCGCAACGGGCAGAACCTGAAGTTCGCGGTGGGCGGTGACGGGGTGATCCGTCCGGCGGTCGCGGTCGAGACGGCGGTGACACCGGACGGGGACGGCGGCCTGGCGCTGCTGCCGGTGAACGGGGGAAGCGGGCAGCGGTGGCGGGCGGGCGCGGCGTGACCTGACCGCACGGTGCGACCCGGCGGTTCGGCCGGCGTCGTGGCCGCGTCCGGCTCCGGACATGGCCGGGCGCGGCCGGGGGAATCCGTTGCCGCGGGGGCCGGGCGGGCGGAAACCTGCTGGTCGTGACCACAACTGAGGCTGTGAAGACCGCTCGGCCGCCGCTCGTCCGATCCTTTTCCCAGCTCGCCGATCTGGATCCCGACCGCCCGGTCGTGACCCTGTTCAGCGGCGGGCTCGACAGCTCGTACCTGCTGCTCCGGCTGCGCCGGATGGGGCTGCGCGAGGTGCACGCCGTGAGCGTGGACATCGGCGAGGACGAGTCGGGACCGTACAAACGCCAGGTGGCCGAGGCACTCGGCGCGAGGATCCACCTCCTCGACCGGCGCGCCGAGTTCGCCGACCGGTACGTCGCCCCCGCCATCGCCGCGCAGGCCGTCTACCTCGGCATCCACCCGGTGAGTTCCACGCTCAGCCGTCCGCTCATCGCGCACGGCGCGGTGGAACTGGCCCGCTCCCTGGGCGCCCAGGCCGTCCTGCACACGGCCAACCGCTCGCAGAACACCCTGCGCCGGCTCAACGGCGCGCTGCGGCTGCTCGGTTACGAGGGCGCGTACGGCAGCCCGTACGACCTCGACCCCGTCACCCGCGAGGACAAGCTCATCGCTCTGCGCGCCGCGGGCGTGGACCTGCTCGCCGGGCGGATCGTCAGCGGCGACTCCAACCTGTGGTGCCGCGAGTTCGAGTCGGGGATCCTCGACGACCCCGAACGGCACGAGGTGCCGGAGGAGATGTACACCTGGAGCCGGCCCACCGCCGCGCCGGGCTCCTCCGAGCTGCTGACCGTCGCCGTCGAGCACGGCCGCCCCGTCGCGCTGGACGGCGAAGCGCTGCCGCTGACCGAGCTGATCGACCGGCTCAACCGGCGCGTCGGCGCCTACGGCCTGGGCCGCTACTCGGGTCTGGAGCATCTGGACCACGGCGAGAAGGTCCTGGAGATCCGGGAGATGCCGGCCGCCTGGCTGCTGCTCAGCACTTACCGGCACATCGAGAGCGCCTGCCTGGACGCCGAACTCATCCGCGAGAAACGGCACTTGGAGCAGGTATGGGTGCGCGAGGCGCTGGAGGGCCGCTGGTTCGGCGAACTCCGGCTCGCCGCACAGTCGTTCGTCGACAGCTGCGCACTGCGCACCAGCGGCAGCGTCACCTGGCGGCTGCGCACCGGGGGCGCCGACACCCGCTCCATCACCGCCGGCCGACCGCTGTACCTGCGCGCGCGGGAGGAGTGGGAGGAGGACTCCATCGCCGCCGAGACTGCGCCCTTCGCGCCCAGCGCCGGCCCGTTGCTCACCGCGGCCGCATGACCCGGCCGTCTTCCCTCGCCGCCCACCCCCGCCACCGACGTACGGAGTTTCCGATGACCACCGCCCTTGCCCACCCCGCCGCCGTCGACGCCGTCGCCGCCCTCTCCGGATCCGGTGGGCACCTCATGCCGTCCGCCGCGCTGTCCTCGCTGGTCGGCGTGGAGGCCGCCGACTGGGCACGGTTCGCCGCGCACTGGGACGAGCTGACGCTGGACACCTACATGGCCGACGGCGGCACGTACCGCTTCCGCCGCTACGGGCAGTTCGACCTGGACGCGGACTCCGGCGAACTGACCCTGCTGCCGCACGGGCCGTACCGGCAGGAGACGGACGTCAACCCGCTCAACGGCGGCATCGAGCGGATCTTCGACCCGCTGACGGAGTCGTTCGTTGCCGACCCGCTGCTGCGCTCCGTGCTGGTCACGCTCGGCCGGATCTTCACCGAGACCGACGGCACCCGGCGGTGGAACATCAAGCTCCACCCGTACCGGATCAACGCCTCCACCGAGCAGGAGGGCCAGCCCGCGCCCGAGGGCCGGCACCGCGACGGCGTCACCTTCATCACCTCGCTGCTCATCGACCGCGTCAACGTCGTCGGCGGGGAGAGCGGCGTGTACGCCGACACCGGCGCCCATCTGCTCACGACTACGCTGTCCGAGCCCGGTGACCTGCTGCTGGGCGACGACCGCCGCACGCTGCACTCGGTGACCCCGGTGCGTCCGGTGGACCCGGGGCTGCCCGCCCACCGCGACGTCCTGGTGATCGCCTACACCGCGCGCTGAGCCGACGCCCCCTTACGTCCCCGTCCCTTGCAACACCTTCGCAGAGGAGCCCCATGAGCGTCACCGCGGCCCGTCTTGGCCGGCTGACCGATCTTCCCGTCCTGCTGGTCGCGGTGGTGTGGGGCTCCAGCTACCTCGCCGCCAAGGAAGTCACCACGGCGCAGACCGTGCTGGCCGTGCTGGTGCTGCGGTTCGCCGTGGCGCTGCCCGTGCTCGTGGTGGCGGGGTGGCGGCGGCTGCGGGCGCTGAGCGCCGTTCAGATACGCGGCGCGGGGATGCTGGGGTTGATCCTCGCCGGGATCTTCCTGCTGGAGACGTACGGCGTGGTGCACACCTCGGCGACGAACGCGGGGCTGATCATCAGCCTCACCATGGTGTTCACGCCGCTCGCGGAGAGCCGGGTGCGTGGGACGCGGCTGCCGGGCTCCTTCATGGCGGCCGCAGCGGTGTCGGTGCTCGGCGTGGCGCTGCTGACCCAGGGCGCCGGGTTCACCGCCCCGTCCGTGGGCGATCTGCTGATGCTGGGGGCCGCCGTCGCCCGTACCGTGCATGTGCTCGCCATGGCACGCATGGACTCCGTGCGCGGCGCCGACGCCCTGTCACTGACCACGGTCCAGCTGGGCGGCGCGGTGGTGGTGTTCGGCGTGCTCTTCGCGCTGCCGGGGACGGGTGCGTCGCCGTGGGCGGCCGCGGCCGACTTCGGTGTCGGGGACTGGCTGGGGCTGCTGTATCTCTCCGCGTTCTGCACACTGTTCGCGTTCTTCGTGCAGATGTGGGCCGTCCGGCGCACCTCGCCGTCCCGGGTCAGCCTGCTGCTCGGCACGGAGCCGGTGTGGGCGGCGGCCGTGGGCATCGCCCTGGCCGGGGACCGGCCGGGGTGGCTGGGCCTGGTGGGCGCGGTGCTGGTCCTCGTGGGCACGGCCTGGGGGCGGGCGGTGGCCGATCGGGGGCAGGCGGCGGAGGCTTCCCCAGTGTCTGCCGGGGCCGCTCCCGCGGGGCGTACCGAGTCCGGGGAGGCCACCGAGCCCGCGGCGGCCGGTACCCCCGCAACCTAGGGCCCGGCTCAGCCGTCCAGCCAGCCCAGGCGTACCGCGCAGGCGCCCGCCTGGAAACGGCTGGCCGCGCCCAGCCGTTCGGTGAGCTCGGAGACGAGGCGGCGGACCGTGCGCTCGGAGATACCGAGCTTGCGGGCCATCGCCTCGTCGGTGAGTCCGCCCGCGAGCATCCGCAGCACCTCACGGTGCCGGCCTTCGGGACGCCACTCCCCGTCGGGCCCGGGCGCCGCGTCGGTCAGCACGCTCGCCGCCGCCCAGCAGTGCTCGAAGATCTCCCGGAAGACCCCCACCAGCGTCTCGCCGCGCAGGACCACCGCCGCGATCCCGTCGTCGTCCGACGGCGGGGCAGGCACGATCGCCGTGGAACGGTCCACCACGATCAGCCGCAGCGGCAGCGTGTGCGCCGTACGCACCTGCGCCCCCGCGGCGCTCAGCCGACGCAGGTACGACGCCATGTGCGGTACGGCGGCCGCGGCGCCGAGATGGATGGTCCGAACCCGCACACCGCGCCCGAGCGCCGCCCGGTCCCGTTCCAGGCCCGCCTCGACCATGTCGGCGGGCAACGCGCGTCCGGGGTGCAGAGACAGCACCTCCTCCTCGACCCGCCGGGCCACGTCCTCCAGTGCGGCGGACACGTTCGCGGCGCCGGTCACCACTTCCATCCGTACGGAGAGCAGCTCGCGCGCGTGTACGGGCTGGAAGTCCGCGAGGACGCGGGCCAGCGCAGAACGCGTCTGCTGTACGGCGCCCAGCAGGGCGCTGGTGTGCCGCTCCTCCTCCGTCAGGAGATTCCGCAGGGCGGTGTCGGGCGTCAGGGCCGTCCAGCCGTTGTCGCTGTCCGGCGCGGGCACGAACAGCCTGAGCCGGGTGAGAAGTTGCAGCGCCTCCGCGAACTCCGTGTCGCTCCAGCCGTGCTCCCCGGTCACGGCCTCCGGTCTCCAGGCCGCGTCGTCGAGCGCGACGCGGTACAGCTCCTGAGCACGCTCCCGGACATCCATGGAATCCCCCTGATCCATCGACCCGACGCGCCCGTCCCCGGCCCGCCGCCGAACGGATCTTAGAAACATGCCCCTGACCTGGCCAGACGCGGTCCGCCATGCGGACGTGGCGGCCGGGGCGTGGTGTTGCTGAGCGCGCTCGGCGAAGTCCGGTGCGATCCGGCAGCGCCCCAAAGGGGCGCGGAGCTGTATCGACATGCGGCTCCTCCCCCACTCTCGGCTGCTCCCCCCACCCCCACCGCGGGCGCGACCAGCCACGACGCATCCGCAGGTGGCGTACCGGACTTCCAGCGGAGCGCTTGGGCGCGTCCGGGCCTGGCCATGACCGGTCCCGGAAGCCGGTAAGGCATGGCCGACGGTGATCGGCCCGGCACATGCTGGCACCGCACCCCACGCCGACAACCTGGAGGTTCCTGTGCCCGTGACGACGCGCTCGTCCCTGTCCGCCACGACTGTTCCGCGACCTCACCGACGCCGGGTGCGCACGGGCCGCCGTACCTCCGCTCTCCGCGCGCTGCCGGCCGCGGCCCTCACCGCGCTGCTGGTCGGCACGGCGGCGGCAGCCGTCGGCGTACCGGAGTCCGGGGCGGTCGTCGCGTCCGGCTCGACCGACTCGCTCATCTGGGGCTGAACGCCGTGCCAGGACCGGCCGTCGCCGTCGTCGCCCCGCTGGCCGGACCGCTCACGGCCGCGGGGGCGGTACTCCTCGCCGAGGTGGACCGGATCCGTACCGTGGCCCCGGACGCGGCCGAATGGCACGTGCACCACGAGGCCCCGGGCATCGGGGACACCGTCGCTGCCGGCGCCTACGCAGCGGTCGTCGGCCACGCGGATCCGGTGGTCGCCGACGGCGCGCTGCCGGCCTACGAGCGGGCGGGGCTCGCGTCCCTGCTGCCGTTCGTGCGGGGCCGCTCCCCCGCCGTGACCTGGGCACCCGACGACGCCCGGCTGGCCGGCGCGCTGCACGACAGCGCCCTCGCCCTGGGCGCCACGGCGCTGACGGTGACGTACGCGGAGAGCGAGGATGCCCCGGCGGAGACCCTCGCCGAGCTGGCCCGGCGGTCCGGCCTCACGGTGGCGGTGGAGAAGGCCGGGCCCGGGCCGATCGCTGGTCACCGGGAAGCCGTCGGTTCCGGTGGAGACGTGCTCGTCCTGCTCGTGCCGCAGCACCGGCTGGCCCCGATGCTACGGGCGCTGTCGCGGGCAGGTGGTGCGGGACGGTATCGGGCGGTGCTGGTGGTGGCGGACTGTGGTCTGCCGTCGTTCACCGCGCTGGCGGAGGCGGCTCGAGGGTTGCCCGTGTGGGCCGTCCACCCGGAGTTGTGCCTGGTGCGCCGGGCCCGGGTGGCCGTGGTCGCGCTGGCCGCCGCCCTCGCCGAGCGGCCGGCCCTGCGCGGGCCCCGGCTCGCTGCCGACGTCGCGGCTCGCTCGGCGCACCTGCTCGGCGCGGACGGAGGCGTGCTCGGCGAGGGTCGGCGCGTGTCGCGCCTGTCCGCGGTGTGCCCGGTCCGGGCGGCCGCCGGGGAGGACGTCACCGGGCTCCTGCCGCTCGCCCCGGCCACGCTCACCGCCTGACGCCGGGCCCGGCTCCTCAGACCAGCCGCTCGCCCCGCCGCCACACGCCGGTGACCAGGGGCACGCCGGGCCGGTAGGACAGGTGCACATGGCTCGGCGCGTCGAGGAGGACGAGGTCGGCGCGGGCGCCCGGGGTGAGGCGGCCGATGTCGTCGCGGCGGAGGGCTGCCGCGCCGCCCGCCGTGGCCGACCAGACCGCCTCGTCCGGCGTCATCCCCATGTCCCGTACCGCGAGCGCGATGCAGAAGGGGACGGAGGAGGTGAACGACGAGCCCGGGTTGCAGTCGGTGGAGAGGGCGACGGTGACGCCCGCGTCGAGGAGGCGGCGGGCGTTCGGCCACTCGGCGCGGGTGGAGAACTCGGCGCCGGGGAGGAGGGTGGCGACCGTGTTGCCGTTCGCGAGGGCGTCCACGTCCGCGTCCGTCAGGTGGGTGCAGTGGTCGGCGCTGGCGGCGTCCAGTTCGACGGCGAGCTGGACTCCGGGGCCGTACGACAGCTGGTTGGCGTGGACGCGGGGGTGCAGGCCCTTGGCCTTGCCCGCGGTGAGGATCGCGCGGGCCTGGTCGCCGTCGAAGGCGCCCTTCTCGCAGAAGACGTCGATCCAACGGGCGTACGGGGCACAGGCGTCGAGCATCTCGCCGGTGACGAGGGCGACATAGGCGGCGGGGTCGTCGGCGTAGTCCGGGGAGACGATGTGGGCGCCGAGGTAGGTGACTTCGTCGGTGTGGGCGGCGGCGATGCGCAGGGCGCGGGACTCGTCCTCGACGGTCAGGCCGTAGCCCGACTTGGTCTCGAAGGTGGTGGTGCCCTGGCGGAGGGCCTCTTCGAGGTAGCGGGTGAGGTTCGCCTCGAGTTCCTCGTCGCTCGCCGCCCGGGTGGCCGCGACCGTCGTACGGATGCCGCCCGCGCTGTACGGCCGCCCCGACATCCGGGCGTTGAACTCCTGTGTCCGGTCGCCCGCGAAGACGAGGTGGGAGTGGGAGTCGACGAAGCCGGGGATGACCGCCCGGCCGCCGGCGTCGACCCGATTGTCAGTGGCGGGTGCTTTGCTTTGATCACCGGTCCACGCGATGCGGTCGCCGTCGATGACGACGGCCGCGTCTTGGATCAGTCCGAGGGGGGATCCGTCACCGAGGGAGGGGTCGTTGGTGACCAGGGCGGCGATGTTGGTGATGAGCGTGCTTGCGGTGCTCGCGGAGTGGGCGGGGCTGACGGTCGTCGCGTTGCTCATGGCGTCCTTGCTGGCCTGGTCGGCGGTGGGGTCGGGTTCGGGGGCGGAGGCGGAGGCGGGCCGCGCGGGTGCGCGGCCCGGGGTCATCCGCGCAGGGCTTCGACGGCGTCCGCGAGGGCTTTCGGCACATCCGGTACGAGGGTGTGAACCCCGTCCCGTACGACGTGCCGACCGCCCACGACCGTATGCGACACGTCTGCTGCCGACGCAGCGAATACGGCCGTCTCGGCCCCGAGCCGCGGAAGCGGCCCTGCCGTCCTGACCGAGTCGAGCGCGATCGTCGCGAAGTCGGCGCGTGCGCCCGGCTCCAGGGTGTCCGCGTCGTCCCAGCCGAGGGCCGCGTGGCCGTCGGCCGAGGCCGCCCGCAGAAGGGCCGCCGCCGTCCAGTGACCTCGCGTACGGGTGCGCAGCCGCTCGTTCAGCTCCATCGCGCGCGCCTCTTCCAGCAGGTCGATCACGGCGTGACTGTCGGAGCCGAGGGAGAGCGGGGAGCCTTCGTTCTGCAGGGCGACGGCCGGCCCGATGCCGTCCGCGAGGTCCCGCTCGGTCGTCGGGCACATACAGGTGCCGGTGCCGCTGCCACCGATGAGGGAGATGTCCTCAGCGGTGAGGTGGGTGTTGTGGACACCGGTGGTGCGCGGCCCGAGCACGCCGTGCAGGGCGAGGAGCTGCGTCGGGGTGCAGCCGTGGACCTCCAGGCACGCCTCGTTCTCGGCGGTCTGCTCGGACAGGTGCACATGGAGCGGGGCCCGCCGCTCCTCCGCCCACCGCGCCACGGTCGCCAACTGGTCGGCGGGCACGGCCCGTACGGAGTGAATCGCCGCCCCGATCCGCGCGTGATCCCGTTCCTTGAGAACTGAACAGCGTTCCGCCCAGGCTTCCGCGCTGCCGTCGGAGAAGCGGAGCTGGTGGGTGTTGGGGGGCTGTCCGAAGCCGGAGGACAGGTAGGCGGTGTCGAGGAGGGTGATACGGATGCCGGCTTCGGCGGCGGCCGCGATCAGGGCCTCGCCCATGGCGTTGGGGTCGGCGTACGGGGTGCCACCCGGGGCGTGGTGAACGTAGTGGAACTCGCCGACCGCGGTGATCCCCGCCAGTGCCATCTCGGCGTACACGGCGCGGGCGAGGGCGTGGTAGGTCTCCGGGGTCAGCCTGTCGGCGAACGAATACATGACCTCGCGCCAGGTCCAGAAGGTCCCGGAGCCGACCTGAACGGTGCCGCGCAGGGCGCGGTGGAAGGCGTGCGAGTGGGCGTTCGCCAGGCCGGGGAGCGTCAGCCCGCGGAGGATCTCGGCGCCGGGGGACGGGGTGGGGACATCGGTCCGGAGGGCGGTGATACGGCCGTCGTCCGTGTCCACGGCCACGCCCGGCTCGACGTGCGTGCCGAGCCAGGCGTGCTCCAGCCAGTACGTCTGCGTCTGCGTCACGAGCAGGCCAGCCCTTCCAGTACGTCGGCGAGTGCGGTCACCCCGGCCACGCAGTCGTCCTCGGCTGCGAACTCGGCCGGGGAGTGCGAGACGCCCGTGGGGTTGCGCACGAACAGCATGGCGGTCGGGATGCTCCCGGAGAGGATCCCGGCGTCGTGTCCGGCACCAGTACCCAGGACGGGGACCGTGAGGTCGGTGTCCTTGCCGAGGATGCGGGCCAGTTCGTCGCGCAGGGCGTGGTCGAACTCCACGACGGGTGTGAAGGACTCCCGGACGACGTCGAGGTCGACGCCGTGGGCGTCGGCGTACTCGCGGGCCGCCCTCTCGACGCCGCCGACCACCGCGTCGAGGCTCGCCTGGTCGGCGGCGCGGGAGTCGAGCCAGCCGCGCACCAGGGAGGGGATGGCGTTGACGCCGTTCGGCTCGACGGCGATCTTGCCGAAGGTGGCGACGGCACCGGCGAGCTGCGCCTCCCGGCGGGCGGCCAGCACGGTCTCGGCGTACGACAGCATGGGGTCACGCCGGTCCACCAGCCGCGTGGTTCCCGCGTGGTTGGCCTCGCCCCGGAAGTCGAACCGCCACCGACCGTGCGGCCAGATGGCGCTGGCGATGCCCACCCGGTCGCCGGACAGATCCAGCGCCCGCCCCTGCTCGACGTGCAGCTCGACGAAGGCACCGATGCGCGCAAGCCGCTCCGGGTCCGGTCCGATGGCACCGGGGTCGTACCCGGCGGCCTCCATGGCCTGCGGCAACGTGACCCCGTCGCCGTCGGTCAGCCGATGCGCCTGCTCGACGGTGAGCTGCCCGGCGGTCAGCCGCGACCCGACGCAGGCGAGCCCGAAGCGGGCGCCCTCCTCGTCACCGAAGTTGACGATGGCGAGGGGTTTGGTGAAGTGCGCGTTGCGGCTGCGCAGTTCGTCGAGCGCAGCGAAGGACGACACGACGCCGAGGGGGCCGTCGAAGGCCCCGCCATCGGGCACGGAGTCCAGATGCGACCCGGTGACGACGGCGTCCCCTCGGGCGGGGTCCCCGAGCCAGGCCCACTGGTTGCCGTTGCGGTCGACTTCGTACGTCAGCCCACGCGACTCCGCCTGCGCCTTGAACCACTCCCGACACTCACCATCAGCACCGGTCCAGGCGAAGCGCCGATAGCCACCGGTATCGGGATGCCGACCGATGGGGCGCAACTCGCGCCACATCTCGTGGAACGAGTCGGCAGTCGGTGCGGGCTGCCGCATCGGCTGCGGGCCGCCGCCACCCGCCACAGGCTGTGGGCAGTCGTTCCGCAGGGCGGAACGGGTGGGCACAGCCGAACCCGCACCCGGCGACGAGACCTCAGCCTCCACCGGACGGTTGCCGCGCCCGCCTTGCTCCTGGATCACGCGTCGTCACCCTCACGCATCGGCACCCGCACGCCCCGCTCCCCCGCCACCGACTCCGCGATGTCGTACCCGGCGTCCACATGCCGGATCACGCCCATGCCCGGGTCGTTCGTCAGCACGCGCCGGATCTTCTCGCCCGCCAGCGCCGTGCCGTCCGCCACCGTCACCTGCCCCGCATGGATCGACCGCCCCATGCCGACGCCGCCGCCGTGGTGAATGGACACCCAGGACGCGCCCGACGCCACATTCACCATCGCGTTCAGCAGCGGCCAGTCGGCAATCGCGTCGGACCCGTCGAGCATCGCCTCGGTCTCCCGGTACGGGGAGGCAACGGAACCGCAGTCGAGGTGGTCGCGTCCGATGACGATCGGCGCGGCCAGCTCACCGCTCGCGACCATGTCGTTGAACCGCTCACCGGCCTTGTCGCGCTCGCCGTAGCCGAGCCAGCAGATACGGGCCGGGAGTCCCTGGAAGTGGACCCGCTCCCCCGCCATCTTGATCCAGCGGGCCAGGGACTCGTTCTCCGGGAAGAGCTCCAGGATCGCCTTGTCGGTCTTCGCGATGTCGGAGGCCTCACCGGACAGCGCGGCCCAGCGGAAGGGACCCTTGCCCTCGCAGAACAGCGGCCGGATGTAGGCGGGGACGAAGCCGGGGAAGGCGAACGCCCGGTCGTATCCGGCGAGTTGGGCCTCACCGCGGATGGAGTTGCCGTAGTCGAAGACCTCCGCTCCGGCGTCCATGAAGCCGACCATGGCCTCGACGTGCCGGGCCATGGACTCACGCGCGCGGGTGGTGAAACCGGCCGGGTCCTTCGCCGCGCAGGACGCCATGTCGTCGAAGTCGACGCCGAGCGGCAGGTAGGACAGCGGGTCGTGGGCCGAGGTCTGGTCGGTGACGATGTCGATGGGCGCCCCCTCGGCGAGCATGCGCGGCAGCAGCTCCGCCGCGTTGCCGAGCAGGCCGATGGACAGCGGGCGCCGGGCGTCACGGGCCTCGACGGCCAGCTGGAGGGCGTGCTCCAGCGAGTCGGCGCGCACGTCGAGGTACCGGTGCTCGATACGGCGCTCGATGGCCCGCGGGTCGCAGTCGATGCAGATCGCCACACCGTCGTTCATGGTCACGGCGAGCGGCTGGGCGCCGCCCATGCCGCCGAGGCCGGCGGTGAGGGTGATCGTCCCGGCGAGGGTGCCGTTGAACTTCTTCGCGGCGACGGCGGCGAAGGTCTCGTAGGTGCCCTGGAGGATGCCCTGGGTGCCGATGTAGATCCAGGAGCCGGCGGTCATCTGGCCGTACATGGTCAGGCCCAGCTGCTCCAGCCGGCGGAACTCCTCCCAGTTGGCCCAGTCGCCGACGAGGTTGGAGTTGGCGATGAGGACGCGCGGCGCCCATTCGTGGGTCTGCATGACGCCGACCGGGCGGCCGGACTGGACGAGCATCGTCTCGTCCTGCTTGAGGGTCCTCAGCGTGCGGACCATCGCGTCGAAGGAGCGCCAGTCACGCGCCGCCTTGCCGGTCCCGCCGTACACGACGAGCCTGTCGGGGTGCTCGGCGACCTCCGGGTCGAGGTTGTTCTGCAGCATCCGCAGAGCGGCCTCCTGCTGCCATCCCAGGGCGCTCGGTTCCGTACCGCGCGGCGCTCGGACAGGGCGAGGTCCTGACATGGTCTGCCTCCTGGTGGATTGCTCCCGGCGGAATGTTGCTGCGGTTATTCACATCCTGACTTTCTGAATAGACCTAGTCAATACCTTGGCCCCTCGGCGCGGGGGCACGGTGGATGTTTGGCTGGATGCATGGGCTCGGACATCGGCAGAACGGGGGACGGCATGGACAACGGCCACGAGGATCACGTGGGTGGTGGCGGGGAGCGGGCCGCCCGGCGCGACGAGGCGGTACGGGCGGCGGTTGAGCAGGGGCTGCTCGGGCCCGGCACCCCCATCGTCGGCCTGCTCGACATCACCGGCATCCGGGAGTCGGCGGCCGAGCTGCGCACGGCGTTCGACGCCGTCGTGGCGCCCGGCACGCCGGTGCTGCACGCCTTCGCGGTGAAGGCGACCCCGCTGGTGCCGGTGCTGCGGCTGCTGCGCGACGAGGGCATCGGCGCGGAGGTGGCGAGCCCGGGCGAGCTGGCGCTGGCGCGGGCGGCCGGGGTGGCGCCGGAGCGGACGGTGCTGGACTCGCCCGCGAAGACCCCGGCGGAGCTGCGCGAGGCGCTGGCGCTGGGCATCGCGGTCAACGCGGACAACCCGCAAGAACTGGACCGCATCGACGGTCTCATGCGGTCGGCCCCGAGCCACTCTCCCATCGGGATACGGGTCAATCCGCAGGTCGGCGGAGGTTCCATCGAGGCGCTCTCGACCGCCACGGAGACCTCGAAGTTCGGGGTGGCGCTGCGAGACGAGGGGGCGCGCGAGTGGGTGGTGCGGGCGTACGCGGAACGCCCCTGGCTGACCCGGCTGCACGCGCACACCGGCTCGCAGGGCATCCCGCTGTCCCGGATGACCGACGGCGTGGCGCAGACGTACGCGCTCGCGGAGGAGATCAACCGGCGGATCGGGCGGCGGCAGGTCGACACGATCGACATCGGCGGCGGACTGCCGGTGAACTTCGCCTCGGAGGCGACGACACCGTCGTACGCGCAGTACGCGCGGATGCTGAGGGAGGCGGTGCCGGGGCTGTTCGACGGGCGGTACGGGCTGGTGACCGAGTTCGGGCGGTCCCTGCTGGCCAAGCACGGGACGGTGGTGGCGCGGGTCGAGTACGCCAAGAGCGCGGGCGGGCGGCCCGTCGCGGTGACGCACGCGGGCGTGCAGGTCGCGACGCGGACGGTGTACGCGCCGGGGGCGTGGCCGCTGAGGATCGCCGCGTACGACGCGAAGGGGCGGCCGAAGGAGGGGCCGGCGGTGGTGCAGGACGTGGCGGGACCGGCCTGCTTCGCGGGGGACCTGCTGGCCGAGGGGCGTGCGCTGCCGCTGCTGGAGCAGGGGGACTACGCGGCGGCGCTGGACACGGGGGCGTACTACTTCGCCCACCACTACGCGTACAACTCCCTCACGCGGCCGGGCATTCACGGCTTCGCCCCGGACGGTGCCGGGGGCGTGGCCTTCGCGACCGTACGCACTCCGCAGACCCTCGAGGAGATCGTGGCCGAGTCGGGAGGGGCGCACGCGACCGCGCTCACCATCCTGCGCACGCCGGACCGCCGTTGACGCCGACCGGTGGACGTGGTTGATCAACTGGCCTGAAAACAGGGCCAGTTGACCCACCCTAGTAGCTCCGGGCAAGTTCCACTGGAAAATGCCAGAACCCTCACCCGCCGCACACACGTTGCGTAGCCTCAGGGTTACTCAGCCGAACCCAGGCGGGAGGGGAGTCAGGGTGCCCGGAATCGACGAGTGCTTGCTGGAGGCCATGCGGCTGCCCGGTGCGCGGGGGGCCGCACTGGTCGACTGGACCAGCGGACTGGCCCTGGGCACCGTCGGTGAACCGCCGGGCGGCGACCACGAGACGGCGGCCGCCGAGGCCGCGGAGCTGGCGCGCCTGGCCGCCGAGCAGCGGGCGTTCGCACCCGACGACGACGGGGAGGAGGCGGCCGACCCGCCGGTCGAGGACCTGATCCTCAGCAACCGGGACAGCTATCACGTGCTGCGGTTCGTGCGGACGTCGTTCGACAGCAGCGTGTTCCTGCATCTCTGGCTGGCCCGGGCGGACGGCAACCTCGCACTGGCCCGCATCCGGCTGGGCGAGATGGCCGGACGATTGGTGCTGGGATGACGATGGTCGGCACGACCCCACCGCCCCGGCTGCCGGTGCGGAACAAGGCGGCCGGGAGCCGTTCGGGCGGCGTCTCGCCGATGCTGACCCGGCTCGCCGCCGAGCAGGCCACCGGAGTCCTGGTCCGTGAGGGCGGCACGCTGTACCTCACCGAGGGCCGGGTGGTGCACGCCGAGAGCCCCTTCGCCCCCGGACTCGACGTGATCCTCACGGCGCACGGCACGCTCGACGCGCGGGCCTGGCAGGACGCCGTCGACCGGGCCGACCGGAGGCATGACGCCGACCGCCTGCTGCTCGACGGCGGCCGTCTCGCCCCGGGCGCGCTGGAACTGTGCCATCTGAGCGCGCTGTACGACGCCGCGTACTTCGCCCTCGGCCCGAGCAGTACGCCGGGCCGCTTTCAGTACGGCACCACGCACTGGCTCGGATCGGTCCACCCCGTCCCGGTCGCCGCCGTGGAGCACGAGACGCTCCGCCGGCGCAGCCTGCTGCACCGCATCTGGCCGGACCCGGCGAGCGACAGCGCACCCCTGGAACGGGTCGACACGGCCGCGGCCCCCGCGGTCGCGCCCCGGCAGAGCGCGGTGCTGGCCCGGGTGGACGGCATACGCACCGCGGCGGACATCGCCCGCGAACTGGGCAGGCCGGCGTTCCACACCCTGGTGGCGGTACGGCGACTGGCAGCGGCCGGGCTGGTGGCTCCACGGACGCCGCCGACTCCCGCCGGGGCTGCGGCCGCCCGCGCCGGAACCGGAATCGCCGCCCCCGACGGTCCCCCCGCCGCCCCCGACATCGCGCTGCTGAAGAGGGTCAGGGATGCGCTGGAGGCCCTTTGAACGACAGCAACCGCGGCAGCGGGCGCCGCACCACCCATCTCACCCGCCCGCCGAGAGGAGCCCCCTGATGGCGGTGGAACCCCCGATACTCGACGAACTCCACCGGCTGAGAACCCGCATGCCCCAGCTGACCGGCGCCCTCGCCGCCGGCGTGGACGGCCTGGTCATCGCCCACGACACCCCGGGCGTGGAGCCGGAGGGCCTGGCCGCGCTCACCGCAGCCGCACTCGGCGTCGCCGTGCGGATGGCCGACGTGACCGGTCAGGGCGACCTCCGGGAACTGCTCGTGCGCGGGGTGGACGGCTATGTCGCGACGTACGCGGCGGGACGTACCGCCGTGCTGACGCTGCTCGCCGAGGACCGCGTCAACGTCGGCCGCCTGCACCTGGAAGGCCGCCGCACCGGCGCCCGCATCGGCGAACTGGTCGGTGACGCCGTACGGGACACGGCCCCCGAGCCGCCCGCCAAGCCCGCCCCCGCCCGTCAGAAGGCCGTCCGCACGCCACGAACCCCACGCCCCCCACGCACCAACACACCCACTACCACGGAAAGTTGAGAGGAAACCGCAGCCATGGCCAACACCGAGACCGCGCTGAAAGAAGCACTCGCCTCCATCGAGGGCGCGACCGGAGTCGCCCTCGTCGACTACACCAGCGGCATGGCCCTGGGCACGATGGGCGGCAGCAAGAGCTTCGACCTCAATGTCGCCGCCGCCGGCAACACCGACGTGGTCCGCGCGAAGATGCGCACGATGGAACACCTCGGGCTCAAGGGCCAGATCGAGGACATCCTGATCACGCTGTCGGACCAGTACCACCTGATCCGGCTGCTCAGCGGCCGCGGCGGCAACGGGCTCTTCCTCTACCTGGTTCTGGACGCCAAGCGGTCCAACCTCGCCATGGCCCGGCACCAGCTGCGACGGATCGAGGAAGAGCTCGAGGTCTGACGGGCGGTCAGACCAGCGCGGCGGTGCGGCGGCGGGAGCCGCCCGGGGCTGCGTCGCCCGCCGCGATGCCCGTGCTGCGGTACGCCCTGACCGCCTTGCCGGCCGGGCGGCCGCCGTCGCGGGCGAGCCAGTCGACGCGCACCCACAGCAGCGCCTCCTCGGCCCGCTCGCGCCGCCCGAGCCACGCGGCCTTCAGCCACAGTCCCGCACCGGTCCCGGCGAGCAGCATGCCGCCCGCTGCGGGCACCGCGTAGGAGCTGCCGAGCGCGGCGAGGAAGGCGAGCAGCAGCCACCAGCGGTGCCCGCGCCGCCAGTTGCGGACGGTCACCGCGCGGTCCTGGAGCACGTCGTGCTTCCCGGCGCGGGCCGCGCCGCGGGCGAGGGCGGCGTACCGCCTGCGGCGGCGGAAGGCCACCGTGACGGCGGCGACGATGAACAGCGCCGCCCCGGCGAGCACACCGATCCTGCGCCCGGTGACGCCGGGGACCAGTACGCCGATACCGGCCGCGAACACTCCGAGCCACCACAGTGGTGCGGCCCCCGCCCGTACGACACAGGCCACCCGAGCCAGCCCCTGACCTCCGCGTGCCACGTTCCGCCTCCTTGTCGCCCTGGCACAGTCCTGTCGGCCGTGCAGATTAGCGAGTGAAGGTGAGACGCGTCTGAGAAGCAGCCCTCGTACAGGCCCTACTCCACGAACAGCCCCCGCGCCGCCGCCCGTGCGTCGAACTCCTCCAACCGGGCCTGCGCGTCCGGCAGGTCGTCGCACATCGCCTCCAGCAGGACCCGCCCGAGCAGCATCGGCGCGCAGGCCGTGTCGAAGGCGAGCCCCGTGCCGACGGCGGCCGGCAGCAGCAGGTCGGACACCTTGGCGACGGGCGCGAAGGCGGAGTCGGCGACGGTCACGACGGACAGGCCCGCCTCCTTCGCATACGCCAGCGTGTCCACGACCTCGCGCGGATGCCGGGGCAGCGCGAAGCAGAGCAGCGCCGAGGCGCCGGCCCGTACGGCTCCGTCGATCCGGTCGTGGATCATCGTGCCGCCCTCGTGGAGCAGCCGTACGTCCGG
Source organism: Streptomyces sp. NPDC127197 (assembly GCF_042672405.1). Taxonomy (NCBI): domain Bacteria; kingdom Bacillati; phylum Actinomycetota; class Actinomycetes; order Kitasatosporales; family Streptomycetaceae; genus Streptomyces; species Streptomyces sp. NPDC127197. The sequence goes on along the minus strand of NZ_JBHXVG010000011.1, from coordinate 204,121 downwards.
ATGGACCTTGGCGGCGAAGTAGGCGAAGCCGTACGCCTGGGAGGCCGCCGCTCTGAGGCCGAGCACCGGCAGCGGGCGGGAGGCGGCCAGCAGCCGGCCCGCCTCCTGCACCGGCCGCGGATCGGCGAGCAGTTCCGCGAGGTGCTTCAGGTTCTCGATCTCGGCCTCGACGGCCTGCTGGTACTCGTTGTACGCAGCCGAGTCCGCGCTCTGTTCGGCGGGCGCCACCTCGCGCAGGTGCTTGCGCAGGGCCGGGTAGCCGTCGAAGCCGAGGGCGACCGCGAAGCGAGTGACGGACGGCTGGCTGACCCCGGCGAGTTCGGCGAGCTCGACACTGGACAGGAACGGCACATCGGCGGCCCGCCGCACCATGCTGTGCGCGATGCGCCGCTGGGTCGGCGTGAGTCGGTGCCCCTCGAAGAGCGCCTGCAGCCGCGCGGCAGGGCTGTCGATCCGCCCCTCGGTACGGCTCTCGGTACCGCTCATGACGTGCTCCCCCTCCAGAGGTCCGTGAACCGGTCGAGCAGTTCGGACGCCACCGTCACGTCGTGCGTGAGCGGCCGGTCGGCCGGATCCGCGTCCAGCACCGACTCGGCGAGCTCCAGCGCCCGGCCCGCCGGAAGCTCCGGCTCGGGGCGGAGATCGCGCTGCCGCAACGCCCGCACCGCGGCAACGAGTTCGCAGCCGACGACGAGACGGTACGCGCCGCACGCACGCAGCGTCTGCCGTGCGGCGAGCGAGGCGAAACTGGCCTGTTCCTCGACGCCTCGGGAGAGTACAGCGTGGCCGAGCGACGCGGGCGCGGAGAACGCGCGCAGATCGCCGAGGGCGGCGCCGGCGGCGTACTCCAGGATCATCACGCCGGAGGAGGCTGGCTCGTGGTCGGCGAGGAAGGGGCGCAGGCGGGTGTAGGCGGGCTCGTTCAGCGTCGACAGCCGTGACGTGGACAGGCGGGCGACCTGGGTTATGGCCAGCCTGAAGTGGTCCAGGGCGAGAGCGAGCTGGGCCTGGTAGAAACCGCCGTGGTGGTACGCAGCCATGTCCTCGGGGGAGATCAGCGGGTTCTCCGCGGCTGCGTTGATCTCCACGGCGAGGACGTCCTCCAGGGCGTCGGCGGCGTCGTGCGCCGGGCCGTGGATCTGGGGCAGGCAGCGGAAGCCGTACGGGTCCTGGATCCGGCCGAGCGGTGGGGTGGGCCGGTCGGCGGCACCGATCAGCTCCCGCATCCGCCGGGCGACCTCGGCGGAGCCGCGGTGCGGGCGGGCGGCGTGCACGGGGGCGGCGTACGCCTCGTGGGAGCCGTCGACGGCCAGCAGGGACAGCGCGGCGACGACCTGGGTCGCGGCGAGCAGGCCGCGCAGTTCGTGCAGGGCGAGCGCGGACTGGCCGAGGGTGAGGGCGTTGCTGCTGATCAGGGCCAACGCATCGTTGTTGTCGAGGGGTTGGGGCGCGGGGGCGGCCGTTCCCCGCCACGGGTGCTCCCCGGCGAGCGCCAGCCCGACCTGCGCGAGCGCGGCGATGTCTCCCGTCCCGACCGACCCGAACTCGTTCACCACCGGGTACGCCCCGGTCTCCAGCGCCTCGCACAGCGCGGTGACGACGGACGGCCGCAGCCCGGCACCCCCGGCCAGCAGCTGGTTGGCGCGTACGGCGAGCATCGCCCGTACCTGCCGGGCGGGCAGCTCCTCCCCGATGGCGCCGGCGTGGCTGCGCAGCAGCCTCAGGCCGTGGCTGGCGGCCGCCTCGGTGGGTACGTCCTCGTTCCGGTTGGCGCCGACGCCGGTGGAGCGGCCGTAGACGCGACCGGTCGCGGCGATCCGGCGGGCGGCGTCCCAGGACTCCTCGGCGCGCTTCATCGCCTCGGTCCCCGGCACCGGCCGCGCGGCCCCGTCGGCGAGCCGGACGACATCCGCGACGCCGAGCCCACGCCCGTCGAGAACGACGAGGCCGGGGGCCACACCCTCCGGGGCGTCCACGATCCGAGACGACATCACGCGCATACCCTCCTCAAATCGGACACCTGATCTTGCCCATCGGCCATCCGTAACCGCGGATTAACGCCGGAGCATTGACAACCTATTCAGACACCAAGAACTCTGCATGACGTTATACAGGCCGGGCAAGGGACAACTCATGATCCAGTTCGACGCGGTCCACAAGCGCTTCCCCAACGGCACGACAGCAGTCCACGACCTCTCCCTCGCCATGCCGGAGGGCGGCGTGACCGTCCTCGTCGGATCCTCCGGTTGCGGAAAGACGACCACCCTGCGGATGATCAACCGGATGGTGGAACCGACCTCCGGCACCATCCTGGTCGGCGGCAAGGACGTCCAGCAGCAGGACGCCGCCGAGCTGCGCCGGTCCATCGGGTACGTCATCCAGCAGTCGGGCCTCTTCCCGCACCGCACGGTGCTCGACAACATCGCCACCGTGCCGCTGCTGCTCGGCTGGGGCCGCCGCAAGGCCCGCGCCCGGGCCGCGGAACTCCTCGAGACCGTCGGCCTCACCTCCGAGGCCGGCCGCCGCTACCCGCACCAGCTCTCCGGCGGCCAACAGCAGCGCGTCGGCGTCGCCCGCGCCCTCGCCGCCGACCCGCCCGTCCTGCTGATGGACGAGCCGTTCGGCGCGGTCGACCCGGTGGTCCGCACCCAGCTCCAGGACGAACTGCTCCGGCTCCAGAAGGAGTTGAGCAAGACCATCGTCTTCGTCACCCACGACATCGACGAGGCCGTCCGGCTCGGCGACCGGATCGCGATCTTCCGCACCGGCGGCCACCTGGTCCAGTGCGCCGAGCCCGCCGAACTCCTCGCCCGCCCGGCCGACGACTTCGTGGCCGACTTCCTCGGCGCCGAGCGCGGCCTGAAGCTCCTCTCGCTCAGGACCCTCGCGGACGTCCCCCAGGGCCCGGCACCCGAGGGCGGGACCTGGACGCTCGTACTCGACGAGGGTCGCAAGCCGCTGCACTGGGCGTCGAAGGACGCCGAACTCCCCGTACGACCGTTGCAGGACACCGACTCCCTGCTGTCGGCGCTCAACGAGTCGGTCGCCTCCCCCACCGGCCTGATCGCCCGCGTCGACACGGCCGGCGTACTCACCGGGGTCTCCTCCCGCGACGACATCCACGAGCACGCGAACCGGGCGCACACCGAGGTCGTGGCCGCATGACCATCGACTGGTCCTGGATATCCGACCACACCGACGACCTGACCACCCTGACGGTCTCCCACCTCCAGGCCGCCCTGTCCGCCGTTCTCTTCGGCCTGCTGATCTCGCTCCCGCTCGCGGTGGTCGCCCACCGCGTCCGCCCCCTGCGCGGCTTTCTGCTCGGCCTCTCGAACGTCCTGTTCACCATCCCGTCGATCGCGGTCTTCGTGCTCCTCCTCCCGGTCTCCGGCCTGACCCGCACCACCACGGTCATCGGCCTGACGATCTACACCCTGGTCGTCCTGCTCCGGAACACCGTCGAGGGCCTCGACTCGGTCCCCACGAAGACCAAGGAGGCGGCGAAGGCCATGGGCACGCGCCCGCTGCGCACCCTGCTCACCGTCGAGTTCCCGCTGGCCCTCCCCGTGATCATGGCGGGCGTCCGGATCGCCACGGTCATGTCGATCTCCCTCGTCTCCGTGGCGACCTACATCGGCGACGGCGGCCTCGGCCAGCTCTTCACCGACGGCTTCCAGCGCAACTTCCCGACCCCGGTGATCGTGGGCGTGGTCCTCACCCTCCTGCTGGCCGTGGTGGCGGACGCAGCTCTGGTCGCCGTCCAGTACGCACTCACCCCGTGGACGAGGCGGCGAGCCTGAGATGTACGAACTCTTCAAGAACCTCGGTGACTGGCTGACCAGCGGCGAGCAGTGGTCCGGCCCCGACGGCATCGCCACCCGCCTCGCCGAACACCTCCAGTACTCGCTCCTCGCCACCCTCATCGCCGCCGCGATCGGCCTCCCCCTGGGCCTGCTGATCGGCCATACCGGCAAAGGCGCGTTCGTCGCGATCAACCTGTCGTCCTTCGGCCGCGCGCTGCCCACCGTCGGCCTGGTCGTGCTGGTCTTCCTCGCCAGCGGCCTTTCGATGTGGCCCGTCTACGTCGCGCTGGTCGCCCTCGCGGTCCCGGCGATCGTCACCAACACCTACGCCGGAATGACCGCCGTCGACCCGGACGTGAAGGACGCGGCGCGAGGACAGGGCATGCGCGGCCACCAGGTCCTCCTCCAGGTGGAGCTCCCGCTGGCCCTCCCCCTGATCATGACGGGCCTGCGTCTCGCGCTGATCCAGGTGGTGGCCACGGCCACGATCGCCGCGTACGTCTCCTTCGGCGGCCTCGGCCGGTACGTCTTCGACGGCCTGGCCCAGCGCGACCTCGTACAGGTGATGGGCGGCGCGGTGCTGGTCGCCGTGGTCGCCATCGCCCTGGACCTTCTGCTGAGTGCCCTCCAGCGCGTCCTCTTCCGCCACCGCACCGTCTAGGGAACCCGAAATGAACCGTCGCACTCTCCTCGGCGGCCTGTTCGCCGCAGCCTCCGTCCCCGCTCTCTCCGCCTGCTCCAGCGGCATCACCTCCCTCGACAGCGAGGGCACGACCACCTCCGGCGGTGGCTCCAGCGAGGGCGGCCTCACCATCGGCACCGCCAACTTCACCGAGAACCAGGTGCTCGGCCACCTCTACGCGGCCGTCCTCGACGCCGCCGGAGTGAAGACGACCGTCCGCCCCAACCTCGGCACCCGCGAGATCCTCATCCCCGCCATCAAGGGCGGCGACATCGACCTCCTCCCCGAGTACCAGGGCGCCCTGCTGCACTACGTCGCCCCCGAGGCCACGGCGACGGAGGAGGGCGAGATGCAGAACGCCCTGACCGTCGCGCTGCCGTCCGGTCTCCAGGTCCTGCCGTACGGCATGGCCGAGGACTCCGACGCCTTCGCGGTGACCCGGGAGACGGCGGAGAAGTACGGCCTGACCTCCCTCGCGGACCTGAAGAAGCAGAACGGCAAGCTGGTCATCGGCGCGGCTGCGGAGGTCAAGACGCGGCAGGTCGGCGTGGTCGGACTGAAGGACGTGTACGGAGTGGAGTTCAAGGAGTTCAAGTCCCTCGACTCCTCCGGCCCGCTGGTCAAGGGCGCGCTGAAGAAGGGCGACGTCGACGTGGCCAACCTCTTCACCACGGACACCGACATCCAGGCGGAGGGCTGGGTGGTGCTGACGGACCCCGAGAACCTGATCCCCGGCCAGCACGTCGTCCCCCTGATCGCCGACCGCAAGGCCGACTCCACCGTCCGCAAGGCGCTCGCCGGGCTCGGCAACGTCCTCACCACCGCCGACCTCACCGAACTCAACCGCCAGGTCGACAAGGACAAGAAGGACCCGGAGGACGTGGCCCGAGCGTATGCGGAGCGCAAGGGGCTGACGGCCACCGGCTGACCCGCTCGCGACAGGGGGGCTAACCCCAGTGCGGCCCGCGTGCCCGCTCCCTACCGTGGTGCGTATGAGCGGAATGGACGCGCGGGACGCCGAGCTGAAGAAGGAACTCAACGCCACCCTGCAGGCCCGCAGGGAACTGGGCGAGGAGTACGAGTCCGCGCTGGTCGACTCGTTCCTGGAGAAGGTCGACCAGCGCATCGACAGCGCCGTCGAGCGCCGGGTGCGCCGGCAGCTGGCCGAGCAGCAGATGGTGGTGGCCCGGGACTCCCGGTCACCGAAGCCGACGGACTCCTGGGGCGAGCGCTTCGGCTTCGGCATCGTCTCGCTGGTCCTGGCGGTCCCGCTCTCCGCCATCGGCGGCGGCGTGGCCCAGCTCCCGGGCCTCCTCGTCGCCTGGGCAGGCATCGTGGGCGTCAACGCCTTCCAGGCAGCCCGCGTCAATCCGGGCCTGTTCCGCAGGCGCGGCAAGTCGAATCAGGACAGCGGCTGGGAAGACTAAGCGCTCTTCCAGCGAAGACGACCGCAACCATCAATTGAGGAACCACGACGGCGAGCACCACGACCGCGAAAGCGGCGCCGGTTTAGGCGCAAAGGGGGTGCGCGGGGACCGCCGCACCCCCTTGACGGGGGGCGGGACGACGGCGGTCCCCGCGAGGGACGCGGGCCGGGTCAGGGCCGGGCTTGCGCGTCCGTGGCGTCCATGGAGGTCCGGGAGCCGCTCCGGAGGTCCTTGGCGCCGTTCGGTGCCGGCCGGGGCGGGGAGCCGCTCCCGCCCTGCCGACACCCACTACTGTGCCGGACCCGTGTTAAGCGGGTGCTGCGCGGACGTGACACGCTCGTACCACTTCCGAGAAGACCAACAAACACGCACGTCGCCGCAAGTTCGCCGCCGGCACGGTCCGTTCACCGCAGGTTTGCCGTCCGGCCCTACTTCGCGCTCTTGGCGAGGAAGGCCAGCAGGTCCTGCCGGCTGACCACCCCGGTCGGCTTGCCCTCGACCAGCACGATCGCCGCGTCGGCCTCGCCGAGCACGGACATCAGGTCCCCGACCGGCTCGCCGGAGCCGACCTGCGGCAGCGGCGGCGACATGTGCTTCTCCAGCGGGTCCTCCAGCGAGGCGCTCTTGGTGAACAGCGCATCGAGCAGCTCCCGTTCGACGACCGAGCCGACGACCTCGGCGGCCATCACGTCCGGGTGCCCGGCGCCCGGCTTCACGATCGGCATCTGCGAGACGCCGTACTCGCGCAGCACCTCGATGGCCTGGCCGACCGTCTCGTCCGGGTGCATGTGGACGAGGGAGGGGATGGCGCCGCCCTCCTTGTCGTTGAGCACGTCGCCGACGCGCGCGCTCGGGCCCTCGTCCTCGAGGAAGCCGTAGTCGGCCATCCACTCGTCGTTGAAGATCTTGCTCAGGTATCCGCGGCCGCTGTCCGGCAGCAGCACCACCACGACGTCGTCCGGTCCGAGCCGCTCGGCCACCCGCAGCGCGGCCACGACGGCCATGCCGCACGACCCGCCGACCAGCAGCCCCTCCTCCCTGGCCAGCCGCCGGGTCATCTGGAAGGAGTCCTTGTCGGACACGGCGACGATCTCGTCGGCGACCGTACGGTCGTACGCCGTCGGCCAGAAGTCCTCACCGACGCCCTCGACGAGATACGGCCGCCCGGAGCCACCGGAGTACACCGAGCCCTCGGGGTCGGCGCCGATGACCTTGACGCGCCCGTCACTGGCTTCCTTCAGGTACCGACCGGTTCCGGAGATGGTGCCACCGGTGCCGACACCGGCCACGAAGTGCGTGATCCGCCCCTCGGTCTGCTCCCACAGCTCGGGGCCGGTGGAGTGATAGTGCGAGAGGGGGTTGTTCGGGTTGGAGTACTGGTCGGGCTTCCAGGCACCCGGCGTCTCGCGCACCAGCCGGTCGGAGACGTTGTAGTAGGAGTCCGGATGCTCGGGCGCGACGGCGGTCGGGCAGACGACCACCTCGGCCCCGTACGCCCGCAGCACGTTGATCTTGTCCGTGGACACCTTGTCGGGGCACACGAAGATGCACTTGTACCCCTTCTGCTGAGCCACGATGGCGAGCCCGACGCCCGTGTTCCCACTGGTCGGCTCCACGATCGTGCCGCCGGGCTTGAGCTCCCCGCTCTGCTCGGCCGCCTCGATCATGCGCAGGGCGATGCGGTCCTTCACGGAACCGCCCGGGTTGAAGTACTCCACCTTGGCCAGGACGGTCGCCCGGATCCCCTTGGTGACGTTGTTGAGCCTCACCAGCGGGGTGTTGCCGACGAGGCTGATCATCGAGTCGTGGAACTGCACCGTTGTCTCCGGATGCTGCAGAAGAGGTGGTCGTTGTAGTGCCGCCAGCCTATGGCCTGCCACCTGCCACCTGCGTTCACTCGCCGTTGAGATTGGCGGGCGGTCGCTTCGGGGCAAGCAAGTGGTTGAACGGGTACGAGGAGGTGTCGGCGACGCATGACGAGGATGTCGAGGGCGAGGGTGGCCCGGCGCATCGCGGCCGGTGCGGCGTACGGCGGCGGCGGTATCGGCCTGGCCGGTGCCGCGGTCGTCGGTCTGGTGCTGGCCGAGGTCCGGCTGGCCAGGCGCCATGTGGGCAACGGCACGGAGCCCCATGTGCCGAACGCGGACGGACTGTACGGCCGTACGTACGACACCCAGGGCGATCCACCCCTCCGCCTCACCGTCCTCGGCGATTCCACCGCCGCGGGCCAGGGCGTGCACCGGGTCGGCCAGACCCCGGGCGCACTGCTCGCCTCCGGCCTCGCCGCCGTCGCGGAACGCCCCGTACGGATGCGCAACGTCGCCCTGCCCGGCGCCCGGTCGGACGACCTGGACCGCCAGGTGACGCTGTCCCTGTCCGACCCGGCCCTGGTCCCCGACGTCTGCGTGATCATGATCGGCGCGAACGACGTCACCAACCGCATGCCGCCGACCGAATCGGTGCGTCATCTCTCGGCGGCGGTACGCAGGCTGCGCACGGCCGGCGCGGAGGTGGTGGTCGGCACCTGCCCCGACCTGGGCACCATCGAGCCGGTGCAACAGCCGTTGCGCTGGCTGGCCCGACGGGCATCACGCCAGCTGGCGGCCGCCCAGACGATCGGAGTCGTCGAACAGGGCGGCCGCACCGTGTCGCTGGGCGACCTGCTGGGCCCCGAGTTCGCCGCCAACCCGCGTGAACTCTTCGGCCCCGACAACTACCACCCCTCGGCCGAGGGCTACGCCACCGCCGCGATGGCGGTCCTCCCCACCCTCTGCGCCGCGCTGGGCCTCTGGCCGGCGGACGAGGAACGCCCCGACGTCACCCGCCACGAGGGCTACCTCCCCGTCGCCCGCGCCGCCGCCGAGGCCGCCTCGGAGGCCGGCACGGAGGTCACAGCAGCCATGCCGACGGGACCACGGGGGCCGTGGGCCCTCCTGAAACGCCGACGCCGCCGCCGGGTCACGGCCACGGAGCCGGCACCGCAACCCTCTTAATCGAGCGCAGCTGCGGGCAGTCGTGCCGCTGGGGCGGCACGGGTGGGCGCAGTGGCACCCCGCAGCGCCGGGCTGCGCCATCCCACCCCCACCCCAGCCCCATCCCCCGGCACCAAAAAAGCAAGCGCTTAGAAAACTGCGGCCAGGGTCACACACCCACACACGTGACCCAGACCATACGTACGGGTAACTTCCCAACCAGCCCACCCAACCCGTACGTACGCCAATGGAGCCGTGATGCCCGAAGCCGTGATCGTCTCTGCCGCCCGCTCCCCCATCGGCCGCGCCTTCAAGGGCTCCCTCAAGGACCTGCGCCCCGACGACCTCACCGCCACGATCATCCAGGCCGCCCTCGCCAAGGTCCCCGAGCTGGACCCGAAGGACATCGACGACCTGATGCTCGGCTGCGGCCTCCCCGGCGGCGAGCAGGGCAACAACCTCGGCCGTGTCGTCGCCGTACAGATGGGGATGGACCACCTCCCCGGCTGCACGATCACCCGGTACTGCTCCTCGTCCCTCCAGACCAGCCGCATGGCCCTGCACGCCATCAAGGCCGGCGAGGGCGACGTCTTCATCTCGGCCGGCGTCGAGACGGTCTCCCGCTTCGCCAAGGGCAACTCCGACAGCCTGCCCGACACCCGCAACCCGCTCTTCGCCGAGGCCGAGGCCCGCACCGCCGCGGTCGCCGAGCAGGAGGGCACCACCTGGCACGACCCGCGCGAGGACGGCCTGATCCCCGATCCGTACATCGCGATGGGCCAGACCGCCGAGAACCTGGCCCACTCCTGGGGCGTGAGCCGCCAGGAGATGGACGAGTTCGGCGTCCGTTCGCAGAACCTCGCCGAGGAAGCCATCAAGAACGGCTTCTGGGAGCGCGAGATCACCCCGGTCACCCTCCCCGACGGCACCGTGATCAGCAAGGACGACGGCCCGCGTCCCGGCGTCACCCTGGAGGGCGTCGCCGGCCTCAAGCCCGTCTTCCGCCCCGACGGCCTGGTCACCGCCGGCAACTGCTGCCCCCTGAACGACGGCGCCGCGGCCCTGATCATCATGTCCGACACGAAGGCGCGCGAGCTGGGCCTGACCCCCCTCGCCCGCATCGTCTCCACCGGCGTCTCGGGCCTGTCCCCCGAAATCATGGGCTACGGCCCGGTCGAGGCGTCCAAGCAGGCCCTGGCCCGCGCCGGCCTGACCATCGATGACATCGACCTGGTCGAGATCAACGAGGCGTTCGCCGCCCAGGTGATCCCCTCCTACCGCGACCTGAACATCCCGCTGGAGAAGCTGAACGTCAACGGCGGCGCCATCGCCGTCGGCCACCCCTTCGGCATGACCGGCGCCCGCATCACCGGCACGCTCATCAACTCCCTCCAGTGGCACGACAAGCAGTTCGGTCTGGAGACGATGTGCGTCGGCGGCGGCCAGGGCATGGCGATGGTCATCGAGCGCCTCAGCTGACCCCTGGGTAGCCGCACCGGCACCCGGCGTCACCCACCGGCCCAGAACCTCGTCACCACCGGGGTTCTGGGCCGGTTTGTGACCCAATCTCCCCCAGGATGTGACCTATCTCCCTCGCAACAGGGATCACCGCAGGTCAGCGCATCCCCGCCAGAAACGTCAGACAGAATTCCCTGTCCGTTTCGTGACGTTACGCACTGACAGCTGGTTAGTTCACCCATCAAGCTGATGTAGGAAGTCGGGGGTCGACCTTGAACCGGGAGTACGTCAGTGAGCCCCATGCCGATCGCCTTGCTGGTCACCACGGCCGCCACGGGCGCCGTGGGCGTCGCCGTCCTGCGCACCCTCCTGCAGCTGCGCCGCCAGGTCGCGAACCTGCACGCCGAGCTCGCTGAGGGCCGCGCCGCCGTGCGCACCCTCGTGCCCGCCGCCCGCACGGCCGCCGATGCCGACGAGATACGCGCGGCCGTGGCCGAGGCGCTGGCCGAGGAGCGGGAGCGGGAGCTGGCCGAGGCGCGCGCCTTCTGGGCCGCCCAGGAGGCGCGTGACGTCTCCGACGCACCGTCACTGCTGGGCCTGACGGACAGCGACCTCTTCCTCCCGCGACAGGCCGATTTCGCGGCCCTGGAGCCGCTGGAGCCGGTGTCCGAGCCGAGCCCCGAGGTCGACGAGTTCGCCGGGGAGTCCCCGGAGCTGGCAGCGGCCCGCCGCCGCCACCCCTCTCACCCGGACTTCACGCCGACCGCCTCACCGGTCGTGAACGACCATGAGCGCACGGTCGAAACCCTCGAGGAACTGGCCGCCTCCCGCGTCGAACTGACCGACGTCCGCCCCGGCCCGCTGGGCACCCTCGACGTCTACGTCTTCGCCAACGGCACGACCCTGTGCATGACCCCCGGCCACCGCGAAACCGCCGACCGCCTGGCCACCGCCCTCCACTCCGGCGAATCCCCGTACCTCCTGGGCGGCTCAGGCATCTCAGGCGCCTACACCCTGACGTTCGCGTGCGGCGAGGAAAACGTCTACATCCTGGCGGACAGGGTCATAGCGTCCTTCTGATCGGGAACGCCGGGCGTGGGAAGCGCCCCGATAGGGGCGCGGGGAACTGCGCGATCAACCACAACGAACCCGCACCCGCCGGCGAACCTCACACCCCCGCCCGCTTCTGCGCCTCCCCCACCACCCGCACGGCCTCTTCCACCTCAGCCTCACTGGTCAACACAACCGCCAAATCCCGCCCCGCAACGGTGATCTGATCCGCGGCCGCAAACATCCCGGCATCCGGCATCTCACGAGGTTCAGCACCCGGCTCTTCCAAAGCCTGCGCCCACTCAGCCAACCGCCGGGCCAGCGCCAGCGCCTCCGCGGCAGCCCCCCGCTGCAACCGACTCTGCGGCGCCGCCCTCAACCGATCAGCAAATTGGTCCACCGCACCGATCAGACGCGTCGTATCCACCACGCCGCGAGACTACGCGCAGCTCCCGCACTGTTGCCAACGGGCGAACGCTCAGGCACGGTGACCTGAAGGACCGGCTTACACCCGATTGCGTCCGGAGGCGCCGATGTCCCAAGTCTTCTCCGAGGAGACCCATCGCAATCTGCTCGCTCGTATCCCTCACTGCACCGGTCGTGAAGTCGCCGACTGGCTGCGCACCGTCGAAGAAGGCCCCGCTCTCCGCTTCGAGGAGAAGGTCAGCTGGCTGCGCCACGAGCACAATCTCGCGTACGGCCACGCCAAGGCGATCATTCACGAGTACGACCTGAGGAGGGCCGCGCGCAAACTGCTCTGAGCGCGCACCACCGTCAACCCACCGGACACGACGAAGGGCCCCGGGAGGGGAACCCGGGGCCCTTTCACACTCACGCGCTCATCAGCGGAGCGCGCCGCGTCGATCAGTCGTCGCCGCTGAAGATGGCGACCAGCCGCAGCATCTCGACGTAGATCCACACCAGGGTCATGGTCAGGCCGAACGCGGCCAGCCAGGCCTCCTTGCGGGGCGCACCGTAGGCGATGCCGTCCTCGATCTGCTTGAAGTCGAGGGTCAGGAAGAACGCGCCGAGCACGATCGCGATGATGCCGACGATCGCACCGAGCGGGCCCATGCTGCGCAGTCCGCCGTCCTCGGCGACGCCGAACGCGACGAGCAGCAGGTTGACCGCCATGACCAGGACGAAGGCGATGGCGATGGCCATGCCGATGCGGGCGTAGCGCGCGGTGACGCGGATCCAGCCGGCCTTGTAGATGAGCAGCGTCGCGGCCGAGACCGCCATGGTGCCGAGCACGGCCTGGAAGGGCGCGCCGGACCACTGGCTGTTGTACATCTCGCTGATCACGCCGAGGAAGACGCCCTCGAAGGCGGCGTACGACAGGATCAGCGCGGGCGAGGCGGTGCGCTTGAACGACTGGACCATCGCCAGGACGAAGGCGATGAGCGCGGCACCGATCGCCAGGCCGAAGCTGCTGGACGACACCGGCAGCACGGCCCAGGCGAGCACGGCACCGACGACGACCGTGCCCAGCGTCATCGCCGAGCGCATGACGACGTCGTCCATCGTCATCCGGTCGGTGGTGACCGGTGCCTGCGGCGGCGCGCCGTACTGAAGGTCCTGCTGGGCGTAGGGGTTCTGGGCGTAAGGGTTCTGGGCGTAGGGGTTGCCGGCGCTGGGCTGCGCGTACGGGTTGCCCTGTGTGCCCACAGCTGCGCCCCCGGCCTGCGGCGCGGTGTTGAAGCCCGCGTAGCCGTTGTCGCGGCTGAACCCCCGTCGCGAGAAGACCGGGTTGCTGCTCCTCATTTCACTCCTCCATGGCCACCCTGCGTAGCCTTGGCTCAAGAGTAATGGACAGGCAAAGGAATGACCCTAGTGCTTGGGGAGGATCTTTCCCTCCTCGTGCTGGCCAACACGCTAGCCGGGTCCGTGATTCCCGGCAGCCGAGGGCCTCATTCATGACGAACTCGGAACATGGCCGGAACCGGCCGGTGATCACCGGCCGCTGATCAGTCGTGGGGGAAGCCCGTGTATGCCTCGGCGAGGTCGGTCTCGGCGGCGCGGGACGAGGTGATGCGCGCCAGCCGGGCGAGCTGCAGCCGCTCCTCGAAGGGCGTGGCGCCGGGTGCGCGGTGCAGAAGCGTCGTCATGTCGTAGCTGAACCGCTCGGCCTGCCAGACCCGGCGCAGACAGGTCTCCGAGTAGGCGTCCAGCAGCTCGGTGGATCCCGTCTCCTTCTCGTACGTCAGGGCCCGAGCGAAGGTGACGACGTCCCCGACGGCCAGGTTGAGCCCCTTGGCGCCGGTCGGCGGCACGATGTGCGCGGCGTCGCCGGCGAGGAAGAGGCGGCCGTGCCGCATCGGCTCGTGGACGAAGGAACGCATCGGCGTGACCGACTTCTGGGTGATGGGCCCGCGTTCCAGGCGCCAGCCGTCGGCGGTCTCGAAGCGCTGTTCCAGCTCCGCCCAGATCTCGTCGTCGCTCCAGTCCTCGGCGTCGGTCCCCTCGGGCACCTGGAGGTAGAGGCGGGAGACGGACGGGGAGCGCATGGACAGCAGGGCGAAGCCGCGGTCGTGGCGGGCGTAGACGAGCTCGTCGTGCGAGGGCGGTACGTCGGCGAGGACGCCGAGCCACCCGAACGGGTACGTCCGTTCGAAGACCTGGGACAGGGCGGCCGGCACCGCTGTGCGGGAGACACCCCAGAACCCGTCGCACCCGACGACGTAGTCGCACTCGAGGACGTCCTCGCGTCCCTCGTACCGGAAGCGCACGCACGGCCGCTCGCTCTCGGCACCCTCGACGGCGAGCGCCTCCGCCTCGAACAACAACGGCCCGCCCTCCTTGAGCTGAAGGGCGATGAGGTCCTTGCAGACCTCCGTCTGGGCGTAGACCATCACGGAGCGCCCGGCGGTCAGGGCGGGGAAGTCGATGCGGTGACGGCGGCGGTCGAAGCGCAGTTCGATGCCGTCGTGCCGCAGCCCTTCCCGGTCCATGCGTTCCGCGGCCCCGGCCGCACGCAGTACGTCCACCGTTCCCTGCTCCAGGATCCCGGCCCGCTGCCGCCGCTCGACGTACGCACGGTCCCGGCTCTCCAGGACGACCGATCCGATACCGGCGTTGTGGAGCAGCCGCGCGAGGAGCAGGCCGGCGGGGCCGGCTCCGATGATGCCGACGGTGGTGCGCATCGGGCGTTCCCTTCGGGTGGGCGTCTTTGCCGCGTCGTTTCAGCCATGGACGATTGTTCGTATAGTGAAAATTACTTCACCAATTTTCGGTTATGAGTCTCCGCTCCCGTCAGCCGAGTGTCAACGGCCCCGCACTGAAGTCGCCGACAGGAGGGGCAGCAGTCCCCGATGAAAGCGGCAGGGCGGGAAACTACAGCGCCAGGATGACGACTCCCCCGGCGACGCCGAGGACCAGCGCGACCGCCGCGGGCACCCACCCACCGTCCCGCCAGGGGAAGAACGCGTCGAGCGACAGACGCCCCGGACCCACCGCAGCGATGGTGAGCGCGGCGACGGCGAAGATCATGGGGTAGGCGAAGGCCGGGCCCTCGGCAGACCACAGCGTCACGTCGGGCGCGACCGCCATCGCGTTGATCATGACCCCGACCGCGGCCGCCGCGGCGAGCGGGGTCAGCAGGCCGACGGCCAGCCCCAGCCCGCCGAGGACTTCGGAGACGCCCGCCAGGCCGGCGAAGAAGACACCGGGGTCGTAGCCGAGATCGGTGAAGTACTTCCCCGTGGCGTCCAGGCCCGCCCCGCCGAACCAGCCGAACAGCTTCTGGGCTCCACTGCCGGCCAGGATCACACCCACTGCCAGCCGCAGCAGGAGTATGCCGACATCGCCGGCGCTCACCACCCGCGGCGCGGGGCGGGCGCTGGCGTCGGCGGAGGTACGCGTACCGGGCATGTTCATGGTCGGCTCCCTCCCGTGGGATGCCGGGCGGCGAACGGTGTCGACGCCTCGGGGGGAGCGCGTCGGCTCACACCACCCTCACCACCGATACTCCCCGCTCACCGCCCCGGGTGCAGCCCGACCGGCGTCCGATCGCGGGGAGGGACAGCGGGGGCTCTCGCCCGGACGTCGTGCAGGCGGAAGTGCCCGGAACCGGACTTGAACCGGTACGCCCGCAAGGGGCAGCGAGGTTTAAGCTCGCCGTGTCTGCATTCCACCATCCGGGCAGGCCATGGACTCCGCATCGAGGTTCCGAGCCTATCGGGACGCTTCCCCCGAACAGCGGAAGCACGGACCGATGTTGTCTTATTTTATTGACGTCTGAGGGTGCATCAGCACTGGGTAAGCGCCGTCAGCACTTGCCAATAGCCTTGCGTGCGACAGTCGGCCGCGCATGCGGAATGACGGAATTTCACCGCCCGAACGAGGGGGATCCACCCGTTCTCGACAAGGCCTCCGCATCGGGCTCGACGCGGCGTCCCCTCGGGGTCGTCCGTCATCCCCAGGTATGACACCGGCACCCACGGTCCGACCGCAGTCTGCCTTCGGAACCGGAACAGCGGGTGACTACAGGGCGCCGTACGGCCGAGACGATGGATCGCATCCCCACACCGTCGTCCGACAGGAGCACCTTTCCGTGACCACCACACCCGTCGCCGACCGGGCCACCGCCGTGGCCGCACGCGCCACGGATCTCTCGAAGATCTACGGACAGGGCGAGACCCAGGTGGTCGCCCTGGACCGGGTCTCCGTCGACTTCCGGCAGGCCGAGTTCACCGCGATCATGGGCCCCTCCGGCTCCGGCAAGTCCACCCTGATGCACTGCGTGGCCGGTCTCGACACCTTCTCCTCCGGTTCCGTGCGCATCGGCGACACCGAGCTGGGCTCCCTGAAGGACAAGCAGCTCACCAAGCTGCGCCGCGACAAGATCGGCTTCATCTTCCAGGCGTTCAACCTGCTGCCGACACTGACCGCCCTGGAGAACATCACCCTCCCGATGGACATCGCGGGCCGCAAGCCGGACAAGCAGTGGCTCGACACCGTCATCGGGATGGTGGGCCTCGCCGACCGGCTCGGTCACCGTCCCTCCCAGCTCTCCGGCGGCCAGCAGCAGCGCGTCGCCGTCGCCCGCGCCCTCGCCTCCCGGCCCGAGATCATCTTCGGTGACGAGCCCACCGGAAACCTCGACTCCCGTTCCGGCGCCGAGGTCCTGGGCTTCCTGCGCAACTCCGTACGGGAGCTGGGGCAGACGGTGGTGATGGTCACCCACGACCCGGTGGCCGCGGCGTACGCGGACCGGGTGGTGTTCCTGGCGGACGGCCGGATCGTGGACGAGGTGTACGGGCCGACGGCGGACTCGGTCCTGGACCGCATGAAGCAGTTCGACGCCAAGGGCCGCACCAGCTGACGCCCCCTCACCCTCACACTGAGAACTGAGACTTCCCATGTTCCGCACCGCCCTGCGCAACGTACTCGCGCACAAGGCCCGGCTCCTGATGACCGTGCTCGCCGTGATGCTCGGCGTGGCGTTCGTGTCGGGGACGCTGGTCTTCACCAACACCATCTCGGACGCCTACCAGAAGAGCTCCGCCAAGGGCTTCGGCCACGTCGACGTGGCCGTGACGGCCGAGGGCCGGGAGGACACCGGCGACACGATCGGCAGGACCCCCGAACTGACCCAGGCCCTCCTCGACGACGCCGCGAAGGTGCCGGGGGCCGCCTCCGCCACCGGTGTCGTGAGCGGCTTCACCGCCATCGCCGACAAGGACGGCAAGCTCATCGGCGGCGGCTTCCAGTCGCAGGGCGGCAACTACTGGGGTGACAAGGACCCCCGGTACCCGCTGAAGTCCGGCGCCGCCCCGCACGGCAAGGACGAGGTCGCCATCGACTCGGAGACCGCACGGCGCGCCGGTTACCAGGTGGGCGACAGCCTGCGCCTCTCGGTCGACGGCCCGGTCCTCACCCCGAAGATCACCGGCATCTTCACCACCGACGACGGCAATGTCGCCGCCGGCGGCAGCCTGGCCCTCTTCGACACCGCCACCGCCCAGCAGCTGTTCGGCAAGACGGGCACGTACGACGAGATCGACGTGACGGCGAAGGCGGGCGTCACCCAGGCCGCACTGAAGGCCGAACTGGACAAGGCGCTGCCGAAGGACGTCGTCGAGACCACCACCGGCAAGCAGCTCGCCGACGACCAGGCGGAGATGATCGCCTCGTCGATGAGCGGTCTGAAGCAGGGCCTGCTGGTGTTCGCGGGCATCGCGCTCTTCGTCGGCACGTTCATCATCGCCAACACCTTCACCATGCTGGTCGCCCAGCGCACCAAGGAGCTGGCGCTGCTGCGGGCGGTCGGTGCCTCGCGCAAGCAGGTCACCCGGTCGGTGCTGATCGAGGCGTTCGTGGTGGGCGCGGTCGCCGCCGTGACCGGCCTGATCGCCGGCGTCGGCATCGGCGCCGGACTGCGCTCCCTGATGGGCGCGCTCGACGCCACGGTCCCCGCCGGACCGCTGGTGATCTCCCCCGGCACGATCGGCGCCGCTCTCGCGGTCGGCATCCTCGTCACCATGCTGGCGGCATGGCTGCCGGGCCGCCGAGCGGCCAAGATCCCACCGGTCGCGGCGATGAGCAGCGTGCACGCCCAGGCGACCGTGAAGTCGCTGGTGCTGCGCAACACGATCGGCGCCCTGTTCTCCGCGGCCGGCGTCGCCGTGATCCTCGCGGCGACGACGATGGGCGGTTCGGACGGCCAGGCCCCGATGGGAATGGGCGCGGTGCTGCTGATCATCGGCGTGTTCATCCTGACCCCGCTGCTGTCCCGCCCGCTGATCGCGGCCGCGGCCCCGGTGCTGCGGATCTTCGGGGTGTCGGGCAAGCTCGCCCGCCAGAACTCGGTGCGCAACCCGCGCCGTACCGCCGCCACCGCCTCCGCGCTGATGATCGGCCTCACCCTGATCACCGGCATGACGGTGATGGCGGGCAGCCTGCAGCAGTCGATCGACAAGATGGCCTCGTCGGCGCTCAGCGCGGACTACGTCGTCTCCATGGCGAACGGCAACACCCTCTCTCCCGACGTCGACCGGAAGCTGAAGGCCACCGACGGCGTCACCGCCACCAGCCCGCTGCGCAACGCGCCTTCGCGCATCGACGGCGAGACCGAGTACCTCACCGGCGTCACCGGCGGCACGATCGGCGAGCTGACCGACCTCAAGGTCGACGACGGCACCTTCAAGGTCGGCGGCACGGACGTCGTCGTGGACGACGACACCGCCGCGTCGCACGGCTGGAAGGCCGGCTCGACCTTCACCGCCTCGTTCGAGGACGGCAAGAAGCGGCAGCTGACGGTGGCCGGGGTCTACGAGGGCAACGAGATGATCCGCGGCATCATGCTCGACAACGCGACCCTCACCCCGCATGTGGCGGACCCGACCGACATGCAGGTCATGGTCAAGACGTCCGACGGCCCGTCCGGCGCCACGAAGGACCGGCTGGAGGAGGCCCTCGGCTCCAACCCGGCCATCAAGGTCCAGGACAAGAAGGACATATCCAACGAGATCGCCCAGATGTTCACGTTGATGCTGAACATGCTGTACGGCCTGCTCGCCATGGCGGTGATCGTCGCGGTCCTGGGTGTCATCAACACCCTGGCCATGTCGGTCTTCGAGCGCTCGCAGGAGATCGGCATGCTCCGCGCGATCGGCCTGGACCGCAAGGGCATCAAGCGGATGGTCCGCCTGGAGTCCCTGGTGATCTCCCTGTTCGGCGGTGTGCTCGGCATCGGCCTGGGCGTGTTCTTCGGCTGGGCGGCCGGTGAACTGCTGGCGTCGACGATGGCGACGTACGAACTGGTCCTGCCGTGGACCCGGATGGCCGTCTTCCTGCTCCTCGCGGCCACGGTCGGGGTCCTGGCGGCCCTGTGGCCGGCCCGCCGCGCGGCCCGCCTGAACATGCTCAGCGCGATCAAGTCCGAATAGCCGGTCGAGGATTCGGTACGACGCTGAGGGCCCCGCTTCCTCCGGGAAGCGGGGCCCTTCGTCGTCGGTCGTTGTCAGGCATTCCAGGTACGCGCCCGCAGCGGCATCCCGGAGGCGCCGGACTCGGGCGTTCTGACCGCCAGTACCTGGTTGACGCCGATGCGGTTGCGTTCGAAGGACAGCGCGGACGCCGCCATGTACAGCCGCCAGACGCGGGCGCGACCGGGGCTGGTCAGCTTGACCGCGCGCGCCCAGTCGGCCTCCAGGTTGGCGACCCAGCGGCGCAGGGTGAGGGCGTAGTGCTCCCGGATCGACTCGACGTCCCGCACCTCGAAGCCGGCCCGCTCCAGCTGGGTGACGGTGATGCCGATGGGCTGGAGCTCGCCGTCCGGGAAGACGTAGGAGTCGATGAACTCGTCCACGTGGTAGGTCGACTCCTCGCGGTGCGGGCGACGCGCGATCTGGTGATTGAGCAGCCGGCCGCCCGGCTTGAGGAGGCGGTGCAGGACGTCGGCGTACTCCAGATAGCGCTGGGCGCCGACGTGCTCGGCCATGCCGATGGACGAGATCGCGTCGTACGGCCCGTCGCCGACGTCCCGGTAGTCCTGCACCCGGATCTCGACCATGTCGGTGAGCCCCTCGTCGGCGACGCGCTTACGGGCGTACGCCGCCTGCTCCTGCGACAGCGTGATGCCGACGACGCTCACGCCGTGCTCGCGGGCGGCGTGGATGGCCATCGAACCCCAGCCGCAGCCGACGTCGAGAAGCCGCTGATCCGGCTTCAGGGCGAGCTTGCGGCAGATGAGTTCGAGCTTGTCGCGCTGGGCGTCCTCGAGAGTGCCGGCGTCCTCCCAATAGGCGCACGAGTAGACCATCGACGGGCCCAGCACGAGCTCGTAGAAGTCGTTGCCGACGTCGTAGTGGTGGCTGATGGCCCGCCTGTCGCTGCGCCGGGTGTGCAGATGACGGCGTCTGCGGACCTCCTCCCGGGGCGGGGCGGGCGGCAACGCGGGCCCGGCCAGCCGCACCAGGCCGCGGACGGCGGCGCGCACCTCGGGTTCGCGCAACGCCTCGGCGAGACCGCGGGCGTCCTCATCGCGCTCCCAGATCAGCCCGGCGAGCAGGTCGAGGGCGGTGTACAGATCACCGTCCACATCGACGTCCCCGGCGACCCAGGCGCGGGCGAGGCCGAGTTCGCCCGGTTTCCACAACAGCCGGCGCAGGGCCCGCCGGTTGCGTACGACGAGCACCGGCGCGCCCGGCGGGCCCGCCTGCGTACCGTCCCAGGCGCGGATGCGCACCGGGATCGGAGTTCCCAGCACCTGTTCGAGCAGCCCCTTCAGCCGCGGCGCGGCGTCAGCCATGGCGCACACCTCCGTGACGGTCATCCCGGAATGTCCAACACCACGTAAGCACCTGCGGGGCTTGCTGGCAGTCCCCCACGCGCGTTACGGCTGAGCAAACCCCTGTCAGGGGGGAGCTGTCAGAGTTCGTCGAGCGCGTCCGGTGTGATGTCGATGTCGATGTCGTACGGGTCGTCGAGCTTGAGCCGGTCGCGGTGAGTGCCGGTGAGGGCGTACGTCTTGGACACGGGGTCGAGCTCGTACGTCCGCACGACGGGGCGCTGGTGCGCACCGGTCATCTCGACCAGCCAGAAGTACGGGATGCCGGCGCCGGCGTACTTGTGGGGCTTGGTGTCGCGGTCGCGGGCTTCGGAGTCGGGGGAGACGACCTCGGCGGCGAGCAAGACGTCGGCGGCCTGGAAGCGGGTCTGCTCCCTGCTGGTGACGGCTTCGGCGCGGACGACGGAGATGTCGGGCTCGGGGCCGTTGCGGCGGTCCAGGACGACGGTCATCTCGCGGCGGACCTTCAGCTCCCTGGGAACCGTACGGCGCAGGCCGGTCACCAGAAGGTCGATCATGGTGCTGTGGAAATCCCGCTGCGGACTCACGAAAACCAGGCTCCCGTCGATCAGCTCGGTGTGCGGCGGGAGGTCGGGCAACGTGAACAGGTCGTCCACGGTGTATCCGTCCCGGGGCGGCACCGGCCAGCGGCAGCCGGGCTCGGAGGTCGGCTCGGCGAGGGGCTCGGCGGTCATGATTCCTCCCATGGGCGGGATTCTCGGCCTGCCCATCCACGGTAGCCGCCGGAATGGATGATCGTCATTACAAAGAGTGACGTCAGGACTCTTCGGGCTCCGGGGCCAGACCCCCCGTCCTTGGCACGGTCATCCGGCAGCATCCGCACCAGCGACGACAACATCGGCCCAGACGGTCAGCCCCCTACCCGCCCGCCGCGTTCCCCACCGGTCGGCCAGTGCGGCGGTGATCAGCAGTCCGCGGCCGTGCTCCTGCTCCAGGACTGGCAGCCCTGCCGTGCCCGGGGACGGCATCGGCGCGTACCCGTTGCCCTCGTCGGTGACGCTGATCGTGACCATCCGGGAGGTGAGAGCACAGGTGACCGTGATGGTGCGGCTGTCGGTGTGCTCCAACGCGTTGGCGACGAGCTCTCCGGTGATCGTTTCCAGATCGTCCGTCGTACCGGCCGGCAGACCCCACGACCGGGCCGTCTCGCGTACGTAGCGCCGGGCGGCGCTTGCGGAGGCGAGGTCGCGACCGCGGAGTGTGAGCAGACCGAATGCGCGGGATTCGGTGGGGCTGTGCGCCAGTGCGTCGTGAAGGACAGTCGGCAACGACGCGGAGGCCGGCCGGCCCTCTCGGGCCCGCCGATCCCTGGCGAGCAGGGCACCCCGCGATACGGCGATGAGCAACACGTCCTGGAGCGCATCCGCCAACTGACCGGCGAGACCGGCGCATTCCGCGCCACCACCTGGGCCACACCCAGGAAGCACCTCACGCGCACGCCCCAGCAGTCGCTCCGCGAGCCCGAGCTGCACGTCCTCGATCCGGTCGGCAAGCCGGGAGGCGGGGCCGCCGTCGCCGTCCGTGAGCAGCAGACAGGGCTGACCGTGTGCGGCGGTCCAGGGCAGGAGTCGTACGCGGTCCGCTTCCTCACTCATGACGCCGCTCCCAGTACGGCGTGGATGTCACGAGCATCGAGGTCGACACCGTACGTGGCACACCAGAGGGTGTCGCGGCGCAGGCGCTGGAGGCGGGCCTTCTCCTCGCGTTCGTGGGCGGTGAGGTAGGGGCGGACGAGGGGCGTGGAGGTGCCGTCGATGGGCTCGTACCAGCGTCGGACGCTCGATGCGAGGGTCGGACGGGACGGCTCTGCATGAAGAGCCAAGGAGCGAACGGCCCGTGGCGGGTGGACCGGAGGCGGCAGGCACTTCGCTCGATGGCGGCCGACTGGTGTGAGGAACAGCCGTGTCCGGTTGACGAGTTGCCTGATCAGTCGTCGCATGAGGACTCCTTTGGCGAGATGCGACCCGCGGCACTCTGTACACACGCAACGCCGTTCATCACGATTGGCGACCGACTCATCACGCACCGCGTTCGTTGAGTATGCTGCCATTGAATTTCAACCTTCGAGGGTCGATTGGCTCAACTCTCCCCCGACAAGGTGAACTTCAAGGCGGGAGCTGTGAGCACCGGCGCTGCGTACGCTCTGCATGCCGCTCCGCAGAACAAGGGATCAGCAACGACGACGGCCAAGTGGGAGACGAGACGGTGACCGTACGAGGATCAGCGGGACCCGCTGGCCGCATGCAGATCGCCCGTGGGCTCAAGGCACTTCGCACCCGGGCCGGCCTCACGCAGTCCGAAGTGGGCAAGCGCGCGGGGGTTTCCGTCGGGACCGTGAACCGGTACGAGACATGGCAAGACCGCGCCAAGCTGAGGATCCCCACAGTGAGAGCGATTGCCGATACGTGCGGCGCCACCCCCCAAGAGCTGGACACGCTGATCCAACTCGTCCGCAACCAGGAGAATGGTTGGTGGATGGACCATCCAGCCGTGCCGGAGGTCATGGATCCGCTGATGTCCTTCGAGGATGTCGCCGAATACGAGCACGTCTTCGCGAACTCACTGGTACCGGGCCTGCTCCAGACCCCGCGTTACGCACTCGCCCTGCACGAAGCACAGGACATCCGCACCGAAGCCGACGTCATCGCAAGCAAAGTGGACGCCCGCATCAAGCGTCAGACCATCCTGAAACGCTCCCCCGCACTGCACCTGTGGGTGGTACTCGACGACGCGGTCCTCAGGCGCCGCGTCGGCGGCACCGACGTGATGGTCGAGCAAATCGACCATCTTCATGCCATGGCGCAGCGTCCCAACGTGGACATCCAGGTGCTCCGGTTCACCGCGGGCGCACACGCGGCCGGCTCAGGCGGACACTTCTTGATCCTCGGCCGCGATGACGAAGGCGACCCGCTCGACAGCATGAACGTCGTCTATCTCGAACTCCACAAGCGTGGGCTCTATCTCGACGCTCCCGCCGATGTGCAGAGCTACAAACTCATGTTTGACTACCTGCGATCGCAAGCGGCCGACACGTCGGTCAGCCTCGAGCTGCTGGCCGCAGCACGACAGGAGCTCGCACGATGAACGAGACGCCGACCTCTGACCAGTTCGCAGCAGCAGGCTGGTTCAAGAGCAGTTACAGCGCAGCAGACAACGAGTGCGTGGAGGTTTCCCACGTCGTCCCGGCGTGGGTGGGCATACGCGATTCCAAGATTCCTGGCCGGCGCGGACTCGCCGTGAGTGCTGACGCATTTGCCGTGTTTGTCGAAGCCATTGCACAGGGCTGACGAGTCTCGGCTGCGAGATCTCTGCGCCCATTTCGCACCATCGGCGAGCTACGGACCACCACTCACCATGGGCTACGGCTCCCCGGCGAACGGCTGCTTCCCAGCCTGGCCCTGGCCGCCTGATCCACCCCTCACCGCGGTCCGGGCCCCTCCTGGTCCCGCACCGATGCTCAACCCGTCGGCCAGGTGCGGCAACGCCTGGCCGACGGTTCCACCGGCTCACCTCACGAGAGGGAGCTCCGCCCATGTCCCTGCAGACGTCCCCCGGCCGGGGGACGCCTCACCGTCCGGCGACACGTCGTCCAGTTCAGCGGCGGCATCGGGTCCCTCGCAGTCGCCGTCCGCGTCGCACGGAAGTACAGCATCCGCAACCTCACCCTCCTGATCGCCGACACGGGCATCGAGGACGACGATTGGTGGAAGTTCGCCGACGACACCAGCAGGCTTCTCGGCGTGCTGCTGACGAAGGTCACCGACGGGCGCACCCCTGGGAGGTGTTCGGCGACGTCCGGTTCCTCGGCAACGACCGACTGGCCCCCCTGCACCCCGATCGCCAACCTGGTGCGATGGGCCAAGATGCGCTGGCGCGTCGAGTGCGACTACCGCGAACTCAAACACGTTCCCGGCGGCCACCGCTGCCACCACCCGACAAGTAGCACTCCGGCCCGGCTGCGTCAGAAGCTACCGCACGTACCGATATATCCGGTGTCCGTGTTCCGGTTGCACACACGGAATCTCACATCATTGAACCCCGAACCTGAGAAGTTCTCGATCCAGCCGTCATCGTCGTACCCGTTAGGAGCCACTGTCGGCCCGAAAGACTGTCCCCACCGCGTACCTTTCCATTGAAGCACGGGCTCGTACGGGTCGTCCCAGTTTCCACATGTCGGCCGCCCGGAGTACCAACCAAAGTTCCCCCCGTAATTAATATGGTAGGTGCCACCTGATTCAAGGCTGTAGTTGTAGTCGAGGAAGGCGACCCCACAGGAATTACCGCTGTATCTGGTCAGCTCCGCTGCGTTCGCCACAGAACTGGTCGCGAGAATCAGGCTTCCAGTGGCGAGCCCCACTGCAGCCGTGTACCCGGCGTGCCGCAGACTCCGGGAGCCCCTGGTACGGGTTGATGTATTGTCGCCTCTCATATTTCCCCTCCCTTAAGTAACCACACCGTGTTCTGCGCCGACGGCTCAGCGGCCTGGGCGAAGGCATGGATGAGGACTGTTTCGGTGTTCGGCATCCACGATGCCGAACAGGACAGCACCCGGCCTTGTCATTCCGTGCAGAATTGTTGACGATTCGCGCATGCCTTGGGCAGCAGATTTCTGTAGTCCCGCGGTATCCCGTAGGTGGCCCCGGAACAGGCGGCTGAAGTGCGTGCGATCGGTGAAGCCTCAGCGTAGGACGCCGGGCCGTCACAGCCCCGGGGTCTTCTGCTGCCGACACCGGCATGGCCAGGTCGTCCGGGACTGCACCGTGCGCGGCTTGGGACCCGTCCGCGGCCCCTCTTCTCCTTAGCACGGAGTCAAGGAGCTCTTTCAGCGTGGCCACTGATCGGGTGAGGGGATCGGGTCCGCAACGCACGAGGCTCCCGTGCCGTTGAGGGAGGTGTTCGAAGTCTCAACTCACCTCGAGTGCCAACACGGTGTTCGGCGCCAGTGCCGCGAAGGCGCCGCGGCGGATTGTGTTCTACTCGTTCCTTGGCCACCAGCTGACCGGCAGCCAGGTGGAGGAGGCCGCGAGGCCCATCTGGAGGACCGCGAAGGCCGTGTCGAAGCTCTGGTTGAAACGCTCGGCCTCCGCCCCGTTGCAGGAGTCGCAGGCTATGGGAGTGAGCCCGCCGAAGAAGAAGGCCAGGAAGCTTGCCGGGAGCGTAATCACGGTCGAGATCAACGCACGCGGCACGGCAGCGTTCGGTCTGTTGTCCCCATGTGCTCCACCCAACTGCACGGGCTGAACAGGCACATGGGCGCTCGTACTCGATTCACCCAGGCAGTACGCCCGGCTCATGCCGGTGACTTGACTGAGCAAACGCCGAAGGGACCACCCGCACCACGGACGGCGGGTGGCCCCTTCGGGGTGTTCAAGTGACCGGAGGTCAGGAGGCCTTGGCCTTCTCCTCCGTCTTGGTCGCGGCAGCGACCGGCGCGGGCTTGGCCGCCTCGTAGAACTCCTCGCGCGGGGACTCCAGCGCGCCGAGGGCGACGACCTCGCGCTTGAGGAACATGCCCAGCGTCCAGTCGGCGAGGACCCGGATCTTGCGGTTCCAGGTCGGCATGGCCATGCCGTGGTAGCCACGGTGCATGTACCAGGCGAGACGGCCCTTGAGCTTGATCTTCATCTTGCCCATGACGATCATCGCGACGCCCTTGTGGAGGCCGAGCCCGGCCACCGCGCCCTTGTTGGCGTGGGAGTACTCCTTCTGCGGGAAGCCCCGCATGCCGGAGATCACGTTGTCGCCGAGGACCTTGGCCTGGCGGAGGGCGTGCTGGGCGTTCGGCGGGCACCAGGCGTTCTCGTTGCCGGCCTTGCGGCCGACGAGGTCCGGGACCTGGGCGTTGTCGCCCGCGGCCCAGATGTAGTCGGTGCCCTGGACCTGGAGGGTCGCCGCCGTGTCGACGTGGCCGCGCGGGCCAAGGGGGAGGCCGTAGCGGGCCAGGACCGGGTTCGGCTTGACGCCCGCGGTCCACACGATGGTGTTGGAGTCGACCTCGAGGCCGTTCTTCAGCACCACGTGGCCGTCGATGCAGGAGTCCATGGAGGTGGACAGGTAGATCTCGACGCCGCGGCTCTCCAGGTGCTCCTTGCCGTACTGGCCGAGCTTGGGGCCGACCTCGGGGAGGATCTTGTCGGCGGCGTCGACGAGGATGAAGCGCATGTCCTCACGGGACACGTTGTTGTAGTACTTCGCCGCGTCGCGGGCCATGTCCTCGACCTCGCCGATGGTCTCCGCACCCGCGAAGCCACCGCCGATGAACACGAAGGTGAGCGCCTTGCGGCGGATCTCCTCGTCGGTGGTGGAGTCGGCCTTGTCGAGCTGCTCGAGGACGTGGTTGCGCAGACCGATGGCCTCCTCGATGCCCTTCATACCGATGCCCTGCTCGGCGAGGCCGGGGATCGGGAAGGTGCGGGAGACCGCGCCGAGCGCGACGACGAGGTAGTCGAAGGGGAGCTCGTACGCTTCACCGACCAGCGGGGAGATCGTGGCGACCTTGCGGTCCTGGTCGATGGTGGTGACCCGGCCGGTGAGCACCTCCGCCTTGGGGAGCACGCGTCGCAGCGGGACGACGACGTGTCGCGGGGAGATGTTGCCGGCGGCGGTTTCGGGGAGGAAGGGCTGGTAGGTCATGTACGACCGGGGGTCGACGACCGTGACGGTCGCCTCGCCGTAGCGCATCTTCTTGAGAATGCGCCGAGCTGCGTACAGGCCTACGTACCCACCGCCTACTACGAGGATCCTGGGACGCTCCGTGGTGCTCATGCCATCGAGTATCCACCCGCCTCAGGGGGGTAGTTCGTGCGCCCCTTCACAAGCTCCTGCATGCCCTGTGTTACACTCCCCGGCCCGCGTGACGCAGGTCATGGTCACGCCCGGGAACCGAGGGGCGGTGCGACCCGTTGTCAATGCCGCGTGAGCTGCCTCTCTGGGTCGCCGGCCCCCCTGTGAGCCGGTCGAAACACGCTTCCGCGAGAGCCTTCCAGTACGCCCCTACAGCAGCCTTCTGAACGCGTTCAAGGGCTGTTGGGCCCCTGGAAGGGGCAACCGGGCCCTTTCCGCCCTCCGACAGGGCCCAATTCCTTGTGAAGAACTTCACGAAGTTTTCCGACGGGGCGTCGCGAAGGGGCTCACGGAGGCCCTTCGGATGAGCTCATACGCTAGCCGACCTGCTCAACTGATGACTACTGGCCAGTAGCAAACGAGACCCGGACCACCCTGCCCGAGCGACCTGCGTCACCGACCACGCGCCGCCAGGCCTCAGTGCGCTTCAAGGAGGTGGGAGGAGGCGGCCCGCAGGACTTCCCGCAGGATCGTCGGCGTGGCCCAGGGGACCACGGACCGGAGACAGGCGGCGGAGCGGGTGTCCTTGTCGAGCAGCAGAGCCGCGTGCAGCTCCGCGATCAGGGGAGGGAGCCGGTGCGCGCAGCCTCCTGGATGCTCGCTGGTCACACCGGCGAGCACGCCTGCTTCGAAGGTCTCGTACTCATCCGACTCGACCCACCAGGAGAAGTCCCGCAGGCGGGCGTACCGCAGCTCCGCCTCCCAGGAAGACATCGGGAGTTCCTCGAAGCGGGCGATCCCTTCTCGCTTCGACGTGCGAAGCGATGAGGCCGTGTGGGTCAGGAACTCCAGCCGGTCCTGATCCCCGGCGGCCGCATCCAGCCTCGTGAGGAAGCCTGGCGGCAGATCCTGGTCCGGGGATGTCTTCAGCTCCTCGGCGATGAGGTCGAGGAGGGCTGCCAGCGTGGCGCTCGGCATGGCCCACCTCGCTGTGGCGCAGCTGTCCAGTGTTCGGTTGATGCGTGCGATCTCGTCGGCGAACGGTGCCGTCCCGCCTCGTTCGCGTGCCGAGGCGAGGATGTCGACGAGCCTCGCCACCATCCCGTTGTTGAAGACGGCGCCGGTATAGGAAGTCACGGCCGGCCGCTGCAGTTCACGCAACGGACCACGCGATGCCGTCGAGGATGTCGTGCTCGCTCACGACGACCTCCTCCGCGCCGATCCGTTCCATGATCGACAGCAGGACGAGAGCCCCCGCGGCGATGACGTCCACCCGCCCCGGATGCATGGAGGGGACGGCCGCGCGTTCGGCGTGGGTGGAGTGCAGCAGCCAGTCGGTGATCTCGCGGACCCTGTCGTGGGAGACACGGGAGTGGTGGATGCGGGCCGAGTCGTACTCGGGCAGGTTCTGCGCGATCGCCGACACCGTCGTCACCGAGCCGGCCAGGCCGACCAGCGTGTGCGCCTCGCGCAGCGGCACCGTCTCCTCGGCGAGGTCGAGGGCCGCCTCGATGTCCGCCCGCATCGCGGCGATCTGCTCCTCGGTCGGCGGGTCGGAGACCACGCCGTCGCGGACCAGGTGCCGTTCGGTCATCCGCACACAGCCGACGTCGACCGAGCGCGCCGCGCGGACGTGGTCCTCGCCGACGACGAACTCGGTCGAGCCGCCGCCGATGTCCACGACGAGGTAGGGCTTGGGGAGATGGTCGTGTTCTGCCAGTTCCCTGGTCGCGCCGGTGAAGGAGAACTCGGCCTCCTGATCCCCGGTGATGACCTCGGGCTCGACGCCCAGAATGTCCATGACGCCGCGCACGAAGTCGTCCCGGTTCTCGGCGTCCCGGGAGGCGGAGGTGGCGACGAAGCGGAGCCGTTCCGCGCCGTGCTCCTTGATGATCGCGGCGTACTCGCGGCAGGCCGCGAAGGTCCGCTCCAGCGCCTCGGGCGCCAGGCGGCCGGTGCGGTCGACGCCCTGGCCGAGCCGCACGATCGTCATGCGACGGTCCAGGTCGACGAGTTCGCCCGTGGCCGGGTCGGCGTCGGCGACCAACAGCCGGATGGAGTTCGTGCCGCAGTCGATGGCGGCCACTCGGGTCACTGGTCGTTCTCCTCGTTCGTGACGGTCACACAGGCGCCCTTGCGCCACCACTCCGGCAGCATGGCGAGGGCCTCGTCGCCGAGGGGGTTCACGCCGGGTCCGGCGGCCAGCGAGTGGGCGACCAGGACGTGCAGGCACTTCACCCGGTCCGGCATGCCGCCGGCGCTCGGGAAGCCCTTCAGCTCCTCGATCTCGTCCCGGCGCCGGATGTAGTCCTCGTGCGCGGCGCGGTAGGCGGCGGCGAGCTCGGGGTCGGTCTCCAGGCGGGCCGTCATCTCCTTCATCACGCCGTTCGCCTCCAGGGTGCCGATCGCCGAGGACGCCTTGGGGCAGGTCAGGTAGTACAGCGTCGGGAAGGGCGTGCCGTCGGGCAGCCGCGGGGCCGTCTCCACGACGTCCGGCTGCCCGCACGGGCACCGGTGCGCGATGGCGCGCAGCCCGCGCGGCGGCCGGCCGAGCTGCTGCTTGAAGGCCTCGACGTCCGCGTCGGTGGGCTCGGTGCGCGGGGTGGGCGGCGGGGGGGTTTCCATGACGTTCTTTCTCTTGTGGTCACTGGTCGGAGGCGTCGGACTTGTCGACGCCGTCCCAGACGTTCGCGTACCAGGGGCGGTCGGCCGCCCCGGAGTCGGCGTGCGACTGCTCGGCCGCGTCCGGGTCGATCACGACGTAACCGGTCTCCCCCGGCATCACATAGTGCAGTCGCTCCCGGATCTGCTGCTCCGCGTACGCGTCGTCCTGCCAGCGTGCCTTGAGGTCGCGCAGTTCCTCGACCCGCTGCCGGGCCTGTTCCTGCTGCCGCTGGAGGTCGGCAATGTCGGCGCGCTGGGCGACGTACTGCCTTATCGGATAGGCGAGGGCGACCACCAGCGAGCAGACGACGAGCGCGAGCAGCGCTGCGCGGCCGGTCAGCCGGGAGCGGCGGGCCTGGCGGCGGGTCTGGGAGCGGTAGACGCGGGCGGCCGTCTGCTCGCCGAGCAGCCGGATCCTGGTCGTGGTGGAGAAACGGTCCCGGTCCCTGGCGGCCATCTCCCACTCCCGTCACACACGCGCGTACGTCCCCGCACACGGTACGGGACCGAGTACGGGGACGTACGTACGACGCTTCCTACAGGGCCCTGCTCAGCCCTTGAAGCGGGGGAACGCCGAGCGGCCGGCGTACACCGCGGCGTCGTCGAGGATCTCCTCGATGCGCAGCAGCTGGTTGTACTTGGCGACGCGCTCGGAGCGGGCCGGGGCGCCGGTCTTGATCTGGCCGCAGTTGGTGGCGACGGCCAGGTCGGCGATGGTGACGTCCTCGGTCTCGCCGGAGCGGTGGGACATCATGCACTTGAAGCCGTTGCGCTGGGCGAGCTCGACGGCGTCCAGGGTCTCGGTCAGCGAGCCGATCTGGTTGACCTTGACCAGCAGGGCGTTGGCGGCGCCCTCCTCGATGCCCTTGGCCAGGCGCTCGGGGTTGGTGACGAACAGGTCGTCGCCGACGAGCTGGACCTTGTCACCGAGCTTGGCGGTGATGGTCTTCCAGCCCTCCCAGTCGTCCTCGAACAGCGGGTCCTCGATGGAGACCAGCGGGTAGGCGTCGACCAGCTCGGCGTAGTACTCGGTCATCTCGGCGGCCGAGCGCGCCTTGCCCTCGAAGAGGTAGGAGCCGTCCTTGTAGAACTCGGACGCGGCGACGTCGAGCGCGAGGGCGATCTGCTCGCCGGGGGTGTAGCCGGCCTCCTTGATCGCCTCGAGGATGAGGTCGAGGGCCTCGCGGTTGGAGCCGAGGTTCGGGGCGAAGCCGCCCTCGTCGCCGAGGCCGGTGGCCAGGCCCTTGCTCTTCAAGACCTTCTTGAGGGTGTGGTAGACCTCGGTGCCCCAGCGCAGGGCCTCGGAGAAGGACTCCGCGCCGATCGGGGCGATCATGAACTCCTGGATGTCCACGTTGGAGTCGGCGTGCGAGCCGCCGTTCAGGATGTTCATCATCGGCACCGGCAGCAGGTGCGCGTTCGGGCCGCCCAGGTAGCGGAAGAGCGGCAGGTCGCTGGCCTCGGAGGCGGCGTGCGCAACGGCGAGCGAGACGCCGAGGATGGCGTTGGCGCCGAGGGAGCCCTTGTTGTCGGTGGCGTCGAGGTCGAACATCGCCTGGTCGATCAGGCGCTGCTCGGTGGCGTCGTAGCCGACCAGCTCAGGGCCGATCTGCTCGATGACGGCCAGGACGGCCTTCTCGACGCCCTTGCCCTGGTAGCGGTTGGGGTCGCCGTCGCGGAGCTCGATGGCCTCGAAGGCGCCCGTGGAGGCGCCGGACGGGACGGCGGCACGACCCGTGCTGCCGTCGTCGAGGCCGACCTCGACCTCGACCGTGGGGTTGCCTCGGGAGTCCAGGATTTCCCGGGCTACGACGACGTCGATGGACGGCACGAGCATCTCCTTCGTGGATGTGACGCGGTTTAGCAGGACCGCAGCGGCTCTGCGAGATGAGCCTAACCGGCTCCGTGGGATCGGCCAGCCGGTCGCCCACCCCGTGGACGAAACCGATCGTAAATTGTTTCCGAACGGAACAAAGACGGTTCCTCAAGAATGAGGGCCCGAGCGAAGAACGAGGGCCCCGAGCGAAGAACGAGGCGCGAGCGGTGACACAAAAGACCCGCCCCGGCGCGTACGGGGGAACACGCACCGGGGCGGGGCCCGTGGGGACGGGGGACCCTCACGGGGGTCTGCGAAGCCCGGATCACTTCAGGTCAGGCGAAGCTGCCGACCCGGGTGGATCCGGATCACTTCAGGTGCAGCTGCTGACCCGGGTAGATGAGGTCGGCGTCCTCGACGATGTCCTTGTTCAGCTGGAACAGCTTCTCCCAGCCGCCCTTGACGTCGTGCTCCGCGGCGATGGTGCTGAGGGTGTCGCCGGTGACGACCTTGTACTCGCCGTCGCCCTTCTCGACCTTCTCACCGGTCGGGGTGGTGACGGTCTTCTGCGCCGGGCGCTCCTGCGAACGGGAGGCCGGCTGCTGCTCGGTCGAGCGGGTGGTGGTCTCGGTGCTGCTCTGCGAGGAGCCCTCCGGGGAGGAGTCACTCGCGCCACCGCCGGTGTACGTGGCGTTCGACAGGCCCGTGCCGCAGTGCGGCCAGGCACCCTTGCCCTGACCCGCGAGCACCTTCTCGGCGATCTGAATCTGCTGCGCCTTGGTGGCCTGGTCGGCCGTGGCGGCGTACTGCGTGCCGCCGTACGCGGCCCAGGTGGAGGCGGAGAACTGCAGACCGCCGTAGTAGCCGTTGCCGGTGTTGATGGACCAATTGCCGCCCGACTCGCACTGGGCGACGGCGTCCCACTCGGAGGCGGTGGCGGCGGAGGCACTGCCGGCCGCCATCAGCGGGGCGGCGACGGCGGCGGCGCCGGTGACGCCGACGACGGCTATGGCGCGAGCGGCCTTGGACGGACGACGGTGCTTGCCCTTGCCGGAAAACAGCATGGAGAGATCCCCTCACCGACGCCTGCGAGGTGAGCTGTCGGGTTCGGGCCGGTTGAGTTGCCCGGCCACGCCCCTGTGGGGAGGCGTGACTTCACCCCAAGCCGTACCGGCTCAACTGTCCGGTGCGGCGCTTACCTTGGGTCCCCCGCTCCTGCCTACGGCGCTTGACGCGACGACTGTTCCCGAACGGCCGCTGGCAGGATTCGGCGTTGCGGCAGCCGGGGCTCGCGTTGGCGAGCGGTCATGACCGTAGACACGCGATTGGCGGAATTTCAAAGAGGATCAGGGCCTCTGAGACTCATCCCACACTTTCACCAAACCGGACATTAGGCGCGAAGCATGACGTGAACTCCCGCTACTTTTCGCCCGGTTCGACCCCGACATCCAGCGTCTGACCGGGGATGATGTGGTTGGGGTCGGCGCCGACGATCTCCTTGTTGTCCGCATAGAGCACGGACCATCCCCCTTGGACGCCAAGGGAGTCGGCGATGCCCCAGAGGCTGTCCCCCTCGCGCACGGTGTACGACCCGTCGGCGGCATCGCGCGCGGAGGCGCTGTCGCGCGAGGCGTGGCGGCCCGAGGACTCGGTCGTACGAGCGCCGGTGGCATCCTCGTCGGCGCTGTCGCCGCGATGCTTGCCCGTACCGGTGTCGACCAGACCGGAATCACCTTCAGTCTGCCCCGAGTTGTCCGATTCGGTGGCCTTCGGGGCCGCTGTGGGTGAGCTATCGGATTCCTGAGAGTTGTCCGGGGTGGAGTCGGTGGGCGTCGGGCTCGCGGAACCATCCGTCGCATTCGATGACGAGTCAGACGACGGGGATGACGCGGTGGATTCAGGCGAAGACTCTGCCGAATCAGACGAATCGGACGAGCTGGAGGAACCAGACGAGTTGGACAAGCCGAGCGAGTTGCGCAGGCTCTCGGAAGTGTCCGACGAGGTGTCACCGGCCACGCCCGTGTCCACGTCGGCCGAACCCTTGTCGGCGTTGAGACCGGCGGTGAGCCCGCAGGTGCCCCATGCGCCCACACCCTGGTCCGCGAGAATCCGCTCGGCGACGGCAATCTGCTGCGAACGGCTGGCCTGGTCGGCGCGGGCCGCGTACGCGAGGCCGCCGTACCGCTCCCAGTCCTCCTGGGACAGTTGCAGCCCGCCGTAGTACCCGTCGCCCGAGTTGGCGCTCCAGGAGCCGCCGCTCTCACACTCCGCCACCCGGTCCCACGTCGTGCCGCTGGCCGCGCTCGCGCCGGTGGCGCCGAGGAGTGGGATGGCGATGGCGGACCCGGTCACGCCGGCCGCGACCACGAGGGCCGGAGCCTGGCGGGGGCGACGGTGACGACCGTTCCCGGAGAGCATGCGGGGACCTTTCACGAGACAGCAGTGACCGGCGCGGCGACTGGTGTTCGACGTCGCGCTGCTGGGTGAACGTATCGGCAGTCGATCACTTGTCACAAGTTAATGCCGCGCAGATCACGTGAAGATCACAGAGTTGAGGTCGTGTCACGTTTTCGGTGCCGGAGTGGAGGATTCCGGCCGAATCCGGGGAGCTGCCATTACGAAATGGGCGTGAACTCCACGGGCAGCGTGCGCAGTCCGCGCATGATGAGGCCGCCGCGCCAGCGCAACTCGCCGGGGTCCACGGCCAGTCGGAGGTCCGGGAGGCGGGTGAGGAGGGTCGCGAGCGCGGTCTGCCCCTCCAGGCGGGCGAGCGGGGCGCCGAGGCAGTAGTGGATGCCGTGCCCGTAGCCGAGGTGCTGGTTGTCACGGCGGGCGAGGTCGAGGGCGTCCGGATCGGCGAACCGCTGCGGATCCCGGTCCGCGGCAGCGAGTACGACGAGCACGGGGTCGCCGGGCGCGATGTCCTGCCCGCCGATGGTGAGCGGCTGGGTGGCGAACCGCCAGGTGGCCAGCTCCACCGGGCCGTCGTAGCGCAGAAGTTCCTCGACCCCGGTTTCCAGCAGGCCGCGGTCGCCGGTGGCAAGGGCCTGCTGGAGGCGGGTGCGCTGTTCGGGGTGGGTGAGCAGGGCGTAGGTGCCGTTGCCGATCAGGTTGACGGTGGTCTCGAACCCGGCGAACAGCAGGATGAACGCCATCGCCGCGGCCTCGTTCTCGGTGAGGTGCTCGCCGTGGTCGGAGGCGCGGATGAGGCCGGAGATGAGGTCCTCGCCCGGGGCCGGTTCGGCGGAGAGCGACTCGCGCTTGCGGTGGATGAGGTCGGCAAGATAGCCGCGCATCTTCTTCACCGACCGCGCGACCCCGCCCCGCGGCCCTCCCCCGTGCCGAATCATCATGCCCGCCCAGTCCCGGAAGTCGTCCTGGTCCTCGCGGGGGACGCCGAGCATGTCGCAGATGGCGTAGATGGGGAGCGGGAAGGCGAACTCGTGGATGAGGTCGGCGGAGCCGTTGCGGGCGAACCGGTCGAGGAGGTCGTCGGTGAGCTCCTGCACCCGGGGCGCGAACTCGGCGACGCGGCGGGGCGTGAAGGCCTTGGAGACGAGCCGGCGGAGGCGGGTGTGGTCCGGCGGGTCGATGTTGAGCAGATGCGTCATCAGCTCCGCCTTGCGCTCACCGGGGATACCCGTTTTGCCCTTGGCGTGCGCGGGCTCGTCGTGGTGCGCGGGGTTCTTGCTGAGCCGCTGGTCGGCGAGGGCCTGCTTGGCGTCGGCGTAACGGGTGACCAGCCAGGCCTCCACACCGCTGGGGAGCCGTGTCCGGTGGACAGGGGCGTGCTCACGGAGCCAGGCGTAGGCCGGGTAGGGGTTGGTGGCGAACTCCCACGTGAAGAGCTCGGGGGCGTCCTGGTGGGGGCTCGGGCGGTGGGGCTGGCTGCTCACCCGTTGACGGTATCCGGAGGCGGAGGGACGGGTGACATCGGTCGCCGGTCGGCATCGGTCGCCGGTCGGCGGGTGACGTCAGTCGCCGGTCCCGGCTGTGTCGGAATCCGTCCGCTGTCCCCCGCTCTCGGCCTCCTGTCCCCGGCTCTCGGTCTCCCTGATCGCATCCCGGTACGCCCGCGCCGCCGCCCGTAGCGCCGCTTCCGGGTCGACGCCCTCCGCCTCGGCCCGCATCGCCAGCGCCAGCAGCTCGTACCCGACGCCCTCGGTCTTCGGCAGGGGCACCTCCAGACCCGCCGTACGCACCCGGGACGCCAGCTTCGCCGCGAGGGCCAGGCCCGGCTGGTGCAGGGGGATGCCCTCCGTCACCGACGTCCGCCGCTTCTCCTGCGCCTTCGTGCGCAGCCAGTGCTCCTTGACCTCCTCGGGCGTCGAGGCCGTCTCGTCCCCGAAGACATGCGGATGGCGGTGGATGAGCTTGGCGACGATGCCGGCCGCCACGTCGTCGATCGAGAAGGGCGCGTCCGGGTCCTCCTCGGCTATCCGGGCGTGGAAGACGACCTGGAGGAGGACGTCACCGAGTTCCTCGCGCAGCTCCTCGCGGTCGCCGTCCTCGATCGCCTCGACGAGTTCGTACGCCTCCTCGATGCCGTACTTCGCCAGGCCCTGGTGGGTCTGCCGGGACGACCACGGGCATTCGGCACGGATGCGGTCCATGACCTGCACCAGGTCGAGGAGGCGGGCGCCCGGCAGGTCGTAGGAGGCGGGAAGCAGCTCCAGCTCCGGCATGCGGACGCGTCCGGTGCCGGCGAGGCGGGCCAGGCCGTCGGTCAGCGCGGGCTCGCCCTCGCCCGTGGCGACGACCACCACGGTGTGCCCGTCGGCGCACACGTCGACCAGTTCCTCCGCGGTCGGGGACTCCTCGGCCACGGGTATCCCCGCCTCGCGCAGGTACGGCAGCTGCGGATGTGCCCCGTCCGCGCAGAGCACCCGGTCGGCGGTGCGCAACGCCTGCCACGCCGGCCAGGAGAGCAGGCCGGGCGCGACACGGTGACTGGTGGTGAGCAGGACGATCCGGCCGGGGATGAGGTCGGGGCTCGTGTCCGGGGCGCCTTCGAAGCTGGTTGCGTTCACGATCCGAACGTAACCCACGCCGCCGACAAGCCCCCGAGTTGTCCACAGGCAGGCCGCCGTACCGTTACGCCGGCTGCTGCGCCTGCGCCGTCGAGACGTCCCGTACCCACGGCGCCTGCTGGTCGACGCGGCTGCTCCGCTGGACGTCCCAGGTGCCGTAGCGCGGGTTGAGGTCGACGTTCAGCTTCTCCGAGGCCTTGGACAGGGCGTTCCAGAAGGCCGGCTGGCTGGTGTCGGTGCCGAGCTTCGCGGCGAGCTTCTGGGCCTCGAGCTGGAGACGGAGGTTCTCGTCCAGCCGCTCCGGCGCAATGCTGTACTGCTGCAGCCAGGCCGTCCGAAGCGCCTTGGGGCCACCGACCTGCTCCTCCAGGCCGGCCCGCATCTCCTGGACCTCCTTGCGGCTGACGGTGATGCCGGCGTCCTGGGCGGCGCGGTGCAGCACCCGGTCCAGGACCATGTTGTGCAGGGTGTCGCGGGACAGGGTGCCGGTGTTGGCGATGGCCTGCGCGTACTGCGCCTCGTCGTTCACCGCCGCCCGCTGCGCCGCGCGTACCTCGTTCACCCGGCTCTCGAGCTGGGACACGGTGATCCGCTGACCGCCGACGACGGCCGCCGCACCGGGGTGCGCATCGTTTCCGCAGGCGGTGAGGAGGGGGGCCACGGCGATCGCGGCGGACAGGAGGAGCGCGGTGCGACGACGGCGGTGCAAGGAAACCTCCCGAGGAGATTGTGCGACGGTGCACAAAGTCTTGCGGTGATCGATAGTAGGCAGCGGCCCAGCTTTGGCCAACCCATTCGACCAACGATTCACCAGGACTTCGGGCACCGCCGCGCCACCCGGCCGCAGGAGGACTACCCGCGTACCTGGCCCAGCCACTGCAGCGTCCGGCGTACCTCGACCGCCAGCGGATGCCCGGGACCGTTCAGCCGTTCCACGTCGTGCAGGAGCCGGGCCAGCGTGTCGTGCGCGGCGGCGCGGTCGCCGACGGCGAGGAGGAGGTGGCCGATGCGGCGGCGTACGTCGTGGGAGAGCTCGGGGTCGCCGGAGACGTACTGGTTCTCGTAGTACGGCAGCAGTGCCCGGTACGCGGCGAGCGCCGCCGCCGGTTCGCCGAGCTGTTCGAGGCACTGGGCTGCCTCGTAGCGGAACCGCAGGGACTGCGGGTCGGCCTGGCCGGCCTCGGCGGCACGTTCGTCGGCGAGGCGGCGCAGTTCGGGGAGCGCACGCCGGTACTGGCCGTCGTCCATGAGCGTGGCCGCGTACTGCTTGCGCAGGGTGCGGACGACCGGTGAGTGCTCGCCGTGCTGCTGCGCGGCGGCGGGCAGGATCGCGCCGAGGATGTCCACGGCCTGGGTGATGCGTCCCTCGCCCAGGAGACGCTTGACCTCGTCGACGGCGCTCGCGACGTCCGGCTGCTCGGCGACCGGCGTGACGGGGGCGGGCTGGGGAGCGGGCGTGCGCGCGCGGTCCGGCCACGGGGCGTGAGGGCGCAGGAAGGGGCGCGTGGGGTCGAGGGGCGCCCCGGTGGGTGTGCCGCGCGCGGGCAGGAGCGGCGCCAGGTCCTCGTACACCTCCTGCGCGGAGGCGGGCCGGTGCTGCGGGTCCTTGGCGAGCAGGCGCAGGACGAGGGCTTCGAGCGCCTCGGGAACCTCGGGTCGGGTCCGGCGCACGGGCAGCGGCGGCTCGTACAGGTGCCGGTGCAGCACGCCGAGCGCCGTGGAACCCGCGAACGGGACGTCGCCGCTGAGGAGTTCATGCAGGAGTACACCGAGTGCGTACAGGTCCGTGTACGGGCCGACCGCGCCGCCCATCGCCTGCTCGGGCGCCATGTAGGCGGGCGAGCCGATGGGGGAACCGGTGTGCGTCAGGCGCGTGGTGTCGGTGTCCATGACGGAGGCGACGCCCAGGTCGAGGACGGTGACCGTGCCGTCCTGCTTCACCATCACGTTGCGCGGCTTCAGGTCGCGGTGCACGATCGGCACCGCGTGCACGGCGCTCAGCACGGCGCACAGTTGCGCAGCGACGGCGACCGCCCACTGCCACGGGTACGGGGTGTGTTCGGCGAGATGGTCGGAGAGGTCGGCGCCGTCGACGTACTGCATGACGAGGAACAGCTCCTCGCCCGCACTGCCCGCGTCGTGCACGGTGACGAGCCCGGGGTGGTCGACCTGCGCGGTCACCCGGCACTCGCGCACGAAACGGCGGCGCAACTCGTCGGCCTCCTGCCCGGCCACCTTGTCGGGGCGCAGCAGCTTCACCGCCACGCGCCGGTCGAGCCGCTGGTCGTAGGCCGTCCAGACCTGGCCCATGCCGCCCTGTCCGATGAGCGTGGCCAGTTCGTAGCGGCCGGCGACGACGCGTGCTGTCGTCACGGTCACCGTCCGCCCTCGTGGTTGCCGTCGGGCCGGCCCTCGCGCTGACCGCCCTGCTTGCGCAGGTAGTCGCTGAGCTCGTCGAGTTCGGCACGCACCTGGTCGATCCGGGCCGGCGCGGGGCGCTGGGGCGGCGGGGCGGGCATCGGCGGGCCGGGGGTGACGGGCGTGGCGGCCTGGGACATCGGGGGCGGGGTGGGCGCGCTTCGGGTGAGCGGGGGCTGCGGGACGGTCGTGGCCGTGTTGTACGAAGCCTGGGCCGACGGCTGCGGGTAGCCGTACGCCGCGGTGGGCTGCGGGGCGTAGCCGCCGCCGTAGCGGAGCTGGTGGAAGTGGCGTACGTCCGCGGCGAGGTAGTACGCGATCACCGCCACGAGCGTGCCCAGCAGCAGTGCGAGGCCGGTCCAGCCGCCCGCGGTGTGGATCTCTTCGCCGGGTTCGCTGCCGAGCAGCACCACGGCCAGGATGTCGATGGCCAGCACCGCCACGAAGAGGCCCCAGTCCAGCGACCTGCGGGTGACGATCGCCAGGCGCAGCAGCATCGTCCAGGTCAGGAACCCGAGGCTGAGGACGGAGATCGCCACGAACAGCACACGCAGGAGGACCAGCCACGCCGTCGGGGGCGGCTGCTTCACCGGCTGCGTGTAGCCGTGGCCGTGCATGGCTGCTCCTGGTGCCTGAGGTGGGCGTACGAGGCCGGCCGGCGTCGGGCAACGCCAGTCGTGCGATTGTCGCTTCGAGCGTATAGGTCGACACCGACAAGCGGTCCCGGGTTGTACCGAACCGTTGTCGCACTGATCAATACCGTTGTGGCACTGATCACTGCCGTCGAACAGGTCCGCCGCGAACCACGCGCCGGCCCGTGCCGCTCACAGTCGGTGCCGCATCCACACGTTGGGCTCGACATACACCGCGAACCCGTGCTCCGGCTCGCAGCGCACCGGCACCAGGGCACCGGGTACCTCGATGTCGCCTGCGGTGTCGAAGGGCAGCCCGGTCCAGCGGCGCCAGTCGTGCAGCGAGGCGGCCACCGCCATCGACGCCGGCGCCACGGAGTGGACGGTGGCGCCCGCCCGGGCGTGGACGCGCAGCCAGGGGTCGTGCGGGAGCCCGTCGGGGCGCACTCGGTGGGCGTACTCCTCCATGGGCGTACGGGGTTCGAGGTGCTTGGCGCTGGGGCGGACGGGGGCGACGACCTCGTTGAAGCCGAGGGCTCGGGCGTTGTCGCGCATCGCCGTGAGCATGCGGCCGGACAGGCCGAGGCCCTGGGCATGCGGGGCGACGGTGACCGAGATCGCGCTGACCGTGTCGGGGCGGACACCGTGACGCAGGTCGGCGAACGCCCACAGGAGGACCTCGTCCCAGCCACGGGCGGGCAGTTCACCACGGCCCTCGGCGGCGAGCGCGAAGGGAACGCTGTGGGCGTGCGCGACGACCTCACCGTTCTCGTCCTCGGCGAACTGCACGTACTGCGGCAGTTCGGCGGCGATCTGCGGATAGTAGGCGTCCCCCACCGGGTCGTTGATGACGAACTTCGGCCAGGTGTTGGCCATCCCGGCCACCCGGTCGAGCATGTCCGGCCGCTCGGCGAGGCTCGATACCTTCAGCTCCATACGGCCACGCTAAGCGGCGGCCCGGCGGCGGGGGAACGGATTTTCGCGCACCCGGCCTCACTCAATCCGCGTGGAAGCGGTGCGACGCCTGCGTGGGGTTGCCGCCGGTGGGGAAGTTGAGGGGGTACCGCCTCAATGCCTCGAGCCCGTCTTCCACGAAGCTCCAGCGCTGTCTGGCCTCATGGAACTCGTCGGGCGTGAGCCACTCATGCCATGCGATCTCCGACGCGTCCACAACGAGCTCGTCCGTGATCACTGCTTCGTGGAGCCCCAGCCAGTACGGGCTGATGGCCCCACGGCACAGGTACTTGAAGAGGAACTCCGGTGACGCTCTGACGCCCAGTTCCTCGACGAGTTCCCGTGCTGCCGCATCCCCGTAGGACTCGCCGACGTCCACGGCTCCGCCCACCAGCCAGTCGTACTGCCCCGGAAAGCGGGACACGGTGTGCGGTCGTCGGTGCACCAGGATCCGCCCGTCGGGACGACGGCAGACGGTCGTCGCGACGCGGTGCAGCCACCCGCTTCGCACCGCCTCGCCCCGCTCGACAACTCCGAGCACCCGATCCTGATCGTCGACCTGCTCCACCAGTTCGCCCATGCCCCACACCGTTCCACACCGCTCTGACAGCGGTGCCCGCAGGCCGCGAAACAGGGGGAGCTCAAGCGCCGCACTGCTGGAGCATCATGTTCTTGTCCGCCGCCGTGACAGGCAGCTCGTACTTGAGTGCCACTTGCGCGAACCGCGCCGAGTACGAGCAGCGGATCGCCTTGCTGGGTGGCAGCCAGGAAGCCGGTCCCGAGTCGCGTTTGGCGGAGTTCGTGGAGCCCGAGACCGGCAGGAGATTCAGCGCGTCGTTGGCCACCCGCTGCCGCTTCTCCTCGTCCCAGCGAGCCGCACCCATCTGCCAGGCGTACGACAGCGGCACGACATGGTCTATCTGCACCTCGGTGGCCTTCGACTTCTTCCAGGCGATGTCCTTGTCCGTGTACGGGTCGTGCAGCTTCATCGAGACGATCACGCAGTCGGAACCGGCGCGGAACCGGATGCTTCGACCGTCGCGTTTCAGCAAGTCATTACGCGTGTCGCAGCCGTTCCTCGCCAGCGGCACCCCGTCGGCCGTGTCCATCCAGGCATAGCCGAACTCGTCGCGGTCGTAGCCCGTCTTCGGCCCCCGCCCCTTCGTGGACAGCTCCTCGATGAGGTTGCGGGCCGCGGCCTTGTCCGCGTCCGTCGTCAGGGGCGCGAGCCCTGGTTTCGTACCGTCCGGATTCTTGAGCGGGCTGACCGCCTGCCCGGCCTGCGCAGCCCGTCCGGATCCCGCCGAGGAGTCGTCTTCGCCGAGACCCTCGCATCCCGAGACGAGGAGCGCGGCAGCGGCCAACGCCGCCGCCGCGCGGAAGAAGCGCGCGTTCCCTGCTCCCCCGGCGCGCAGCGCCACAGCGGCGGCCGCGGCCCCGTCCCTCAGACGCGTCACGGTGCGCCCCTCTCCTTGCCTGCCCTGGCCGCCCGTACGGGCGGGTGGTGCCTGACGCCACGGTAGCGGCCGAGAGGTCCAGACCACAGTTACCCCAAACCCTGCATTCCTCGCAAGTCGGGCGTATCGTCGGTTCTGAGTCACCTCCGGAAGGAGCTCTGGATGGGCATCTTCGACAGGTTCAGGCACAAGGGGGCCCAGGACAGGGCCAAGCAAATGTCCGACGCCGCGGAGAAGAAGGTCAACGAGAAGACGGGCAACAAGTACGAGGGCCAAGTCGACGCCGCCCAGCAGAAGATCGAGGGGCAGCTCGGCATGGACCGCGACCGGCCGCCCGAGCAACCGTAGGCCGGAGACCCACGGAGGACACCTGGCCGGCCACGGGGCACAACTCCCTGCCGGCGGCCCGCTGAACCACCTTGGAACAGAGGCCGTCCGCGGTACTCCACCACCCGCGGACGGCTTCGTGCGCCCTTCGCCCCTCGATCACCGCGGCCGCTAAGACCCCAGAACCGACGCCAGGAACTCCCCGACCCACCCGAGCAGATCCCGCCCGACCAACGGCTTCCCGCCCACCTTCGCGGTCTTCGGGCGCGGCACCAGCACCTGGTGGACCGCCGGCTTGATGACCGTCCCCGGGTACAGCCGCTTGAGCCGCAGTTCCTGCGACTCCCGCAACTCCACCGGCGCGAAGCGGATGTTGTTGCCCTGGAGGACGATCTCGCCGACGCCACACGCGCGTGCGAGCATGCGCAGGCCCGCCACCAGGAGGAGGTTCTCCACCGGTTCCGGCAACTTGCCGTAGCGGTCGACGAGTTCCTCCCGTACGGCCTTGATGTCCTCCTCCGTGTTGGCGGAGGCGATGGAGCGGTAGGCCTGCAGCCGGAGGCGCTCACCCGGCGCGTAGTCGTGCGGTACGTGGGCGTCGACGGGCAGTTCGATCTTGACCTCGAGCGGCGGCTCCTCCTCGATCTCGCCGGTCTCCAGCTGCCGCCGGTAGTCCGCGACCGCCTCGCCGACCATCCGGACGTACAGATCGAATCCCACGCCCGCGATGTGTCCCGACTGCTCGCCGCCGAGGAGGTTTCCGGCTCCCCGGATCTCCAGGTCCTTCATCGCCACGTACATGCCGGCACCCATCTCGGTGTGCTGGGCGATCGTGGCGAGCCGCTCGTGGGCGGTCTCCGTCAGCGGCTTCTCGGGCGGGTACAGGAAGTAGGCGTACCCGCGCTCACGCCCACGCCCCACGCGCCCGCGCAGCTGGTGCAGCTGCGACAGACCGAAGGTGTCCCCTCGTTCGACGATCAGCGTGTTCGCGTTGGAGATGTCGATGCCGGACTCGACG
Organism: Streptomyces sp. NPDC127197; assembly: GCF_042672405.1. Lineage (NCBI taxonomy): Bacteria > Bacillati > Actinomycetota > Actinomycetes > Kitasatosporales > Streptomycetaceae > Streptomyces > Streptomyces sp. NPDC127197. Next base: position 160,314 of record NZ_JBHXVG010000011.1, on the reverse strand, counting down.
ATCGTCGTCGACACGAGCACGTCGAACTTCTTCTCCCAGAAGTCGACGACGACCTGCTCCAGCGCCGACTCCGACATCTGCCCGTGCGCGATGGCGATGCGCGCCTCGGGGACGGTCTCGCGGAGCCGGGCCGCCGCGCGGTCGATGGACTCCACCCGGTTGTGGATGTAGAAGACCTGGCCCTCGCGCAGCAGTTCACGCCGGATCGCCGCGCCGATCTGCTTCTCCTCGTACGGCCCGACGAAGGTCAGCACCGGGTGCCGTTCCTCCGGCGGGGTCGTGATCGTGGACATCTCGCGGATGCCGGTCACCGCCATCTCGAGGGTCCGCGGGATCGGCGTGGCCGACATGGTCAGCACGTCGACGTTGGCCCGCAGCTTCTTCAGCTGCTCCTTGTGCTCGACGCCGAACCGCTGCTCCTCGTCGACGATGACGAGTCCCAGGTCCTTGAACTTGGTCTCGGAGGAGAAGAGGCGGTGCGTGCCGATGACGACGTCCACCGAGCCCTCCCGCAGGCCCTCCAGGACCGCCTTCGCCTCGGTGTCCGTCTGGAACCGCGACAGCGCCTTCACGCTCACCGGGAACTGCGCGTACCGCTCGCTGAACGTCCCGAAGTGCTGCTGCACCAGCAGCGTCGTCGGTACGAGGACCGCGACCTGCTTGCCGTCCTGTACGGCCTTGAAGGCGGCGCGGACCGCGATCTCCGTCTTGCCGTAGCCGACGTCGCCGCAGATCAGGCGGTCCATCGGGACCGACTTCTCCATGTCCTCCTTGACCTCGGCGATGGTCGTCAGCTGGTCGGGCGTCTCCGCGTACGGGAAGGCGTCCTCCAGCTCGCGCTGCCACGGAGTGTCCGGCGCGAAGGTGTGCCCGGGGGCCGCCATGCGCGCGCTGTACAGCTTGATGAGGTCCGCCGCGATCTCCTTGACGGCCTTCTTCGCGCGTGCCTTGGTCTTGGTCCAGTCGGCGCCGCCGAGCCGGTGCAGCGTCGGGGCCTCGCCGCCGACGTACTTGGTGATCTGTTCCAGCTGGTCGGTGGGGATGTAGAGCCGGTCGCCGGGCTGGCCACGCTTGGCGGGGGCGTACTCCACGACGAGGTACTCGCGCGTGGCGCCCTGCACGGTGCGCTGCACCATCTCGATGTAACGGCCCACGCCGTGCTGCTCGTGGACGATGTAGTCGCCCGCCTCCAGGGTGAGCGGGTCGATGGTCTTGCGGCGGCGGGCGGGCATGCGGGCGCCGTCGCGGCCGGCCGCCTTCTGGCCGGACAGGTCGGTCTCGGTGAGCACCGCGACTCTGAGCTCCGGGTCGACGAAGCCGTGGTCGATCGAGCCGCACGCCACGTGCACCACGGACGGGGAGATCTCCCCCAGGTCGGCGTCCAGGCGGGCCGCGATGCCCTCGCCGCCGAGCACCTCGACCGTGCGGGCGGCCGGGCCGTGCCCCTCGGTCACGAAGACCGTACGCCAGCCGTCGGCGAGCCAGCCCTTGGTGTCGGCGAGCGCCTTGGCGGTGTCGCCGCGGTAGGTCTCCGGGGCGTGCATGCCGAGCTTGAGGGTGTCCGCGTCGAGTTCTTCGTCGGCGGCGAACGGCGACACCGACCACCACATCATGTCCAGCTCGCGGGCCCGGTCGCGGACGTCGGCGATGGACCACAGCGAGGCCGCGCCGACATCGATCGGCGCCTCCCCGCCGCCCGCGGTGGCCGCCCAGGAGGCCTGCAGGAACTCCTGCGAGGTCGCCACGAGATCCGCGGCACGCGTGCGTACCCGCTCGGGATCGCATACGACGGCCATGGCGCCCTTCGGCAGTACGTCGAGCAGCAGCTCCATGTCGTCGACCAGGACGGGCGCGAGCGACTCCATGCCCTCCACGGCGATGCCCTCGGCGATCTTGCCGAGCAGCTCGCCCAGCTCGGGGTGCGCCTCGGCGAGGGCACGCGCGCGCGTGCGGACGTCTTCCGTCAACAGAAGTTCACGGCAGGGCGGGGCCCACAGGCCGTGCTCGGCGACCTCCAGCGACCGCTGGTCGGCCACCTTGAAGTAGCGGATCTCCTCGACGTCGTCGCCCCAGAACTCGATGCGCAGGGGGTGTTCCTCGGTGGGCGGGAAGACGTCCAGGATGCCGCCGCGTACGGCGAACTCTCCCCGCTTCTCGACCAGCTCCACGCGCGCGTACGCGGCGGCGGCCAGGGCGTCGACGATCTCGTTCAGGTCGGCGGTCTGCCCGGCCCTCAGCGCCACCGGCTCCAGGTCGCCCAGGCCCTTGACCTGTGGCTGGAGCACGGATCGCACGGGGGCCACGACGACGGAGACCGGGCCGGTCTCGGGGTCGTCGGGGCGGGGGTGGGCGAGTCGGCGCAGCACGGCGAGGCGCCGGCCCACGGTGTCGCTGCGCGGGCTCAGCCGTTCGTGCGGCAGCGTCTCCCAGGACGGGTACTCCACGACTCCCTCCGGCGGCAGCAGCGAGCGCAGCGCCGCCGCCAGGTCCTCCGCCTCGCGCCCGGTGGCCGTCACCGCCAGCACCGGGCGGCCGCTCTCGCGGGCGAGGGCCGCGACCGCGAAGGGGCGGGCCGCCTGGGGGCCGACCAGATCGACGTGCATCCGGTTGCCGTCCGAGGCCGCCTTGATCGCTTCCGCGAGTGCGGCGTCCTTGACGACGGCGTCGAGCAGACCGTGCAGGCTCATATGGAGAGGCTTTCCGTCCTGGATGACAGGGGGTGACTGGGGGTGGGCAACGCGAAGGGCCCGACACGCGGGGCGGGCCGGGGGTCTCCAGAGTACGTCGCGGCCGCGGTTGTCACCCGGGGGAGTGATGAGGCCGGCCGCGTGAGGGGGAGGCGACGACGGTGGACTGACGGTTGCCGAAGGCCCTCCCGACCTGCCCGAGCGTGCCTGGAACTGCCGCGACGCCTCGATCCGGAAGTACGACGTCCCGCTCCTGCGGGCATGAAGCGGGGCCCGGTGCCGGGGAGTCCGCAAGACTCCCCGGCACCGGGCCGCTCCCCCGCAACCCCCGTATGCGGTGGCTACTCGGTCGCGATCGCGTTCAGGACGTTCATCCGGCCCGCCCGGAAGGCAGGAACCAGCGCGGCGAACAGGCCGACGAAGGCCGAGCCGATGAACACCCCGCCGATGGTCGGCCACGGGATCTGAAGGACGTTCAGCCCCTCCAGGGCGAGCAGCTGCTGCGCCGTGGCGCCCCAGCCCATGCCCAGCCCCAGGCCCAGCAGGGCACCGAAGAGGGCGATCACGACCGACTCCAGACGGATCATGCGGCGCAGCTGCCGGCGCGACAGGCCGATCGCCCGCATCAGGCCGATCTCCCGGGTCCGCTCCACCACCGACAGGGCCAGGGTGTTCACGACGCCCAGGACGGCCACGATGATCGCGAGGGCCAGCAGGCCGTAGATCATGTTCAGGAGCTGGCCGATCTGGTCCTTCAGGGCCTCCTTGTAGTCGGTCTGGTCGCGCACGGTGTACTGCGGGTAGTCGTCCAGCGCCGTCTTCAGCGACTGGTAGGCGGCCGCCTCCTGGCCGTCCTTCGCCGAGGCGAACAGCACCGTGTCGAGCGGGATCCTGTCGGCGGGGACGTACGTGGCCAGCGTGTCGATCGACGTGTACATCGCGCCCTGGTCGATGACCGCGTCGCTGCTGGTGATCGCGCGGACGGTCAGCCGGCCGGTGGAGCCGTCCTTGAAGTCGACGGCGATCTCGGAGCCGAGGCGGATGCCGTGGTCCTTGGCGTACTCCTCGTGGACGGACATGGAGTCGGGCCGGTAGGCGTCGTCGAGGTTGCCGGCGACGGTCTCGACCCGCAGGTCCTGCGCGTACGTCGGGTCGGCGGCCGTGATGGCGGTGTCCTTGGACGTCTTCCCGTCGGGGGTCCTGAAGTCGGCCTTGGTCCACTTGTACTCGGTGACGCGGTCCACGCCGTCGGCGTCCTTCACGGCCGTGACCGCCTGCGGCGTGATCAGCTGCCCGCTGTCGGACTGGATGATGAAGTCCGTCCCCACGCTCTTGTCGAGTTCCTCCGTCGCCGAGGCGACCATCGACGAGCCGACCACCGACAGACAGGCCACCAGGGCCAGCCCGATCATCAGCGCCGCGCCCGTGGCGCCGGTGCGGCGCGGATTGCGCAGCGCGTTGCGCTCGGCCATCCGGCCGACGGGCCCGAACATCCGCAGCACGATCGCGCCGAGCACCCGGACGACTCCGCCCGCGAGCAGCGGACCGATGACGACGAAGCCGATCAGCGACAGCACCACGCCCGCGCCCAGCCACAGCGCGCCCTCGCTCGCCTTGTCGGCGGCAGCCGCCAGATACAGCCCGAACCCGCCGGCGCCGGTCAGCAGCAGGCCCAGCACGGCCCGTACGACACCCGCCTTCGCGTCGGCCGGGGCGCCCGCGTCGCGCAGGGCGGCCATGGGCGAGACCTTGCCGGCGCGGCGGGCCGGGAGGTAGGCGGCGAGGACGGTGACAACGACGCCGAGGACCAGTCCGACCACCGGCGTCGTCCAGGCGACCGTCAGGTCGTCCGTGGAGAGGTTCATGCCCATGGCGCCCATGAGCTTCATCAGCCCGATGGCGAGCCCGACGCCCGCGCCCACACCGAGCACGGAGCCGACGAAACCGAGCATCAGTGCCTCGACCAGCACGGACCGGTTGACCTGCTTGCGGCTGGATCCGATGGCCCGCATCAGGCCGATCTCGCGGGTCCGCTGGGCGACCAGCATCGAGAACGTGTTGATGATCAGGAAGACGCCGACCAGGAAGGCGATCCCGGCGAAGCCGAGCATCGCGTACTTGATGACGCCCATGAACTCCTGGACGTCCTCGGCGTTGGCGTCGGCGACCTCCTTGGCCGTCTGTACCTTGAAGCCGCCGTCGAGCGCGGTGGCGACGTTCTTCTTCACCTGGGCGTCGGTGAAGCCGGACTCGGCGGTGACGTTGACGTTCGTGTAGACGCCGGTCTCACCGACGAGGGTCTGCTGGGCGGTCTTCGTGTCCAGGTAGAAGATCGCGGCACCGGGGTTGGTGACGGTGAAGTCGGCGATGCCGGAGATCTTTGCCCGGTGCGTGCCGACAGCGGTGATGACGCCGATCTCGTCGCCGAGCTCCAGGCCGTGCTTGTCCGCGGTGTCCGCGTCGATCATCACCTGGTCGGCGCCCTCGGGCGCGGACCCCGAGGTGATCTTCATCGTGCGGGCCTCGTTGGAGTTCCAGCTGCCGACGATGGTCGGCCCGCCGCCGGACGGCGAGAGGCTGTCCTTGTCGGCGTCGACGACCGTCACCGACGTCGAGAAGACGGTGCCCTGCGCCGACTTCACGCCCTCCGTCCTGCGGACCTCGTCGACGACGGAGGCCGGCATGACCGGCGGCTTGCCGTTGTCGGCGGTGGTCTCACCGGTGTCCGAGGCGCCCTTCGGGCTCACCGTGACATCCGACGCGGTGGCCGCGAACAGCTTGTCGAACGTCGTGTTCATCGTGTCGGTGAACACGAGCGTGCCGCACACGAACGCCACCGACAGCAGCACGGCGACGGCCGACAGGGCCATGCGCCCCTTGTGCGCGAAGAAGTTGCGCATCGAGGTCTTCAGCACGGTCATGACGTGCGCCCCCGGGCGTCGAAGTCCTTCATGCGGTCCAGAACCTGATCGGCCGTCGGGTTGTACATCTCGTCGACGATCCGGCCGTCGGCGAGATACAGCACACGGTCGGCGTACGAGGCGGCCACCGGGTCGTGCGTGACCATCACGATGGTCTGCCCCAGCTCGTCCACGGACCGCCGCAGGAAGCCCAGTACCTCGGCGCCCGCGCGCGAGTCGAGGTTTCCGGTCGGCTCGTCACCGAAGATGATCTCGGGCCGCGCGGCCAGTGCCCGGGCCACGGCGACGCGCTGCTGCTGTCCGCCGGAGAGCTGCGTCGGCCGGTGCTTGAGCCGGTCAGCGAGCCCCACGGTCTCCACCACCCGCTGCAGCCACGCCTTGTCCGGCTTACGGCCGGCGATGTCCATGGGCAGGGTGATGTTCTCGATCGCGTTCAGCGTCGGCAGCAGGTTGAACGCCTGGAAGATGAACCCGATCCGGTCCCGGCGCAGTTGCGTCAGCTTCTTGTCCTTCAGACCGGTGATCTCGGTCTCGTCGAGATGGATCTGCCCGCTGGTGACGGTGTCGAGCCCGGCCAGGCAGTGCATCAGCGTGGACTTGCCGGACCCCGACGGGCCCATGATGGCGGTGAACTGGCCGCGGGCGATGTCCACGTCGACATGGTCGAGGGCGACGACGCGGGTCTCCCCGGCCCCGTAGGCCTTGACGACCTGCCGCGCCCGCGCGGCAACGGCCGTACGCCCTCCAGTGCCCCCGTGCCTGGGAATGGTTACAGCCGATGTCACGGTATGTCTCCTATATCGGTCAGCAGTTGGTCGGCACGCGGCTCGTACTGAGCCGTGCCGTGTGAAGTCGTGCGAAGTACTACGCCGATGAGTCTCGCGGCAAGCAGGGGTGACGTTCGATGGTGTTCAACCCCGTCTTGCCCTGAGGAAAACCCCACCCCCGAAGGTGCGGTGCACCGCCCCCGCGGCGTAAAGCCAGGTTAAGGACGACCCCCGTACCGTCTCGTCCTCCGCCGGTACGAACCCTCCCCGAGCCCTGGTACGGAGGGACCCCTAGGGGCAGTCCCCCCTCAGGCGGAGTCCTTCTCAGGGTCGGGTCCACCCATCGGCCCACTCAGGCTCCACCCTCCCGTCGCGGGAGGGTCAAGTGGGAAGCTGTCCGACGGCAGATAGCTGCAAGGGGAAGGAATCTGCGTGGGCAGCACCAGACCCGCGATACGCGGCACAGCACAGCACACCGGGACCGACAAGCGCGGAGCCGTCGTCGCCGCGCTGATGCTGTCGATGGCACTGGCGGCGCTCGACTCCACCGTCGTCTCCACGGCCGTACCGCAGATCGTCGGCGACCTCGGCGGCTTCTCCGTCTTCTCCTGGCTCTTCTCCGGCTATCTGCTGGCCGTCACCGTCACCCTGCCCGTCTACGGCAAGCTCTCCGACACCTTCGGCCGCAAACCGGTCCTCGTGGTGGGCGCGAGCGTCTTCCTGCTCGGCTCCCTCCTGTGCGCCCTCGCCTGGAACATGTGGGCGCTCATCGCCTTCCGTATCGTCCAGGGCCTCGGCGGCGGCGCACTCCAGGGCACGGTCCAGACACTCGCCGCCGACCTCTACCCCCTGAAGGAACGCCCGAAGATCCAGGCCAAGCTGTCCACCGTGTGGGCGGTGTCCGCGGTCGCCGGCCCCGCCGTGGGCGGTGTCCTCACCGCGTACGCCGACTGGCGCTGGATCTTCCTCGTCAACCTGCCGATCGGCGGACTCGCCCTCTGGCTGATCGTCCGCCACCTGCACGAGCCCCAGCGGAAAACGGACGCACGCGCGCGTGTCGACTGGGCGGGCGCCCTTGTGGTGTTCGCGTGCGGCGGAGTCCTGCTCACGGCGCTGGTGCAGGGCGGAGTCGCCTGGGCGTGGCTGTCGCCGCCGTCGATCGCCTTGCTCGGTACCGGACTTGCCTTCGTCGTACTCGTCTTCTTCGTCGAACGCCGGGCCGCCGAACCGATCATCCCGGGCTGGGTCTGGCGTCGCCGTACGATCGCCGCGGTCAATCTCGCCCTCGGGGCGCTGGGTCTGCTCATGGTGGCCCCCGCCGTGTTCCTGCCGACGTACGCGCAGTCCGTCCTCGGCCTCGGTCCCGTGGCCGCCGGATTCGTCCTGTCCGTCTGGACGTTGAGCTGGCCCGTCTCCGCCGCGCTCAGCCAGCACGTGTACCGCAGGATCGGCTTCCGCAACACGGCGATGCTCGGCATCGGCACGGCGACCCTGATCCTGCTGGCCTTCCCCCTGCTGCCGTACCCCGGCGAGGCCTGGCAGCCGGCCCTCCTGATGCTCCTCCTCGGGGCCGCACTCGGCCTCTTCCAACTTCCCCTCATCGTCGGCGTCCAGTCGACCGTCGGCTGGGACGAACGCGGCACGGCCACCGCGTCCATCCTCTTCTGCCGGCAGACCGGCCAGACCCTCGGCGCATCCGTCTTCGGCGCCGTCGCCAACGGCGTCCTCGCCGGCCGCCTCGGCGACGCCGGCGACCTCGACGCCATCGCCCACGGCCTCGGCACGGGCGCCGCGTCCGAAACGACCCGACGGGCCGTCGCGGACGCGGTCCACGCGGTGTACCTGGGCGCGGCGTGCGCGGCGGCGCTCGCCTTCCTGGTCCTGCTGGTGCTGGCGCCGCGCCGCTTCCCGGTCCTCAAGGACCACTGAAGACTCCGGACTCGCTCGTTCAGGGCCTCGCCCCGGCCCGCAAAAGTAGGAGTTAACGCGGGTAACAGCGTGGGGAACCGCGCAGTTCATCGAAGTAAGCGCATACCGACCACTCAGTTTGGCCAAAGCGTCGCGCGTCCCCGTCCCTCCGAGTAGCGTGCGTGGCCCGCTCACCCCCACTCCCTGCGGTCCGCCGCCACGGACCCGAGCCACGCAAGGAGCAACGGGATGTCGTCCGACCCGTACTCGTCGTACCCGCCGCACCGTTCGCACTCCCCGCACCCGCCCCAGTTCTCCTCACCGACGTACCCGTGGCAACCCGCCGCCCCGCCCGAACCCGAGCCCCGGCGAAGGCCGGTCCACGCCCCGCTGGGGCACCACAGCGACCTGCGCATCCTGCGCAGCGCCTACCGCTGGCAGCGGCGCGTGGCGACGCTCACCGCGCTCGGCTACTTCGTGCTGTTCCTGGTCCTTTCGGCGTACGCGCCGGGGTTCATGACGAGCGAGGGGATCGGCGGTCTGCCGGTCGGGCTGCTGCTCGGGCTGGCGCAACTGCCGGTCACCTGCCTGGCGATATGGCTGTACGAGCACACCGCGCGGCGCCGTGTCGACCCGCTCGCGGAGCGTCTCCGCCACCAGGCCCGGGTGGACGCGAAGCGAGAGGCGGCACGACGATGACCGGATTCAGCGAGTCGGCGGAGACGATGTCCCTCGTCGCCTTCTCCGCCGTGGTGACGATCACGCTGCTGCTGTGTGTGATGACCGGCCCGGACCGGGACGACCTCGACGAGTTCTACACCGGCTACAGCTCCCTGTCCCCCATGCGCAACGGCCTGGCGATCGCGGGGGACTACATCTCCGCCGCGACCGTGCTGGGCACCGGCGGGGTGATCGCGCTGTACGGCTACGACGGGATCGTCCTCGCGCTGAGTACGGCGCTGTCGTTGATGCTGCTGATGTTCCTGCTGGCGGAACCTCTGCGGAACGCGGGGCGTTTCACGATGGGAGATGCCTTCGCGCGCCGTATGCCGGGGCGGTGTGTGCGGGTGACCGCCTGTGCGGTGACGCTTGCCGCGCTGCTGCCGATGATGCTGGTGCAACTCGCGGGCACGGGGCAGCTGATGGCGTTTCTGCTGGGCTTCTCCGGCGACGAGTTGAAGACGGGCTGCATCATCGGGCTGGGCGTCCTGATGATCAGCTACGCGGCGATCGGCGGGATGAAGGGCACCGCTCTCATCCAGGCACTGAAGATGGTGATGCTGCTCGGGTCCGGCGCGGTGGTGGCCGTACTCGTCCTGAACAAGTTCGACTGGAATCCGGCCGCGTTGTTCGACCGGGCGGCGCAGCAGAGCGGTGTGGGGTCCGACTTCCTCAGCTCCGGGCTGCAGTTCGCGGGCGGCCCGGCCCCCCGCCTCGACATGATCACCTCCCAGCTGGCCGTCGTCCTCGGTGCGGCCTGCCTGCCGCACGTCACGATGCGCATGTACACGGCGTCCAGCGCCCGCCAGGTGCGCCGGTCCATGTCCTGGGCGGTGTCGAGCGTCGTCGTCTTCGTCCTGGTCATCACGGTCGTCGGGGTCGGCGCGACCGCGCTGATCGGCCGCGAGACGATCGCCGGGGCGGACCCGCAGGGGAACTCGGCGTATCTGCTGGGCTCGCAGGCCGCGTTCGGCCCGGACGTGTCCACGGCCGAGACGTTCCTGTTCACGGCGATCACGACGGCGGTGTTCCTGACGGTGCTCGCCTCGGTCGCGGGCATGATCCTCGCCTGCGCCAACTCCCTGGCCCACGACGTCTTCGCCGGCCGCGTACAGGAGATGTCGGCCCGCCGCGAGATGGCCCTCGCCCGCATCTCCGCCCTGGCCGTCGGCGTCCCGGCCATTCTGCTGGCGACCCTGGTCCAGCACCGCAGCCTGCAGCCCCTGGTGACGCTGTCCTTCTCCCTGGGCGCCTCCGCCCTCGCCCCCGCCCTCGTCTACAGCCTGTTCTGGCGCCGCTACACCCGCACCGGCCTGCTGAGCACCCTCATCGGCGGCTCCCTGTCCGTCCTGCTGCTGATGCCGGGCACCAACCTCGTCTCCGGGTCCCCCGCCTCCGCCTTCCCCGAGGCCGACTTCAACTACTTCCCGTTCACCACGACCGCCCTGATCTCCGTCCCCCTCGGCTTCGCCTTCGGCTGGCTGGGCACGCTCGCCTCCGGCCGGCAGAAGTCGGACGAACAGCGCCGACAGTACGAGGCGGTGGAGGGGTGGATCCTGGCCGGCGCGGTGCGGCGCAGGGGGTGAGACCGGCCGGCCCCCACGTCACTCCGCCTGCGCACGGTTCCCCATCAGCTTGGCCAGACTGCTGCGTACGTAGTCCATGTGCGCCTGCACCTTGTCCCACTGCTCCCCGTGCTCCCGCAGCACCCCCTCCGTCTCCCGCTCGATACGGTCCGCCTCGGCCCGGGCCTCCGCGAGAACTTCCTCGGCCCGGGCCTGGGCCTGCTCCTGCCACTGCCGGGCGGACTCCGCGGCGGCGGCCAGGTCCTGTTCCGCCTCGGACAGCGCGGCCTCGGCGCGGGCCATCCGTTCGGCGAAGTGCGCATCCAGCGCGGCCGTCCTGTCCTCGGCCTCCTGCTCGGCGGCCGCCCATCGCTGGGCGTGCTCCTTCTCCTGCTCGGCCAGCATCGCCGCCGTGCGCTGCCGCACCTCACGCAACGCGGCGACGGCTTCCTTACGGCTCTCCTTCACCTCATGCCGGGCGGTGACCCGGAACTCGTCGGCCTCGGCCTGCGCCGCGAGCACTCGCTGACGGGCGCGTTCCTCGGCATCCGCGCGCAGCGCATCGGCCTCTTCCTGCGCGGCCCGGCGCACCTCCAGGGCGCGCGACTCGGCATCCGCAACACACTCGTCCGCCACACGCCGCGCCTCCTCGTGCAGGACCGCCGCCTCCTCCTGCGCGAGCTGGAACAGAAGCCGGGCGCGCTCCCCGAGCGCCTCGTACGTCTGCGGAGGGAGCTGCTCGACCGTCTCCCGCAGCCGCTCCACCTCCGTCTCCATCTCCCGGGCGAGCACGGTGAGGCGGGCCGCACGTTCCCAGGCCCCGTCGCGATCCACGCAGAGCGCGAAGGCGTACGCGTCGACCTGCTCGGGGCGATAACCGCGCCCCCGGACGGTCACGAAGCCATGCGACGACACTGATGCGCTGCTCATTCCAGAACCCCTCGAACCCCTTGAAGGACGTCCATGTCGCGCACATCTTGATGGATCAGACGGAAGCGTTCATAACGCGACACTCCGCGCACAAGGTACGTAAACAAAGGGCCGGGCCCGGTCATACGACCGGGCCCGGCCCTTTCACACGTCCTGTCGTCACCCCAGGGTCACAGCAAGCCGTCCCACATCTGCTCCAGCAGCACCGACCACCAGCTCTCCGGCGAACCCAGCGCTGCCGGATCGAGAGAGGCCAACTGGGCCTGGAAGTCGACGGTCCAACGGCCCGCCTGCTCCTGGTTCAGCCCGAACCGCAGCCGCCACATCCGCCCGAGCAGCGCCAGGCAGCGCACGAACTCCGGCAGCCCGGTGTTCACGAACTGCGGCGGCACCGGCGCACCACCCGGCCCGGCCTCCACCGGCACCGCCACGATGTTCGCCGTGCCGTACTGCACACAGATCGCCTTGCCGAAATCGCTGCCCATCACCAGGTACGAGCCCGCGTCCGACGCCGGCTGCACCCCCCGCTCGGCAGCCAGCTCCGCCAGCGTCGGCACCGGCCGCCCCGGCTGGGCCTGCGCCCAGAAGAACGGCCCCATGTCCAGCGGCAGCCCTGCCATCACCAGCGTCTGCGCCACGACCGGCGGCACGCCCTGCCGGGACACCGCCGCCTGCTCGAACCGGAAGACCCCCGGCCCGAACGCCCCCGCAAGCTCCTGCGCCACACCCTCCGGCGGAACCGGCGGCGCCGGCTGCACCGGCGGAAGCGGCGCCCGCACCGGGGCAGGCCGCGCGGGGCCGTCCGCGACCTGGTGCAACTCGCCCTGGTGAGCGAGGAGTTGCTGCATGCCCTGCTGCCGGCTCGCGTGATCCGTACCGTACGGAGCGATGCTCGTGATCCGCGCCTGCGGCCACTGCTCCCGGATCATCCGCGCACAGTACGCACCCGGCAGCTCACACGACTCCAACTCGGTGTGCAGCTCGAGCACCTGGTCCGGGGGCACGTTCATCGCCCGCAGCTCGTGGAAGATCTGCCACTCCGGGTGCGGCGTACCCGGCGCGGAACGCCGGATCAGCTGCTGCTCGGAGCCGTCCTGCGCGCGGTAGCGCAGCACGGCCTGATAACCGGGGCCCACGGTCGGCTGACCGCCCGGCTGCGGGTAGCCGTACGCCGGCGGCTGCTGGCCGGGCACGGGCCGGCCAGGTGCGGGGTGGCCAGGCACGCCGGGCATGGGCTGGCCGGGGGGCGGCGGGACCGCACCCGGTGCCGGGGGCATCGGCTGCGGGGCGCCGGTGGGCATGCCGGGGGCGCCGGGAGTTGGCGGCGGGGGTACACCGGGGCCGCCCACGGGAGGTGCACCGGGGCCGCCGACCGGGGGTGCGGCCAGCACGGTCTCCGCGTGGTGCACGGCACCTCGCGCGCCGCCTGCGGAGCCCTGCGCGCCGGGGGGCTGCGGTGCACCCGGGACGCCGGGCGGCTGCGGCGCACCAGGGGCACCCGGAGGCTGCGGTGCGCCTCCACCCGGGCCCATCTGGGCGGGATCGGCCAGCACCGTGGCGGCGTGGTGGACACCACCGGGAGGCGTACCGCCCGGCGCACCCGGAGCCCCGGGCGGCTGGGGAACCCCAGGCGGAGTCTGGGCACCCGGAGGAGTCGGAGCACCCGGCGGCTGCGGCGCACCCGGACCGCCAGGCACCTCAGGACCGTCGGGCCCGATCGCCGACACGAGCTGCGTCGGCACATACCCACCCGCCGGCGCACCGAGCCCACCCGGCGTACCCGGGGCTCCCGGCGTACCCGGCGGCGGAGGCGTGCTCCCAGGCCGCGCACCCGGAACACCGGGCGCCCCCGGCGGAGGCGGAGGAGTCACGCCGCCGCCCCGCGCACGGCGTGGCGGAGGCGCCGCCTTGCTCGTCGCGGCATCGGCGATGTCCCCGGCGCTCGGCGCGAGCGGCTGCCCGGCCGGCCCGCCCGGAGCGGCCGACGGCTGGGGCGCACCCGGCGCCTGCGGATAGCCGTACGCCGGAGCACCCCCCGGCGGCGTGCCCGCTCCCGGCGTCGGAGGCGGCGTCCCCGGAACAGCCCCCGCACCCGAACCCTGCGAATACCCGTAAGTCGACGGCCCTGGAGGCGGCGCACCCGGCCCCGGCGGCGTCCCCGGCACCCCTGCCGCACCCGAACCCTGCGGATACCCGTAAGTCGACGCACCCGACCCCGGCGGCGGCGTGCTGCCCTGCGGGACGCCGACCGGCGCACCCGCCCCCTGCGAACCCTGCGTGCCCGGCGCCTGCGCGTCGTCGAGGGCCGGTGCGACCGCCGTCGGCGGCAGCTGGCTGCCGCCCGACATCAGCGCCGTCTTCGCGTCCGGCGCCGCCGCGGGCGGCGTCTCGTCGCTGTCCGCGTCACTCAACGGCGGCGCGAAAACCGTCTCCGGCAACGGCACGGAACGGTCCTCACCCCCATCCGCGTTGGTGTCCGTCCCGGCCCACGGAGTCGCCCCCGCAGGCGCACCCGGCACCCCGGCCGCCTCGGCACGCGCCCCCGCGCCCGCCTCACTGTCACTACCGGAGCCGGCCGCCGGCCACGCCGTACCACTACCAGCCGCGCCGGCCCCACCGGCACCGGAACCGGAACCCGAACCGGAACCACCAACGGAACCAGCCCCCGCAGCCGCACCGGCACCCGCACCAGCCCGCCGCTCCGGAATCCCCAACCTGTCCGCCGCCTCCTGCAACCACTCCGGCGGACTCAGCAAGAACGACGTCTGATTCAGATCCACCCGAGCCGCAGCAGCCGGCGCCGCATCCGCGGCCGCGTCCGCACGCCCCCCGTACTCCTCCTCGTACCGGCGGATCACCTCACCCACCGGCAGCGACGGCCACAGCGTCGCCTCACCGCTGTCCCGCGCGATCACCAGCCGCTGCGCACCCCCGTCCGAACGCGGCCCGTCCGCACGGTCCTCGGCCCACACCACGAACCCGAGCCCGAACTCCCGCACCCGCACCTCACGATGCTGGTACGACGGCACATCCCCGTTGATCCACTCTTCCGCGCGCTCCTGCGCCTGCGCGAACGTCACCATCGCCAGCTCACTCCCCCACGGCAGTCACGGCCGAAGAGACGGGCACCACCTGCGCGAACCCACCGTCCACCATCAGATTCGCCACAGTCTCCAACTCCGGCGGAGAACCCGCCAACCGCGCCAAGAACGCGTCGAAATCCTCACCGCACGGCAACAACAACCGCTCCACCCGCTCCGCCGGCGGCACCGCAGGATCCACATCCCGCGCATCGTCATACGCGCAGAACCACACCGACCCGATCCGGTCACCCTTCACCTTCACGGCCAGCAACCCGCCCTGCACAAACCCAACACCCAGATAATCCTTGGTCAGATGGTCGCGCAGACACTTGTTCACATACACAAGATCATTGACCGCAGCCTCGTCCCGCACCGTGAAGAACGGCTGATCGATCAGCAGCCCCAACTCCGCATCCAACGCCGTCCCCACCGGCGCACACCCACCCGCCGCCTTCAAAAACGACCGGTACGCACCCGGCAGCCGATACCCCAGATCCTCCTCGACCCCCAGCACCTGCGACTCACTCACCGCCACGCCCGACTTCGGCAACCCGAAATGCGCAGGCCGCGTCTCCTGCAACGGCCGCGTCCCCCGCTTGCTCTGGTCCACCGCCGCCGTCGCGATACCGCCGTGATGCCGCAGCAACGCCTTCACCTCGACCGGCACCAGCTCCAGCCGCCGCGACCCCACCACGTGATGCCACGTCCAGCCGTGCGGCGTCGCCACCGACGGCACCGTGTCCCACAACTCATGCCCCGAAGCCGCAAGCGCCGCGTTCGCCGACACATAGTCCGTCAACCGCAACTCGTCCACGCCGAAACCCTCCGGCGGCTCCGCAATCTCCGCCGCCGCACGCGCATAGGGCGAGAAGTCCGGGTAACCGTGCTCATCCACCCGCACCCCTCTCGGATGACGGGCCGCCCGAACCGGATCCGGGAAATGCACGACCTGCCCGGCATAGGCCGCGTTCGGCGGCGCGGCTTGCTGCCCGAGCCGACCTGTCGTCATGGCGGTAGCCCCCTGCGGCACTCTGGTACGACCCGTAGCAACCCCTAAGGCCCACTACGCCCCGTATCGACTGTCTCTCCAACGCGTTGACCGCGCGCATCGCGGTGCCGACAGCCTATGCGGTACGACGAAACCGGTCACCGGCGCCGGTCACAGCACCGGAAACCCACCCTCCGCCCACCGTGACCAGCAGTCACCCTCCCGTGACAGCCAGCCCGAACACGGGCGTGTCGCAGCGCCCCAGCTTCCGCACCAGCCACGGCATTTGGCACTCTGTGTCCGCCGGGGGGATGCACGGGAGGGGAAATACGATCATGAACACGACGCAAACGGGACCACACACCAGCACATCCGGCGACCCCCGCATCGGCTGGAGCGCCACCGAAACCCACCAGGCACCCACCCTCCGCCACCGCCGCGACGGCATACTCCCCACCGTCGCCGCCGCCCTCTCCGTCCGCGGCACCACCCTCACCGGCACCGCCGCCCGCGGCGACCAGCCCCCCACCCTCCACCCACTCGTCCAGGACTTCCTCGACACCCTCACCAGCGCCCAACGCGACCGCTTCACCGGCCGCTGCGCCGAAACCATCCTCATCTCCCGGCACATCGCCAACGCCGACGCCGCCCGCAGCAAACGCGCCGCCCGCAGACCCATGACCAACGGCGAAGCCCGCAAAGCCCTCAAACAGGCCAAACTCACCGCCCGCCGCATCCGCGAAGACGGCGACCCCCTCCACGGCAGCTTCGCCACCCCCTGCCGCGCCTGCACCGCCCTCAGCGCCCACTTCGGCGTCCGCATCATCGACCCCACAGCGACCGACGCCTGACCCCCACCCCGAACAAACGCAAGATAGAGGGCAGATGCACGCCGACCGCACCTCCACCACACGCTTCGCCGTACCCGTCGACGCCGCCCTGCGCGCCGCCGGCTGGCAACCCGGACGCTGGGACATCAAACAAGCCGAAATCTGGGCCGACACCCTCCGCGAACACACCTCACCCGCCGGCCACCGCCACGCCGTCTTCCCCGCCGCCGTCGAAGCCTGGGCCGAATTCGGCAGCCTCCACATCACCCCCACCGGACCCGGCCGCCAGATCGCCCCCGCAACCCTCCACCTCGACCCCCTCCACGGCCTCCACATGGCCCGCACCCTCGCCGACCTCGGCCGCGCCCTCGACACCGACGTCAGCCCCCTCGGCGCCGAACCCGACACCCAGACCATCCTCGCCATCGACACCGAAGGCCGCATCTACGCCCTCGACCACACCGGCGACTGGTACCTGGGCCCCACCATCGACCAGGCCCTCACCGGCCTCATCTCCGGCACAGAACCCGTACGCCTCACCGCAGGCTGAGACCGACGGCCCAGGACAGGCCGCCCACGACAGGCCTACGACGCCGGAATCACCGCCGACACCCGAAAACCCCCCGCATCCGTCGGCCCCGACACAAACACCCCACCCAACGCCGAAACCCGCTCCTTCATCCCCACCAGCCCGTTCCCCCCGGACGGCAACCGCGCCGACGACACCTCCGACGGCGGCTCGTTCTCCACCTGCATCGCGATCTCCGACACCCGATGCGCCAACCGCACATACGTCTTCGCACCCGCCGCATGCTTGTGCACGTTCGTCAACGCCTCCTGCACCACGCGATACGCGGTCCGCTCCACCTCCGGCGCATACGACCGCACCTCCCCCTCCACCGACAGATCGACCACCATCCCCGCAGCAGCCGACTGCCCGATCAACTCATCCAGCTCCGACAGACACGGCCCGTCCGCGGAACCGCCCCCCTCATCCGCCGCACGCGAAGCCGCCGCAGCCGCCGCCACCCTCACCGCCGCCAACGGCACCGCCGCACGCTCCCGCGCCACCCCCGCACCATCCCCGATGCGCAGCACCCCCAGCATCTCCCGCAACTCGGTCAACGCCTGCCGCCCCATGTCCCCCACCAGCGCCGCGTTCTTCACCGCCTTCTCGGGATCCTTCCGAGCCACCGCCTGAAGCGCCGCCGCATGCACCACCATCAGACTCACCCGATGCGCGACGACGTCATGCATCTCCCGCGCGATCCGAGTCCGCTCCTCGTTCCTCGCCCACTCGGCCCGCTCCTCCGCCCGCTCCGCGAGCAACTGAAGCTCCCGCTCCAGACTGTCCGCCCGCTCCCGAAGACTCTCCATCAGCCGACGCCGAGCACCCACATACAAACCCAGCAACAACGGCGGCGCAGTCACACCAAGAGACGCAGTAACCGAAATAAAGGGGACGAACCAGTCCCCCATATCCAACTCGCCATGTGTCATGTCCTGCTGCGCCCGCACGAACGTCACCACCAACGTCCCCAGCAGCGACATCCCCGCCAGCGACGCAATGATCCGGCGCGGCAGCTCCGACGCCGCCAGCGTGTACAGACCGACGACCGTCAGCAGAAAACCCATCTGCGCCGGCGCGATCGCCACCGACACCAGCACGACGACAATCGGCCACATCCGACGCAACAGCAACGTCGAACCCGCCACCACACCGAACACCACGCCCGCAGCCAACGGAATCCCCGCATCCCGCGCAAACGGAATCCCCTCGGCCGCACACTCCACCGCGGACACCAAAGCGAGGCACCCGTCGAGCACCGCACTACGCCATCTGGTCCACCACCAGGGCCCGGTCAAGGCCCTGGCGTCCCCTTTGCCGTCTTCCCCCGTCGTGGTCATGCCTCCAGCCTACGGGCGGCAGCATGCGCTTTTCCGGCGAGTTTCAACGACCGGCTCACACCACACTCCGTAATCGAATAACAGCGAAACCGGCTGGTATCCCTCGAACTGCTGAATCGCTCACCGTTCGACCACGGAATCGATCATTCCGGCCGGACGGTATGCCTATGGCACATCCACAGGGCAAATACGCCGACCTTGAGGGACTGCGGGAGCAGGCGGTGGCGCTGCGACGGCGGGGCTACAGCCTTCGGCAGATCCGCGACGAGCTGAAGATCTTCAACAACGACATCCTCAACCAGCTGGTGAAGGGGGAGCCGCCGCCGGAGTGGACGAAGCGACCGAACGCGAAGGACGACCTACGGGCGAAGGCACGGGAACTGCGACTCCAGGGCTGGACGTACGACCAGATCGAGGCAGAGCTGGGCTGCTCCAGGAGTTCGGTGTCACTCTGGGTACGGGACCTGCCGAAGCCTGAGCCGCGCTACACGCCCGAAGAACAGCGAGCCCTCATGCGGGAAGGGTTGGCAAGGCGCCGTGCAGCAGAGGACGAGGAACGCAAGAAGACCAAGTTCGCAGCGCACCAGGAGATCGGGGAGCTGACGGACCGCGAGCTGTTCATGGCAGGGGTCGCGCTGTACTGGGCCGAGGGCTCCAAGAGCAAGCCGTACGACCGACGCGAGCGCGCCATCTTCGTCAACAGCGATCCCGGCGTGATCCAGGTGTACCTGGCCTGGCTCGACCTGCTGGACGTGGAGCGGGAGCGCCTGCACTTCCGCGTACTCATCCACGAGTCCGCAGACGTCGACGAAGCGCACCGTTACTGGGCAGAGATCGCCGACGTTGACGTCTCAGTCTTCGCGAAGCCGACGCTCAAGAAACACAACCCGAAGACCGTCCGCAAGAACACCGGCGACGACTATCACGGCTGTCTGGTCATCGGAGTGGCAAGAAGCGCGGGCCTGTACAACCGCATCGAGGGCTGGTGGAGGGGGATCGTCACCCACGCGCAAGCACGTCTCCGGTAAGGTCTGAAGCGCTGTCCCCCGTGGTGTAACAGGCAGCACACTAGATTTTGGATCTAGCAGGACAAGGTTCGAATCCTTGCGGGGGAGCCACAGCACACAAGACCTCGGTTCGGGCCCTGACTGCCAAGTCGGGGCCCGCTCCCATCTCCCCCCTGAACCACCCCGGTATCCTGCGGATGTCCACCCCACCCCCTCCACAGCCGAAGGGCATCCCGTGAGCGCCATTCGCCCGGCAGCCGTCGTCGTACTCGCAGCGGGTGAGGGCACCCGTATGAAATCGGCCACACCGAAGGTCCTGCATGAGATCTGCGGTCGCAGTCTCGTGGGGCATGTGCTCGCCGCCGCCGGTGAGTTGGCGCCGGAGAACCTCGTCGTGGTCGTCGGGCACGCCCGGGAGAAGGTCACCGAGCATCTCGCGAAGGTCGCCCCGGACGTACGCACCGCTGTCCAGGCGGAGCAGAACGGGACCGGGCACGCGGTCCGGATGGGTCTGGAGGAGCTGGGCGGTGTCGTCGACGGGACCGTCGTGGTCGTCTGTGGTGACACTCCCCTGCTGACCGGCGAGACGCTCAAGCAGCTCGCGACGACCCACGAGCAGGACGGGAACGCCGTCACCGTGCTGACCGCCGAGGTGCCGGACGCGACCGGTTATGGGCGGATCGTCCGGGACGACGTCTCCGGTGCCGTGACGGCGATCGTCGAGCACAAGGACGCGACCGAGTCCCAGCGGGCGATCCGTGAGATCAACTCCGGCGTCTTCGCCTTCGACGGGCAGTTGCTCGCGGACGCTCTCGGGAAGGTCCGTACCGACAACAGCCAGGGCGAGGAGTACCTGACCGACGTCCTCGGGATTCTCCGTGAGGCCGGTCACCGCGTCGGCGCTTCCGTGGCCGCCGATCATCGCGAGATCGCCGGTATCAACAACCGTGTGCAGCTCGCCGAGGCGCGCCGGATCCTCAACGACCGGCTCCTCACCCGCGCCATGCTCGAGGGCGTCACCGTCGTCGACCCCGCGACCACCTGGATCGACGTCACTGTCACCTTCGAGCAGGATGCGGTCGTCCACCCGGGCACCCAGTTGCTGGGTTCCACCCACCTGGGCGAGGGCGCGGAGGTGGGGCCGAACAGCCGGCTCAAGGACACGCGTGTCGATGCCGGTGCCCGGGTGGACAACACCGTGGCCGACGGTGCGCAGGTGGGGCCGAACGCGACGGTGGGGCCGTACGCGTATCTCCGTCCTGGTACCCGTCTCGGCGCGAAGGGCAAGATCGGTACGTACGTCGAGACGAAGAACGCTTCGATCGGTGAGGGCACGAAGGTGCCGCATCTGTCGTATGTCGGTGACGCGACGATCGGTGAGTACACGAACATCGGCGCTGCGAGTGTGTTTGTGAACTACGACGGGGAGAGCAAGCACCACACGACCGTCGGGTCGCACTGCAAGACCGGAGCGGACAACATGATTGTGGCTCCTGTCACGGTCGGGGACGGTGCGTACACCGCTGCCGGGTCCGTGATCACGAAGGATGTGCCGCCCGGTTCGTTGGCTGTGGCCCGTGGTCAGCAGCGGAATATCGAGGGTTGGGTGGCTCGTAAGCGTCCGGGGAGTGCGTCGGCGAAGGCGGCCGAGGTGGCGTCCCGGAAGTCGGATGGTGAGGGCTGACCGGAAACAGGTGCGTCTGGGACGGCGTACCGTGATAAGTGCACACCCGCACCCCACCAGCTGAGACGACGTCTTTCGTCCAGTTGAGACGTCGTGTCAACACCCAGCTGAGACACCTCTGAGGAGACAGTGCTGTGACCGGGATCAAGACGACCGGCGAGAAGAAGATGATGTTCTTCTCCGGCCGCGCCCACCCCGAGCTTGCCGAGGAGGTCGCCCACCAGCTGGGTGTCGGGGTTGTTCCGACGAAGGCCTTCGACTTCGCCAACGGTGAGATCTATGTCCGTTACCAGGAGTCGGCGCGTGGTGCGGACTGTTTTGTGATCCAGAGCCACACGGCTCCGATCAACCAGTGGATCATGGAGCAGTTGATCATGATCGACGCCCTGAAGCGTGCGTCGGCCCGCTCCATCACGGTCATCGTGCCCTTCTACGGTTACGCGCGGCAGGACAAGAAGCACCGGGGGCGTGAACCGATCTCGGCGCGTCTGATCGCGGATCTGATGAAGACGGCGGGTGCGGACCGGATCCTGACGGTGGATCTGCACACGGACCAGATTCAGGGCTTTTTCGACGGTCCGGTGGACCATCTGTTCGCGCTTCCGCTGCTTGCGGACTATGTGGGCGCGAAGGTGGACCGGGAGAAGCTGACGGTGGTCTCTCCGGACGCGGGCCGCGTGCGGGTCGCCGACCGCTGGTGCGACCGCCTCGGCGCACCGTTGGCGATCGTGCACAAGCGGCGTGACAAGGACGTCGCGAACCAGGTGACGGTTCACGAGGTGGTCGGTGAGGTTCGGGGCCGGGTGTGTGTGCTGGTGGACGACATGATCGACACCGGTGGCACGATCTGCGCGGCGGCCGATGCGCTGTTCGCGCATGGTGCGGAGGACGTGATCGTGACGGCGACGCACGGTGTGCTGTCGGGTCCGGCGGCGGACCGGCTGAAGAACTCCCGGGTGAGCGAGTTCGTGTTCACGAACACGCTGCCCACGCCGGGTGAGTTGAGCGGGGATCTTGACAAGATCACGGTGTTGTCGATCGCGCCGACGATCGCGAGTGCGGTGCGTGAGGTGTTCGAGGACGGTTCGGTGACGAGCCTGTTCGACGAGCAGTAGATCTCTCACGTCTGATCGATT
This sequence comes from Streptomyces sp. NPDC127197, assembly GCF_042672405.1. Taxonomy (NCBI): domain Bacteria; kingdom Bacillati; phylum Actinomycetota; class Actinomycetes; order Kitasatosporales; family Streptomycetaceae; genus Streptomyces; species Streptomyces sp. NPDC127197. The sequence goes on along the minus strand of NZ_JBHXVG010000011.1, from coordinate 138,180 downwards.
TCACTACGGCCTTCCTCGGCGAGTACTCTGTTGCAGTTGCTCGGCGAGGGAGGCCGTGGTCCGTTCTGGGACGGGTTGCGGCGGTCCGTTATCGACGCGCTCTTCGTAGCAGGCCGTTCGTGGCCGGGTGACCCCGTCCGTTTCTGACCTCTACGAGGAGTGATCATGTCCGAGGTGAAGCTCACCGCCGAGACGCGCAACGAGTTCGGCAAGGGTGCCGCCCGCCGTATCCGCCGCGACAACAAGGTTCCCGTCGTTCTGTACGGCCACGGTTCGCAGCCGCTGCACCTGACCCTTCCGGGTCACGACCTGCTGCTGGCGCTGCGTACGCCGAACGTTCTGATTTCGCTGGACATCGACGGCAAGAGCAACGAGCTGGCGATTCCGAAGTCGGTGCAGCGTGACCCGCTGAAGGGTTTCCTGGAGCACGTCGACCTGCTGCTGGTGAAGCGTGGCGAGAAGGTCAACGTCGAGATTCCGGTGCAGACCGAGGGTGAGCTGGCTCCGGGCGGCAACCTGCTGGAGCACGTGCTGAACGCGCTGCCGGTCGAGGCCGAGGCCACCCACATTCCCGAGGCCGTCACGGTGTCGGTGGAGGGTCTGGAGGCCGGTGCCTCGATCCACGCGAAGGACATCACCCTGCCGAACGGTGTGACGCTGGCCGTCGACGAGGACGCGGTTGTCCTGCAGGTGCTGGCCGCGCAGGCCGAGGAGGCTCCGGAGGGCGCGGAGGCTGCCGAGGGTGAGGGCGCGGAGGCGTCTGCCGAGGCCTGATCCTCACTTTTCTCGTTTTGTCAGCCGCTGTTCCCTGTGGGGGCAGCGGCTGGCGCGTATCAAGGAGATATGAACGTGACGACCGATGCGGGTGCGCCCTGGCTGATCGTGGGGTTGGGGAATCCCGGGCCGGAGTACGCCATGAACCGGCACAACGTGGGGTTCATGGTGGCTGATCTGCTGGCGGAGCGGATCGGGGGCAGGTTCAAGCGGGCGGGGAAGGCGCAGGCGCAGGTGGTGGAGGGCCGGATCGGTCCGCCGGGGCCGGCGAGCCGTCGGGTGGTGCTGGCGAAGCCGATGTCGTACATGAACCTGTCGGGTGGTCCGGTGAACGCGCTGCGTGATTTCTACAAGGTGCCGGTGGCGAATGTCGTGGCGGTGCATGACGAGCTGGACATCGGTTACGGGACGTTGCGGTTGAAGCTGGGGGGTGGTGACAACGGGCACAACGGTCTGAAGTCGATGACGAAGGTGATGGGGTCGGATTATCACCGGGTGCGGTTCGGGATCGGGCGTCCGCCGGGTCGTCAGCAGGTCGCGGATTTTGTGTTGAAGGATTTTTCGTCGGCGGAGCGCAAGGAGCTGGACTACTTCGTGGACCGGGCGGCGGATGCGGTGGAGTGTCTGGTGATCGAGGGGTTGGAGCGGGCGCAGGGGACGTACAACTCCTGACGGTCGGCTTCTGACGTCGGCTGCTGATCGTCAGCTTCTGCCGGTCAGTTCCTGGTGGTCGTCGGGGCTGGGTGGCCGTTGCGGGGGTTGTCGGTGTCGAGGGCGGCGCGGACGTGTGGGGCGCTTTCCAGGTCTGGGTGGCGGGTCAGCCAGTCGTGGGCGGCGTGGACGAGGTCGGGGTCCGGGGTGCCGGTGGTGCGGGCGGAGATCAGCAGGCCGGCCAGGACGAAGGAGGCTTCGGGCGTGGTGCCGTAGTCCTTGAGCCAGTTGGCTGCGTGCTGTTCGGTGGTCCGGCGTGCGCGGGGTTCGAGGTGGGGGGCTTCGAGGAGGCGGCTGAGGAGGTAGCAGTCCTCCGGTTTCGTGGGCTGGGTGGCGAGCCAGTGGAGTGCGGAGCGGACCGCTTCGGGTTCGTCGGCGCCGGTTCTGTTGAGGCGGCGCAGGAGGGCGCTGATGGTCAGGTCGTCGCCGGGCAGGTGGGGGTCGGGGCCGAGTCGGTCGAGTGCCCAGCGGGTGGTGCGGGCTTCGGCGGGCTGGGGTGTGAGGGGGAAGCGGAGGAGCCGGCGCAGCAGGTGGTTCTCCTCGTGGGCGGTGTCGGGGGTGCGGGGGTGTTGTCCGAGGTGCCTGGTGATGATGTCGAGCAGGGTGGCTGCCTGGTCGGTGGTGAGGTCGTCCTTGCGGTCGAGGAGATGGCCGAGTACGGATGCGCCCCAGGTGACGGTGCCGTTGATGCAGTCGATGACGGAGTCGTTGCCGTGTGCGGCGAGCCAGGTGAGGGCGTGGTCGATGGTGCGGTGGGCGACGGTCGAGGGTTCGAGGTCGCCGGCTGGGGTTGCGGGGGCGACGAGGAGGTTTCTGAGGACGTAGTCGGCTTCTTTGGCGGGGGCGTGGGTGTTCAGCCAGCGCAGTGCGTGGTCGGCGGCGGCGCTGAGTTGTGGGCCGGCGTGGCAGGCGGTGGCCCGGTAGAGCAGCGGGGCGATGACGAACGTGGCCCTTGCTTCGTCGCCGTGGAGGTCGAGCCAGGTCAGGGCGTGGGTGAAGGCGGGGTTCTGGAGTCCGGGGGGCAGGCCTTGCATTTCGAGGAGTTCGCGGTGGACGAAGCTGTCGTCGAGGTGGGTGCCGGGCCTGGTGTGCTGGTCGGTGTCGGCGGCGGTGTCCTGTAGGCCGGCTTGCATGCGGTGTACGGCTGCGGCGGCGGCTTTGTTGCGTTGGTCGGGGCTCATGTGGGGCCCTTGGGCGAGGAGTGAGCCGATCAGGCGCCGGTCCCAGGGGCGGTCGGGGTCGAGCCAGTGCAGGGCGGCGTTGATCGCCAGTTGTTTGACGGTGGCGGCGTCCTGGTCGTGGGTGGCGGGGTCGCGCAGTCGGAGGAGGGGGGCGAGGACGAAGCCGGCCTGTGGTTTGGTTTCGTGCTCGGTGAGCCACTGGAGTGCGAGGTCGACGCTGGTGGGGGTGAGGTCGGGGGCGGTTCTGGCGCAGCTTTCGTGGAGGAGGGGGGCGAGGACGAAGGAGGCGCGGAGGGCGGTTTTGCGCCAGGTGGGCCAGGCGTGGATGTGGGTGATGGCCTGTCGGACGGTGGGGTCGGTGAGGCCTTCGCGTTTGAGGAGTGCGGAGAGGACGAAGTCGGCGGCTTCGTCCTCTTTGTTGTGGGTGAGCCAGGTGAGGGCGAGGTCGGCGATCTGTTGTGCTTTCGGGGTGGGGATGGCGGGCTGTTCGAGTGCCCGGTCGATGACGTAGGTGGCTGAGCGCAGGGGGACGTGTTCGGCGAGCCAGGTCCGGGTGGTTTCGGCGAGGCGGGGCCAGGCTTCGTCGGGCAGGTGGCTGGAGCGGAGCAGGGCGGAGAGGAGCCATTCGTTCTCGCGTCTGTGGGGGGTGCGGGAGACGAGGGCGAGGGCGGTGGTGGCGGCGGGCCGCAGGACGGCGGGGCCGCATTCGGGTGCGCGGAGCAGGGCTTGGAGGGGGTGGCGGGCGAGGCCGTCGCGGCGTCTGCCGTATTGGCGCAGCCAGGTCTGGGCGCGTTCTTCGAGGTGGGTGCGGTGGGTGTGGTGTGCGGGGTTGTCGTGGTGGAGGCCGGGTGAGCGTAGGAGGGCGGTGATGAGGGCGAGGGAGTTGATGTCGGTGGTGGTGTGCCGGTCGAGCCAGGTGCGGGCGGCGTCGAGGAGGACGTCGGGGAGGGGTCCGGGGTGGTTGCGGACGGCGTCGATGAGGAGGATGCGGACGGCTGCCGGGTCGGTGGGGGTGGTGGCGTCGATCCAGGGTTGGGCGAGGTCGGTCCAGGTGTCGATGACGGCTTGCCGCCAGGGTGGGGCGGAGACCATGGCGACGAGGGTGCGCAGGCCTTCGCGGGGTTCGGTGAGGAGGGTGGTGAGGACGGTCTGCTTGCGTTCGCGTAGCCAGGTGGCGCATTCGCCGGGGAGGCGGCGGGCGACGTGGTCGTGTTCGGGGAGGTCGGCGGCGAAGCGGCCGAGGTGGGCGATGCTCTGGCGGTAGGTGTGGAGGTTGCCGAGGAGGGCGTCGAGGAAGGCGCGGAGTGCGCTTGAGTCGAGGGTGGAGCGGGGGCTGCGGCAGGCTCGGTCGAGGAAGGCGTCGGTGACGCTGTCGTGGACGAGGTCGACGGTGTCGTCGGTGTCGTGCCGTAGCCAGCCGATGGCTTCGAGTTCGGCGAGGGTGTCGGCGGCGCGGTCGCCGGGGGCGTGTTGTGCGAGGTAGCGGTCGACGGTGTGTTCGACGGTGGGGCGGGGGTGGGGGCAGCTGAGGGCGGTGACGGTGGCGGCGTGCAGGAGGGTGCGGTCGGGGCCGTCGGCGGGCAGGTCTTCCTGGGTGCGGCGGCGGAGCCAGCCGACGAGGCCGTCGCGGGGGATGGATGCCGGGGGGCTGGAGACGTCGTCGCCGTTGGCCTTCATCTGCTGGAAGCGTTTGTCGACGGCGATGGCGAGGAGGCGGGCCATGCCGGGGCGGGTGGTGCAGATGTCGGCCATCTCGTCGAATCCCCAGGTGTCGAGGGGCTCCTTGGCGAAGGAGGTGAAGATCGCCTGGGTGATGTTTTTCTGGTGCTGTTCGTCCTTGTCGATGTCGATGGGGGTGAACAGGTCGGCGCTGCCGCGGTCGAGGACGCTTTGCAGGGCTCCGGGGCGGACGGCGGCCAGGCAGGCGACGCGTGCGCCGGCGCCGGTTTCGCCGCGTAGCCCTGCGGCGAGTTCTTTCAGGTCGAGCTGGTTGTAGCGGTCGAGGTAGTCGAGGACGAGCAGGATGGGCCGGCCTGGGCGGTGGTCGATCTCGTGGCGGATCTGCTCGGTGAGGACGGGTTCGGTCAGGTCGGTGTCAGGGCTGACGTGGAGGACGGTCCAGCGTCGGGTGGCGGCGAGGCCGGCGACTTCGAGGCAGGTGCGGGTTTTGCCGGCGCCGGCGACTCCGACGAGGAGCAGCCCGGTGTCGGGGTCGATGTTCTTCTCGAGCCGGGCGAGGAGGGTTTCCGGCCGGTGTGCGGCTCCTTGGGGGGTGACGTAGGGCAGGTGGTCGTTGTGGTAGCTGCTGTCGAGCCTGGTGAGCATTTTGGCGTGGGTGCGCAGCCAGGCGGGGCGGTCGCGGCGGTCGCCGATCTCGTAGTCGCGGCGGTGGCCTTGCCAGTTGCGTACGTGCAGTTGGAGGCGTTGGGTGCCGGCTCCGGTGCGTTCGAGTCGTTTCTGGACGGTGGTGGCGAGGGTGTCGACGTCCGGGGGCCAGGGGCTGGGTGTGCCGTTGAGTTCGTCGAGGAGGGCCTGGGTGAAGCCGAGGCGGCCGTTGGCGGCGTAGTCGTCGTCCTGGGTGGCGTAGAGGACGGAGAGTCGGGTGTCGGTGGTGGCGTGGGGGGCGGCGGGGAGTTTGAGGACGCCGTAGTGTTCGGCGACCCGTTCGTGCAGGCGGCAGGTGTCGATGAAGAAGATCTTTTTCGGGATGCGCTGGTAGTGCGGGTGGTGGAGGAGGGTGTCCTGGAGGCTGGTGGCGGCGAGGGTCTGTTCGGCGTAGTCGGTGCCGTCGCCGAAGGGCAGCAGGAGTTCGCGGGTGCGGGGGTCGGTGACGCCGTGTCCGGACCAGGCGAGCCACAGCAGGTCGCCTTCCCACTGCGGCAGTTCGGTTTTCAGCAGTTCCTCGACGCCGGCCTGGTGGGCGGGCCGGACGGTGAGGCCGAGGCGGCGGGCGGCGTTCTGGACGTCGGGGCTGTGGTCGGGTGACAGGCACAGCCGGATCTGGGCGGGCGGCACCCCGCTCCGGCACAGCCATTCGGCGTGGCGGAGGGCGTCGGCGGCGGCGCCCTTGAGGGTGGGGAAGGACGAGGACTCGTACTCCTCGACGCCGACGAGGACGGCGAACGTGTTCTGCGGTAAGGCGCCCCGGGGCAGTGCCGTCACGGTACGTCCCGCAGGAGGCCGGCGAGGAAGGCGTGGACGTCGGGGTTGCGGAAGTACGCGCTGTGGGAGGCGATGAAGGGCTGTCCGGAGCTGAACTCCCGGTCCTGGACGCGGGGGTCGGGGAAAACGGACGCGGCGGCGAAGCCGAGCAGGTCGCGCCGGTCGTAGATGTTGGTCCACGTGGGGAAGTGCTCGGGCAGGGGTTTGCCGGGGGCGAGGCCCGGCAGCGCGCCGATCTCGTGCAGGTGGGCGGCCTGGGAGCCGACGGTGACGAGGTGGCGTACGCCGCTGAGGTGCTCGAGGGCGAGCAGGTCGACGGCGGCGATCCCGCCGAGGCTGTGGGCGAGGAGGACGACGGGGCCGTGGGCGTCGGCGGTCTCGGCGACGCGCTGTCGGATGACGGCGCGCAGTCCGTCGCCGCGGGCGAGGTACTTGAGGACGTCGCCGGCCTGTGGGTGGGCCTTGGTCATGAGGTCGGCGCGGTGCCGGTCGGCGAGCCGCATGACGCCGAGCCGCTGGGCGGCCCAGAGGGACGTACGGAAGATGTGGCGGCCCACGCCGCGGGCCTCGCCGCCCAGTTCGCGGGTGACGATGCCGACGACGTCGTCGCGTTCCTGCGGTGTCCAGGGCAGCGGCAGGCCGCGCTGGAGGATGCCGCCGAGGTGGGAGGCGACGGTGGCGGTGGCGATGGCGAGGGGCAGCCGGCCGCGGCCGGCGCCGTGGGTGAGGGCGTGGCGGCCGGCCGGGCTGTCGAGTACGGCTGTCAGGGCGGCGCCGAATTCGGTGCGGGCCTGCTCGTCCGGGAGGAACGGCCGCAGGTCGGCGGGGAGTTCGGCCGCCCGGGCGAGGGTGCGGCCGCGGGCCTCGACCTCGGGGCCCATGCGTTCGCCGAGGGCGGGCCGCCCTCTGTCGTCGGGGTCGTCGGGGGTGCGCAGCGCCAGCCACGGGTCCTCGTAGAGGCGGCCCCACAGCACGGCGTCCTGGTCGGTCTCGCTGAGGTCGGTGGCGGTGGTGGTGTCCAGTTCGGTGGCCGGGACGGCGCCGGGCAGTGCGGCGCCGCCCACTCCGGAGGGGACGCCGAAGATGTCGCCCCAGTAGCACTCCTCGACCCGCAGCTGCGCATCGACGCGCGCCAGGCCCTCCCGCAGCAGGCCAAGCGTCCCGTCGTACGCTTCACGGCGCACACCGGTCCCGTGAACGAACAGCAGCGCGGTCATCCCGCTCCCCCCTCGTGTTGCCCGGTCCCCATCTCCCCTTCACCTTAAGAACGTTGGACTCCCCTGTCCCCGGTTCCCGTCCGGCCGAGATTGACTTTGGGCAAGGCAATGGCCAAGGATTGCGGCCATGCCTACTGCCGTCGTCTCCACTCAGGGCGCGTTCACGGTGCTGCGGTTCGGGCGGCTCGCGGCGATGGGGGTCGTCGCCGCGCTGATCCTGATCGCGGGGGTGTGGGCGTCCTGGAGTTCCGCCCAGTACGTGATGCTCACCAAGGGGCGGGAGAGCGGGACCATCGAGGTGACGGGGTGCGGTGCGGACACCTGCACCGGGCCCTACACGCCGATCTCCGCAGGGTCGCAGGCCCGGGAGCGGGTCGTGATCGAGAACTCGGCCGCCGTGGCGGACGGCGAGACGTACACCGTCGTGATGAAGCCGAGCAGCAGCGAGGTCGTCCGGTCCGGTCCCGCCGGGATCCTCTACTCCTGGGTGCCGCTGGGCGGGGCGCTGCTGCTCGCGTCGGTGGTGGTCGCGGGCGGGCTGGGGCGGACGCGGGCGGCGTGGGTCATGGCCGGGTCGGGGTTCGCGCTGATCACGGCGGCTTTTCTCGTGATCTGAGGGATCTGGGCGATCTGAGTGATCTGAGTGATCTGGGCCGGCATCGCCGACCTCCACGTCTGTGAAGGATCTGAGCGTTGCCTGTTCGTGCTTGTTCTGCCGACGGGCCGGGCTGGAAGCTGAGCCGCCCCCTCCACATCTTCCCCATTGGTTTCTCGAAGATGGACTGCCCCATGCGTACCCTCACTCGCGCCGGCGCCCTGTCCGCCGTCGCCGCGGCTGCTCTCCTCGCCTCCCCGGCCGTCGCCCACGCGACCGCCCCGGGCGACAACGGCACCGTCAAGATCCACGACGCCGCCACCGGCGAGGAGCTCCGCAAGAACGAGCCGCACGTCTGCACGTTCTACCTGGACGCCTTCGGCTTCGACGCCGGCCAGCAGATCGACTGGCACATCGAGGCCTGGGCCCCGACCGCCGCCACCAAGGGCGAGACGGTCACGGCCGGCGCCCTCACCCTCGACGCCGACGGTCACGGCCGTACGGACGACCTGTCGCTGCCCGACGGGCACTACAAACTGTTCTGGAACTTCGACGGCGAGCACGGCTCGGCCAAGCACAAGGTGTTCTGGACGGACTGCGAGGAGGAGAGCGACGACACGACGCCGTCCGCCACCCCGTCGGAGACGGTCGAAGGCACCGAGGCTCCGGCTGCCTCCCCGAGCGCGTCCGCCGAGGAGGGTGCCGCTCCTGCCGCGTCCTCCTCGCCGTCCGCCCAGGGCGGCACCGCCGAGGGCGATCTCGCCGAGACCGGCAACGGTGCCCCGGTGGGCCTGCTGTCCGGCGCCGCCGCCGCGCTGCTCGCCGCCGGCGGTTACCTGGTCTTCCGGCGCCGGAAGGCAAGCCAGAGCTGACGGCCGTAGCACAACCGGCGGTGCCCCCGTGCTCGTACAGCACGGGGGCACCGTCGGGTCCGGGCCGGTCAGCCGGTGTTGCGCAGGCCGGCGGCGACGCCGTTGACCGTCAGCAGCAGGGCCCGCGCCAGCAGCGGGTCGGGCTCGGTGCCCGCGGCCGCTGCGTCGCGCTGGCGCTTCAGGAGGGCCACCTGGAGGTAGGAAATGGGGTCCAGGTAGGCGTCGCGGATGGTGAACGTCTGCTTCAGGACGGGCTGGGCCTCGAGAAGTTCGTCCTCGCCGGTGACGCGGAGGATCTCCCGCACGGTCAGTTCGTGCTCGGCGCGGATGGCGTCGAAGACGTGCTTCAGCTCGTCGGGGACGAGGGTGTCGACGTAGTGCCCGGCGATCCGCAGGTCCGTCTTGGCCAGCGTCATCTCGACGTTGGAGACGAAGTTGCGGAAGAAGTGCCACTGCTCGTACATCTCGTCGAGCACGGTGTCCAGGCCCGCCTCGCGCAGCGCCTTCAGGCCGGAGCCGACGCCGAACCAGCCGGGGACGATCTGCCGGGACTGGGTCCAGCCGAACACCCATGGGATGGCCCGCAGCCCGTCCAGGCCCGCGCCCGAGTCGGGGCGGCGGGACGGCCTCGACCCCAGATGCAGGTCGGCGAGCTGGTCGACCGGCGTGGAGGCGAAGAAGTACGCCGGGAGGTCCGGGTCCTCCACCAGCCTGCGGTACGCCGCGTGCGCCGCGTCGCTGACCACGTCCATCGCCGCGTCCCAGCGGGCCAGCGCCTCCCCGGACTGGCGGGGGGCGGTGTGCAGGGCGGAGGCCTGCAGGGTCGCGGCCACCGTCAGCTCCAGGTTCTCCCTGGCCAGCGACGGGATCAGGTACTTGTCGGAGATGACCTCGCCCTGCTCGGTCACCTTGATCTCGCCCTCCAGGGTGCCCCAGGGCTGGGCGAGAATCGCGTCGTGGGTGGGGCCGCCGCCACGGCTGACGGTGCCGCCGCGGCCGTGGAAGAGGCGCAGCCGTACGCCGTAGCGGTGGGCGACGTCACGCAGTCGCCGCTGGGCGCGGTGGATCTCCCACTGCGAGGTCGTGATGCCGCCGAACTTCGAGGAGTCGGAGTAGCCGAGCATGACCTCCTGCACGTCGCCCCTGAGGGCGACCAGGCGCCGGTAGGACGGGTCGGCGAGCATGTCCTCGAGGATGGAGTCGGCGGCCTTGAGCTCGTCCGTCGTCTCCAGGAGCGGCACGATGCCGATCTTCGCCCAGCCGGCGTGCAGGTCGATCAGGCCGGCTTCGCGGGCCAGCACCGCCGCCGCGAAGACGTCGTCGGCGCCCTGGCACATCGAGATGATGTACGACTCGATGACCTCGGGCCCGAACACCTCCAGGGCCCGCTTGACGGTCCGGAAGACGCCGAAGGTCTTCTCGCCGGCCGCGTCGACGGGCGCGGGCGTCGGGGCCAGCGGCCTGCGCGACCTGAGTTCCTTGGCGAGCAGCTTCGTACGGTAGTCGCGCGGCATGTCCGCGTACCGCCAGGACTCCTCACCCAGTCGGTCGAACAGCTGACCGAGGGCGTGGTGGTGGGCGTCCGCGTGTTCGCGTACGTCCATGGTGGCGAGCTGGAGGCCGAAGGCGGCCAGCGTGCGGATGGTGCGGTCGAGGCGGCCGTCGGCGAACAGTCCGCCGCGGTGCTCGCGCAGGGAGGTCTGGATCAGCTTGAGGTCGTGGAGCAGCTCGCTGGTGCCGAGGTAGTCGCGGCCCGCCTCGTGCGGGGTGCCCTTGGCGAGGCGCTGCTTGGTGTTCTCCAGCTTCTGCCGGATGCAGGTGGCCTTCAGGCGGTAGGGCTCCTCGGCGTTCAGTCGCTTGTAGCGGGGGCTGATCTCGGGGAGCCGCTCCAGGTCCGTCTGGAGGGAGTCCAGCAGTTCCTCGGTGACGCCCGTGTACCTGATGGAGTTCGACAGGAAGCCGCGCAGCTCGTCGATCATCTCCAGGGCGTCGTTGATGCCGTGCTCGTGCTGGAGGATCAGCACCTCCCAGGTGACCTCGGGGGTCACGTTGGGGTTGCCGTCGCGGTCGCCGCCGATCCAGGTGCCGAAGGTGAGCGGGCGGGTGTCGTCGGGGATCCTGACGCCGACGCGCTCCAGCTCGGCGGTGAGGTCCTCGAGGACGTCGCCGACGGCGCCCGCGTGCAGCTCGTCGAGGTAGTAGATCGCGTTGCGGGCCTCGTCGGCCGGTTCGGGGCGTACGACGCGCAGCTCGTCGGTCTGCCATACGAGGTCGATGTTCTCGGCCAGACGGGTGTCGTGGCGGCGCCGATCGGCGTCGATGACGGGGGTGTCCAGCAGCGCGGCGATGCGCCGCAGCTTGTTGAGGACCGAACGGCGGGCGGCCTCCGTGGGGTGGGCCGTGAACACCGGACGAACATTGAGGTGGCGGACCGTCTCCCGCAGGTGCTCCGGGTCGGCGTCCTTCAGCCGGTCTGCCGTACGGGAGAGCAGTCCGCCCTCGGCGGCGCGCTTGGCGCGCAGTTCGCGGCCGCGGTGGACCTGCTCGGTGACGTTGGCCAGGTGGAAGTACGTGGAGAAGGCGCGGACCAGCTTGGCCGCGGTCTCCAGTTCGGTGCCGCGCAGCAGTTCTGCGGCGGCCTCGCCGTCCTCGCGGGTGAGGCGGCGCACCTTCTCTACGAGTTCCAGCAGCTCAGGGCCCTCCTGGCGGACGAGTGTCTCACCAAGAAGATCGCCCAGCCGGCGGATGTCGGCGCGCAGCGCACTGCTGGTCGTCGTGGTCTGGTCGTCGGCACTGCTCACAGGTGCGGCTCCTTGCAGTGTTGAAGCTCGTCTGAAGCTCGTGAGGGAGGGAACCCGGTGACCCGTTCGCGCGGCGGGGTGCCGCATACGGGCCGGATCATCCGGGAAGTAAACAGAGCGGACCGCGCTGTCCGACCGACTCCAGGATAGGTGTCGGCCGGGACGCGCAGCTCACGGGCTCTTGCCGCCGGGCGGCGCACTGACATACTTACGACGCCGTAGGTTACGGAACCGTAGGGAAGGCTCTTTCGAGCCCCTCTCGCGGACTTCCCCCAGCCATGGCACCTATCTCAACCCTCGAAACCCCACAGGGGACGCCCCATGACCACGAGCTCCGATGTGATCGACGACGCCCCGAAGGCGACCTCCCAGGACACCTCCGCCTCCCAGCCGGTCGGCACCCTGGGCGGCGACCGCAAGGGTTCGGCGGAGCAGATCGCGCTTCTGCTCTTCATCATCGTCCCGTTCCTCGCGCTGATCGCGGCGGTGCCGCTGGCGTGGGGGTGGGGCGTGAGCTGGCTGGACCTCGGCCTGCTGGTCTTCTTCTACTTCCTCGGCTGCCACGGCATCACGATCGGTTTCCACCGCCATTTCACCCACAGTTCGTTCAAGGCCAAGCGGCCCCTGAAGATCGCACTGGCGATCGCGGGCTCGCTGGCGGTCGAGGGCCCCCTGGTGCGCTGGGTGGCCGACCATCGCAAGCATCACAAGTTCTCCGACGCGGAGGGCGACCCGCACTCCCCGTGGCGTTACGGCGAGACCGTGCCGGCCCTGATGAAGGGTCTGTGGTGGGCACACATCGGATGGATGTTCGACGAGGAGCGCACGCCGCAGGACAAGTACGCGCCGGACCTGATCAAGGACCGGACGCTGCGGAACATCTCCCGTCAGTTCATCCTGTGGACAGTGGTGTCCCTGGCCCTGCCGGCGCTGATCGGCGGCCTGGTGACGATGTCCTGGTGGGGCGCGTTCACCGGGTTCTTCTGGGGGTCACTCGTCCGGGTGGCGCTGCTGCATCACGTGACGTGGTCGATCAACTCGATCTGCCACGCGGTCGGCAAGCGCCCGTTCAGGTCGCGTGATCGCTCGGGCAACGTGTGGTGGCTGGCGATCCTGTCCTGCGGCGAGTCCTGGCACAACCTGCACCACGCCGACCCGACCTCCGCGCGGCACGGTGTGGAGCGCGGCCAGATCGACTCCTCGGCCCGGCTGATCCGCTGGTTCGAGCTGGCCGGGTGGGCCTACGACGTGCGCTGGCCATCACGCTCGCGTATCGATTCCCGCCGGAACACCGGGGGAGACGGCTCCCGGCGCGGGCGGGAGACCGCCGAGGCGGCATGATTGACGGCGTGGCGACCGACTCCAGCAGCACTCCCAGCAACGAGAAGCCGCGGCGCACGCGCCGTACCCGTATGACCGGTGCGGAGCGTCGCCAGCAGCTGCTGGAGATCGGTCGCACCCTCTTCGCCGCGAAGGGCTTCGAGGGCACGTCGGTGGAGGAGATCGCGGCGAAGGCCGGGGTGTCCAAACCGGTGGTGTACGAGCACTTCGGCGGCAAGGAGGGTTTGTACGCGGTGGTCGTGGACCGCGAGATGCGGCGCCTGCTGGACATGGTGACCAGCTCGCTGACCGCGGGCCATCCGCGTGAGCTGTGCGAACAGGCAGCGTTCGCGCTGCTGGACTACATCGAGGAGTACACGGACGGTTTCCGCATCCTGGTCCGTGACTCCCCCATCCCGCAGTCGACCGGCTCCTTCGCGTCTCTCATCTCGGACATCGCCACCCAGGTGGAGGACATCCTGGGCCGCGAGTTCAAAAGCCGCGGCTTCGACCCCAAGCTGGCTCCGTTGTACGCCCAGGCCCTGGTCGGCATGGTCGCGCTGACCGGCCAGTGGTGGCTGGAGGTACGCCGCCCGAAGAAGGCGGAGGTGGCGGCGCATCTGGTGAATCTGGCGTGGCACGGGCTGGACGGGCTGGAGCAGAAGCCGCGGTTGATCGGGCATCGAAAGAGCTGAACCAAGAGACAACAAGGTTAATCTTGTGTCAGCATGTGCACATGACTGAGATTGCGATCAGCGCGGCCCGCTCCCAGCTCGGCGACCTGGTCCGCCGTGCCGCCCACTCCCGCGAGACCATCGCCCTCACCGACCATGGACACGTGGCCGCGCTCCTGATCTCACCCCAGGTAATAGAGGATCTCGAAGATGCCCTTGCGGTGGCCGAGTACGAGCTCAAGAAGGAGCGCGGAACACTCGGGCCGGGCATCCCGCACGAAGAGGTCGGCCGAATGCTGGGACTGCGGTAAGTGACCTACGAGATCATCTGGGAACCGCGCGCCACCAACGCGGCCGTGCGGTTCCTCAAGGACGACCCCACGGGGCTGGCCGCTGTCTACGAAGCTGTGGACGCCCTGGCCACTCAACCCCGCCCACACGGTTCCGTCCCCTACGGCTCACAAGATGTGCGCCGCCTGTACGTCAACGACTACCGGGTTCTGTACGTCATCGACGACGACGTGATCCACATCCTCGTCACCCACCTGGGCCGAACGCCCTGAATCCCCACCTCCCGCACCTCACAGCGGCGTGGACGCCACGGCGAAGATGCGGCGGAAGGGGAACGGGGTGCCGTGCTTGCCTGACGGGTAGGCGCGACGCAGGGCGGCTCGGTAGTCGTTCAGGAACTCGTCCTTCGCCGCGGGGTCGTCCGCGAGGGCGGTGAGGACGGGGCGCAGGCCCGTGCCCTTCACCCAGTCGAGGACGGGGTCCTCGCCGGTCAGCAGATGGATGTACGTGGTCTCCCAGACGTCGGCCGTGCAGCCGAGGGCGGTGAGATGTTCGAGGTAGGCCTCGGGCGCCAGGACCGCCTCGTCGTGACGCAGGACGCCCGAGAGGCGGGGGTGGGCGGCGGCGAGGTCGCGCATCAGGCGGTGGCTGGGGGCATCGAAGTTGCCGGGGACCTGGAAGGCGAAGGTGCCGCCGGGGGCGAGCCCGGCGATCCAGTCGCCGAAGCGGTCGGCGTGGCCGGCCACCCACTGGAGCGTGGCGTTGCTGATGATCAGGTCGTGCGGCTCCGTCGGCGTCCAGGTGCGCACGTCGGCGTGGGCGAAGTCGAGGCGGCCGCCGGCCGGGGTGGGGCCCGCCTGGGCCCGGGCGTCGGCGAGCATCTCCGGGGAGTTGTCGTAGCCGGTGATGTGCGCGGTGGGCCAGCGCCGGGCGAGCAGGGCCGTGACGTTGCCGGGGCCGCAGCCGAGGTCGGCGATGCGGGGCCGGCCGGCGGGGAGATCGGGGACGTGGGCGAGGAGGTCGGCGAAGGGGCGGGCGCGGTGGCCGGCGTGACGCAGGTACTGGGCGGGGTCCCAGGTGGCGGCGGCAGACATGGCGGGCCTTCCTTGAAGTCACCGTAGGTCGGCCCCAGCTTGCCCCGCAAGGTATCTTGACGTCAAGAGACTTCACGTCGACACAACCACTACACTGATCGCCATGGAGGACGAGGTCGATCGGCTGGTCGCAGCATGGCGCCGGGAGCGCCCGGACCTCGACGTGGAACCGCTCGAGGTGCTCAGCCGGGTGAGCAGACTCGCCCGGCACCTGGACCGCGCACGCCGGCTGGCTTTCGCCGAGCACAACCTGGAGCCCTGGGAGTTCGACGTCCTGACGGCACTGCGCCGCGCGGGCACCCCGTACCAGCTCTCCCCCGGACAGCTGCTGACCCAGACCCTGGTCACCTCGGGCACGATGACGAACCGTATCGACCGCCTGGCAAAGAAGGGCCTGGTGGAACGCCTGCCCGACCCCAGCGACCGGCGTGGCGTCCTGGTCCGCCTCACCGACGAGGGCCGGGACCGCGCCGACCAGGCGCTGGCGGGCCTGCTGGACCAGGAGCGGGCGATCCTCGCGGAGCTGTCCCACGCCCAGCGCAGCGAACTGGCAGCGCTACTACGCCAGTTGACCGCCCCGTTCGACAACATCCCCAGCTAGGTCCACGGGCCCGACCCCCGCCCTGCGCGCCAGCGCGACGGCGGCGAGGGTGGAGTGGACGCCGAGCTTGCCGAGGACGTTCTGCATATGCGTCCGTACGGTGTGCGGGGACAGATACAGCCGCTCGGCGACGGCCTTGCGCCCGAGCCCCGCGACCATGCACCGCAGCACCTCCCGCTCCCGCGGGGTGAGGGACTCCACCAGCCGCTCGCTCTCGGTGCGGTGCTTCCGGGCGGCCGTCAGCTCGCGCAGCACCCCGGTGAGCAGGGCTGGTGGCAGATGCGTCTCGTCGCGCAGCACACCTCGTACGACCGTGAGCAGCCGGGACAGCGAACAGTCCTTGGCGACCCACCCGCCGGCCCCCGCCTGCAGGGCGAGGGCGGCACGCCGCGGATCGTCCTTCTCGGCGAGTACGACGATCCGCGCCGCGGGCTGCGCCGACCGGACCGCCGCGACGAGGGAGATCCCGTCCACGACCCCGTCCACGCCGCCCTCCTGCACGGGCACGGGCACGGTGGGCCGCACTGCGGGTACGTTCCCGCCCAGATCGGCGTCGACGAGCAGTACGTCGAACCGGCGGCCCTCGGCGGCCGCGCGCTCCAGGCTGCGCAGCGCGGCGGGACCGCTGCCGGCCGCGGAGACGTCGACGTCGGGCTCGGCGGCCAGGGCCGCGGCGAGGGACTCGGCGAAGATGCGGTGGTCGTCGACGACCAGGACTCGGATGCGAACCACAAAACCCCCTCCCCCACGCTCTCCAAGAGCAGGGGATCCATCGTCGGGAGCCGCCGACCGGTGCGGGTACGACGCCCGAAGCGCTCCCGGGTTGTTGTTTCTGCCGTTCCCCAGGACGGGGTCGCCGCAGCCGCACGGCCGCCGCCGTGCAGAAACTGCTACCCCCACTTCGGGCGTCGTACCCGAACTCGTCTCGCCCCCTGAACAGCACCGGCCCCCACCGGCGCTGCTCATCAGAGTACGGCCGGGGACCGGGAGCGGAAGGTAATTTGCAGAACTGGTTGTCCGACGCGTTTATGGTGAGCCGCATGTTTCGTATGGAGACAGAAGTCGACAAATCCCGGCGCGATCTTCTCCGCACCCGGCTCCGCAACAGCAATACGGCCGCGTCCCCCGTCCTGCGCGACCTGCGTGGAACCCCCGCCGAACGCGAAGTCCCCCTCCACGTGTGGGTGTTGGACGGCTCGGACGCCCTGGCGGGCGGGCTGGTGGGGCATACGTGGGCGGCGTGGCTGCACGTGACGTACCTGTGGGTCGACGAACGCCACCGGGGTGCGGGGCTGGGTTCGCGACTGCTGTCCGAGGCGGAGCGGGTGGCGCGGGCGGAGCGGGGCTGCTCGGCATCCCGGCTGGAGACGTGGGACTTCCAGGCGCCGAAGTTCTACGAGAAACAGGGGTACGACGTGGTGTGCGCGATCCCGGACTATCCCCCGGGGATCACGGAGTTCACGCTGACGAAGAGGCTCGGGGGGCGCTGAGAAACGAAGCGAGCCCGGAGCGCCGTCGGGGACATGAAGCTCTGCACAACGCGCCTTGAAGCAACGGACACCCGCCCCGCTCTCACCGTTGCCTACGTCTACGACGCCCCGCCGCCCGAGCCCGGCCTGATCCGCATCGCCCTCGTGTCGCCGGTGCGCTTCGCGGGCGGTGGCACCGAGTTCTGATTCGCCGCCACCGCCTGCCACCAGCAGACCGGCGGAAACTCAGCTCACCCGTCGTGCCCCCGCCGAAGGCACCGCCTCGAACACGCGCGGCGTGGTGAAGCCGGCGGCTGCGAAGGCCTCCTCCACTGCCTTGGTGATGGTGTCCACGTCGGCGACGTCGGCCAGGACGATCGCCGAGCCGCCGAAGCCGCCGCCCGTCATGCGCGCTCCCAGGGCCCCCGCCGAAAGCGCGGTGTCCACGACCAGGTCCAGCTCCGGGCACGAGATGCGGAAGTCGTCCCGCAGTGAGGCGTGGCCCTCGGTGAGGATCGGGCCGATCGTGCGGGTCTCGCCCGATTCCAGGAGGGCGACGACTCGTTCGACTCGTTCGTCCTCCGTGACCACGTGGCGGACCAGGCGGCGGACCTCCTCCTCGTCGCCCAGGCGGGCCAGGGCCGCGTCCAGCTCGGCGTACGGGATGTCGCGGAGGGCGTCGACGCCCAGCAGGGCCGCGCCCTTCTCGCATCCGGCGCGGCGCTTGCCGTACTCGCCGGTGCTGTGTTCGTGCTTGACCTGGGTGTCGACGACCAGCAGGCGCATGCCCTCGGCCGCGAGGTCGAAGGGGATCTGGCGCTGGGAGAGGTCGCGGGTGTCCAGGAACAGGGCGTGGCCCGCGGTGCAGCAGGCGGAGGCCGTCTGGTCCATGATGCCGACCGGGGCGCCGACGTAGACGTTCTCGGCGCGCTGGCACAGGCGGGCCAACTGCCAGCCCTTCAGGTCCAGTTCGTAAAGATCGTTGAGCGCCAGGGCGATCACGACCTCCAGGGCCGCCGACGACGACAGGCCCGCGCCCGCCGGGACCGTGGAGGTCAGGTGGACGTCCGCGCCGGTCACCTCGTGGCCGGCCGCGCGCAGCGCCCAGACCACGCCCGCCGGGTACGCCGTCCAGTTCCTGTCCGACTCCGGCTCCAGGGCGTCGACGTCCAGTTCGACGACGCCGCCCTCGACGTCCGACGAGTGCAGGCGCAGTACGCCGTCGTCGCGGCGCGAGACCGCGGCGACCGCGGTGTGCGGCAGCGCGAACGGCATCACGAAGCCGTCGTTGTAGTCGGTGTGTTCGCCGATGAGGTTGACCCGGCCCGGTGCGGCCCACACGCCGTCCGGTTCGGCCCCGTACAGCTCCTTGAACCGCTCGGCGACAGTCCCTGCGGCGACCTCGCCGGCCTCGCTGCTCATATCCCTGACCCCTGACCTTCCGTACGTTCTACTTGCCGTGCCGCTGCGCGAAGTCCCACGCGTCCGCGACGATTCCCGCGAGGTCCGCGCGGGACGGGTTCCAGCCGAGGCGGGCGCGGGCCGTGTCGGCCGACGCCACCAGGACCGCCGGGTCGCCGCCGCGGCGCGGGGCCACGACCTCCGGGATCGGGTGGCCGGTGACCTGGCGGACCGTCTCGATGACCTGGCGGACGGAGAAGCCGTTGCCGTTGCCGAGGTTGCAGATCAGGTGCTCGCCGGGGGTCGCCGCCGTCAGGGCCAGCAGGTGCGCCTCGGCCAGGTCGGCGACGTGGATGTAGTCGCGGACGCAGGTGCCGTCGGGCGTCGGGTAGTCGTCGCCGTAGACGGAGATCGCGTCGCGCCTGCCCTGGGCGACCTGGAGGACCAGCGGGATGAGATGCGACTCGGGGTCGTGGCGCTCGCCGAAAGCGCCGTAGGCGCCCGCGACGTTGAAGTAGCGCAGCGACACCGCGCCCAGGCCGTGGGCCTTCGCCTCGCCGGTGATCATGTGGTCGACGGCGAGCTTGGAGGCGCCGTAGGGGTTCGTCGGGGCGGTGGGCGCGGTCTCGACGATCGGGACCTGCTCCGGTTCGCCGTACGTCGCCGCCGTGGAGGAGAAGACCAGCCTGCGTACGCCCGCCTCGCGCATCGCGCCGAGCAGGGCCATCGTGCCGCCGACGTTGTTGTCCCAGTACTTCTCCGGCTTCACGACCGACTCGCCGACCTGGGAGGACGCGGCGAAGTGGAGCACGGCGTCGTACGAGGAGTCCAGCCATTTGGCGGCGTCCCGGATGTCGCCCTCGACGAAGGCGGCGCCGGCGGGCACGCCCTCTCGGAAGCCGGTCGAGAGGTTGTCGAGGACCGTCACCTCATGACCGGCCTCCAGCAGATGCTGGGCGACCACGCTGCCGACGTATCCCGCACCACCCGTGACCAGGTACTTCCCGCTCATGAACTCGCTACCTCTCGCAGTCGCTCGGCCGCGCGCTCCGGCGGCACGTCGTTGATGAACACGCTCATGCCGGACTCGGAACCCGCGAGAAACTTCAGCTTGCCGGAAGTACGGCGGATGGTGAAAAGCTCCAGGTGAAGCGCGAAGTCGTCACGGCTGACGCCCTCGAACTCCTCCAGCTGGCCGAACGGGGCCTGGTGCCAGGCCGCAATGTACGGCGTGGGCGGTTCACCTTCGCCGAAGATCCGGTCGAAGCGCCTCAAGAGTTCCAGATAAACCTGGGGGAATTCTGAGCGCGCCGCCTCGTCGAGCCCGAGCAGATCCGGCACCCGGCGGCGCGGGTACAGGTGGACCTCGTACGGCCAGTGCGCGGCGTACGGCACGAAGGCCACCCAGTGTTCACTCGCGAGGACGATCCGCTCGTCGGCGAGTTCACGCTCCAGGACGGCGTCGAAGAGGTTCTCCCCGCCCGTCGCCTCCTTGTGGGCCGCGAGCGAGCGGAGCATCAGGGCGGTGCGGGGGGTGGTGAAGGGGTAGGCGTAGATCTGCCCGTGCGGGTGGCCCAGCGTGACGCCGATCTCGGCGCCGCGGTTCTCGAAGCAGAACACCTGTTCCACGGAGGGCTGATGGGACAGCTCGGAGGTGCGGTCGGTCCACGCGTCCAGGACCAGCCCGGCCTGTTCCTCGCTCAGATCGGCGAAGGAGGCGTTGTGGTCGGAGGTGAAGCAGACGACCTCGCAGCGGCCGGAGTCGCCGGCCAGCGAGGGGAAACGGTTCTCGAAGACCACGACGTCGTACGACGAGTCGGGGATCTCGCTCAGCCGGTCGCCCTGCGTCGGACACAGGGGGCACTCGTCGGCCGGCGGGTGGTAGGTGCGGCCCTGGCGGTGCGAGGCGATGGCGACCGCGTCGCCGAGCAGCTCGTCACGGCGGATCTCGGAGGTCGTGACGGTCCGGTCCAGCGGACGGCGGTCGACCGCGTCGCGCACGGCGTCGTCGCGCAGGTCGTAGTAGATCAGCTCACGACCGTCGGCGAGACGGGTCGAGGTCTTCTTCACCGCGGACTCCTCATTCGAGCCACCCAAAGCAATCAACAGAACTCAACACACCAAAACACAACTCACCACGACAGTCAACATCACAATCAATCAAAGCTCGACATCGGGCGTGTTCAATTAGCGAACGCGGAGGCGTAGGTTCCGCTCTGGATCAGTTCAGGAATCGGTTCGGCTCAGTTCCCGCAACGAAGTCCCGCAACGAAGCGAGTGCGTATGGAAACCCCCACATACCTGGCCGCCGAGCTACGGCTCCCCACCAACTGGCTCGACTACACGATCCTCGGCATCTACTTCGTCGTCGTCCTCGGCATCGGCTTCGCCGCCCGCCGGTCGGTCAAGACCAGCCTCGACTTCTTCCTGTCCGGCCGCTCCCTGCCCGCCTGGGTCACGGGCCTGGCGTTCATCGCGGCCAACCTCGGCGCCACCGAGATCCTCGGCATGGCTGCCAACAGCGCGCAGTACGGCGTCTACACCACCCACTGGTACTGGGTCGGCGCCATCCCCGCCATGGTCTTCCTCGGCCTGGTGATGATGCCGTTCTACTACGGCTCCAAGGTCCGCTCGGTTCCCGAGTTCCTGCTGCTGCGCTTCGACAAGTCGGCGCACCTGCTCAGCTCGATCCTGTTCGCCTGCGCCTCCATCCTGATCGCCGGCGTCAACCTCTACGCCCTCGCGATCGTCGTCGAGGCGCTGCTCGGCTGGCCGCAGTGGGTGGCGATCGTGATCGCCGGCTTCTTCGTGCTGGCGTACATCACCCTGGGCGGTCTGTCGTCGGCGATCTACAACGAGGTGCTGCAGTTCTTCGTGATCCTCGCCGCGCTCATCCCGATCTCGGTGCTCGGCCTGAAGAAGGTCGGCGGCTGGGACGGGCTGTCCGACACGCTGACCGAACGCCGCGGCGAGAACTTCATGACCGCGTGGGGCGGCACCGGCATCGGCCACGACAACCCGCTCGGCGCGAACTGGCTGACGATCGTCCTGGGCCTCGGGTTCGTGCTGTCGTTCGGCTACTGGACGACGAACTTCGCCGAGGTGCAGCGCGCGCTGTCGGCGAGGAACCTGTCCGCGGCGCAGCGTACGCCGCTGATCGCCGCGTTCCCGAAGATCTTCATCGTCTTCCTGGTGATGATCCCGGGCCTGGTCGCCGCGGCGCTGGTGCCGCAGATCGGTACGCCCCAGTCGGACCTGCAGTACAACGACGCGATCCCGTACCTCATGCAGGACCTGTTGCCCAACGGCGTCCTGGGCATCGCGGTCACCGGTCTCCTGGCGGCCTTCATGGCGGGCATGGCGGCCAACATCTCGGCCTTCAACACCGTCTTCACGTCCGACATCTGGGCGAAGTACGTGGTGAAGGGCCGCGAGGACGAGTACTACGTGCGGTTCGGGCGGCTCATCACGGCGATCGGTGTGCTCGCGTCCATCGGCACGGCGTTCCTCGCGTCGACGTTCTCGAACATCATGGCCTACCTCCAGACGCTGTTCTCCTTCTTCAACGTCCCGATGTTCGTCGCCTTCATCATCGGCATGTTCTGGAAGCGGGCGTCCGCGAAGTCCGGCTTCTGGGGTCTGCTCGCCGGCACCACCGCCGCGATGGTGAACTACTTCGTCTTCTACCGGCAGGGCGTCATCGGCATCCCCTCCGACCAGGGCGCCAACTTCGTCTCCGCGATCGCCGGGTTCGTCGCCGGTGCGGTGGTGATGGTGGCCGTGTCGCTCTTCACCGCGCCGAAGCCCGCGGAGGAACTCCAGGGGCTGGTCTACGGCACCCGGGCCCCCGGTGTGGCCGAGCCGCCCGCCGTGGGTGACGACGCGTGGTACCGCAAGCCGGCGCTGCTCGGCTGGGGTGCCGTGATTCTGGCCGCCGTCTGCTACATCCCGTTCTCGTTCTGACCGCGGGAGGATTGAGAGACCATGTCCGAGGACCACGGATTCTCCGAGAAGGACGTCCAGCGGGAAGTCACCGAGCTGGAGGGCAAGTCCGCTACCGCCGCACGGCTGTTCGACATCCGTCGGACCATCGGTGCGCTGTTCGTGATCTACGGCGTGATCGTCACGATCGCCGGGCTGACCGACGACGATGCGGCGATCGCCAAGGCCGAGGGGGTGAACGTCAACCTGTGGACCGGAGTGGGGATGCTGCTGCTCGGGTTGTTCTTCCTGGCGTGGCTGAAGCTGCGGCCGCTGGCTCCGCCGGCTGTCCTGCCGGACGAGAAAACGCCGGAGTAACAACGCGGTCGGGGGTACGGGTACGGAGCCGGAGCCCACGCCGGGGGCTCCGGCCCGGCCGGCATATCTGCGGGTCTTCGGCGCACCAGACGGAGATGTACGTCCGCCCAGGCCGTGCCCGTTGTCGATGAAGAGGGGCGGGCACTCCCTCGGCGCTCGGCACCTGCTCCCAGGCACACGCAGAGATACCCTCACACGCCCCGGCATGACGACAGCGGTGCGCGCGGCTCAAGCAGCAGAGGAGCCTCCGTCCGACGGAGCATCGGACGACCGGTCGCGGTCGTGCGCAGTGAAGACGAACGTCGAACTGTCGCCATCGAGATCAATGGTCAGCGATGCGTCCAGAGCCTTGGCCAGACGGGTGAGCAGGGGCAGTGTCGGTACGGAGTCGCCGCCCTCGATGTTGGAGATCTGCGGTTGGGTCATTCCGGCGCGGCGCGCCAGCTCGGCCTGCGACAGCCCGAGTTCCCTACGCCGGTCATGGACGGCCTGTCCCAGGGCGAACGCGTACCCGGCCTCCACGTAGGCCGCGGACTCCTCGACCTGCTCCCCCAGCAGCTTCCGGGTCCGCCGGGTCTTCCACTGGGAGTGGTTCACCACTTCTCCTCCTCACTCCGGTCGTAGCTGTGCTCAGCCGGACCATGCTCCGCTTCGCACACCTTCTGTGCCTGCCGAGCCCGCTCGACCTCGGCCTCCTCCCGCTGCCTGGTCTTGCGGAACACCGTCAGGAGCACGACCCGCTGCTCGGGAGCGAGCCAGTACGTGATGCGGACCGCGTTCCCCTCCATCGTGAACCGCAGCTCTCGCAGCTTGCCACCAAGGTGCCGGGAGTAGGGCTCCCCCAGGGTGGTCGGCTGGGCCGCGAGCATGTCGGCAGCACGCTCGGCCTTGTCGTATTGCTGATCCGAGAGGAGCTCCAGCCACTGGCGCACCTCCGGCTCGATCTCGATCAGCCACGGATCACTCACACCCGCGACTATACAGAAATCTGTATCGCGCCTTCCGCGAACCACATGCGCACGGGTGCGGGCCGGTGGCCCGGAGGCGCCGGGTGCCGGCACCGTAGGGGCACCCCCCTTGCGGCCGTGGGCCCGGAGGGCCGGTGCGACCGCGTGTGGCTGGTGCCGTCGTGTTCGCGTCCTCGGCGTCCGTGTCCGCCGGTGATCGCCGGGCCAGGCCGGCGCACTTCGCACGGACTACTCAGCGCGGGCGACGCGCGCGTAATCGGTCACGACGCGGCGGAACAGCGCGTGACCGGTGCGTCCGGTGTGCCGCAGTGCCCAGTCCTGGGCAGCCTCCTGGACCTCGTGGGCACCGGATTCCGCCGAGCAGCCGGGCTGCGCGCAGTGGGCCTCGTAGACCACTCCGCCTTCCGGTGCGTGGCGGATGGTGTGCGGGATGAAGCGGTACACGGCACGGGGACTCAAGAGGATCCTCCTGGGCTGCTGTCGCCCATCTCGTCGTCCTCGACGTCCTCGTTGCTCTCGAGGCACGGCACGCCCAGACGCACGCCACGCGACTCGGCGACACGCACAGCGCCGCTCAGGCACTCGGCGAGCCGCAGACCCGCAAACCGCACCTGCCCGGCACGTACGCGCGCTGCTGTTCTACGGCCCACCGCCCATGCGGGTGGGTACCTTCCGCCATTCTGGCTGCGGGCGGCTGTCGGCGAGGTTCGCTGTTGTGCCAACGGCAGGGGCAGCACCCACCCCTGCCCGCTCGCGGGATCAGTAGTAGGGGTTGGCGTTCCATGCCGAGGTGTCGCAGGAAAGCGGGGTGTCGCCCTCGTACGTGCACACCTGGACGCGCATCGCACTGATGCCGCTCGAGTCGGTCAGCGAGGTCGACCAACTGATCTTGGCACCGTAGCCCTCGTAGTTGTAACGCCACGAGTAGCTGCTTATGCTGCCGAGCGGGTCCTGGGACTGCGCTCGAACCCGGACGTGGTGCCCGTCAGCCTTGGTGTCCTGCACAGTCAGGATGATGCTGTACACGCTGGTCCTGCTGTTGTAGGAGAAGTCGCCCCAGCCTTGGGAGCCGACGGCCTGGGCGTACACGTCGGCGGCGGACGCGGGTGACGCGGCGAAGGCAAGCGCCGCTACAGCGGCGGCCCCCACGGTGAGTCCACGGCGAAGTGTCAAGGATCCCCTAGCAATTGGATTGGAACGGTCTGCCGCAGGGGATCCTAGAGGTTCAAGAGCACACCACCCATCCCTCAAATGATCATGTGACCCAGATAACAGCGAGTCCGCGAGCGCCGCGGCGTGTTCCGGATGCTTGTCCCGCACACTAGGGCAGCGCAAATTCGACAGAAGCTGCCCCACGGGCTTTCCCAGCACCACGCGGTGCGCACAGCGTCCAGTGCTCGTCGCAGTTACGCCCGGGCGGCTTCCAGGTTCTCCCAGAACTGCTCATCGGCCACCGACCAGGCCATGCCGAGCTTCTCCAGCTGGCAGGCCGGGGCCCCGGTCATCGGACCGGCCCGCGCGCCCTTCGCTGTTCTGCGACCCCCTGTCCGAGGGGGTGGGCGCCTTCCTTCAACTCTGCAGTCACGTCTGTGAGTCGGTGGATACCAGCCTCGGGGCGAAGAGGCGGTTCGTGGTGTCGCTGCTGGAGAGGTTGCGGGCGAGGGCGTCGGCGTCGCGTGCTCGGGTGGAGGATCTGCGCTCGCAGATCGCCGGGCTGGAGAAGTAGCTGGCCGCAGGGGAGGCCCGGCTGTGCGGTGGTCGAGTTGCTGGCCGAGGAAGAGCCAGGCGGCCGGGAAATGTGCCAGAGGTTTCGGAGGCGAGATCGGGCCGTCGCCGGTGGCGGCGGCCGTGGGCGGTGATATCAGCGCCGGTGACACGTGCTTCATGTTGGAAGGGCGGCTTGGCGGCGGTAGTGACTGCGGCCTTCGAGCGCTACACCGAATCGTCCTTCCTGATGGCACCAAGATTGCCTCAACGGCCTGACTCCAACGGGACCTCGTCTCGGTGGGCGACCACGACGCCGACGGCGCGCCCGACCTGCTGCGGCGCTCCGACGCCTCTTACCGCCTGTACCTGCGCTACGGCGTGAAGGACAGCGCGGGCGGCGCGACGATCGCCTCCTGGCGACGGCCGCCTCCAAGCCAAGCGCCGGCGAGATCTATGCCGAGGGCTGGGACACAACGCGTACGCCGCCGTAGGGGCGGATCAGGAATCCGATTGGCGCGGTTCGTGCGGGAGAGGTCCTGCACGGTCCAGCAGCCCTGTGCGCGCCGCCAACGCCGCCGCCTCAAGCCGCGACCCCACCCCCAGCTTCATCAGGACCCGCTGGACGTGGGTGCGGGCGGTGGAGGGGGCGATGCCCATGCCCGCGGCGATCAGGCGGGTGTCCTCGCCGTCGGCCACGCGGACCAGGACCTCGATCTCCCTCGGCGTGAGCATCTGCAGCAGCCGCTGGCCCTCGTCGTCGGGCTGGGCCGCGGGGTTCAGCAGCTCGCTGAACGCCCCTTGGAGGAGCTGCGGCGCGACGGCCGCCTCGCCTCCCCTCGCCTTCATGATCGCCCGCTCGACGCCCTCTATGCGCTCGTCGTGACGGACGTAGCCGGACGCACCTGCCGCGAAGGCTGCGGCGATTCCGCGCGGGCTCGGTACCGGGCCCAGCACCAGCACCGCCACCTGCGGCCGCTCCCGCTTGATCCGTACCACCGGGTCGAACGCCCCCGGCTCGGCCGGTGTCGCCGTACCCAGCAGGCACACCTCCGGCGCCCGGGCGATCACCAGTTCCGCCGCCCCCGCGGCCGGCGCCGCCGCGGCCAGCACCCGATGTCCCCGCAGCTTCAGTGCCGAGGCCAGTGCCTCGGCGAGCAATCGGTGGTCGTCGACCACCATGAGCCGCACTCCCATCGAACCCCCCAGTCCCCCCAGTGGACGCCCACTATGGATGCCCACAGGTCCCCACGGACAGACCCAGAACGCGGGTCTGACGGACCCGGAAAGCCGGCCCGGACAGACCCGAGGACGCAGGCCCCCCGGCACTGACGTCCTTCATGCCCCCGGAAGCTACACGCTTGTTCGACGTTGCGCTGCCCCTACTGGTGAGAAGTGCCCGGATCGCCGAAATTCCTCTCATTCGAGGGTGATGAGCGGTAAGTGCACGGCCCCGCCCCTGAGCAGGGACGGGGCCGCAACACCGGCACGAGCAACGATCACTTGGCGCCGAATGCGATCACCAGGTACTCCACCTCGTCACCGGTACTGCCAAAGTCGCTCGCGTAGACGTCCGACATGAACAGCCGGCCCTGCCCGTACAGGATCTCCGCGGAGTCGGGCAACATGCTCCGCTCCACGTCCAGCACCGACTCCGTGGAGGGGTTCTCCAGCAGCTTCGTCTCCTTGAAGGTGCTGCCGTCGATGGACACGACCTGACCGCCCTTGTCGTAGGGCCCGCGCTTGTACGCGATCACGTTGCCGCCGTCCATACGCAGCGGCGTGATCGTGTAACCGTCGCCTGCGTCGGCACGCTGGCCGGTCTGCTTGCCGGTGGCCAGGTCGAAGACGACGATCTTGTTGGTCCGGCCGTAGTCGTCGGAGCCGTCCTCCTCCTCGGTCGGCAGGTACAGCCGGTCGTTGCCGATCGCCACCCCGGAGCAGTCCTCGATCCGGGTGATGCCCTCGCAGTCGGCTGCGTAGATGTCGCCCGGCGCGGAGATACGGGTGAGCAGCTTGCCGGTCTTGTTGTCGATGGAGAAGAAGTCCGAGATGCCGCTGCCGTCGCCCGCGGAGTCGCCCACGTCGGCCGCGACGACCAGCGGGTCGGTCGACACGACGCTGGCGTACTCGATGCCCCTGGCCATCTTGTACTCGGAGATCACCTTCCCGGACTTCGGGTCGATGGTCTGGATGTGCAGCTCGCGCGCGTCGTAAGAACCGCACTTGCGCACGGCGACGAGCTTGGCGCCGCCGCCGTACCCGGCGTCGTAGCAGGTGTCCGCCGGCTTCGGCGTCCACAGCGCGTCGCCGGTGGCGAGGTCGAAGGCGGCACCGCCACTGGAGCTGCCCACGGCGACCGTGTTCGCGCTGACGGTGACGTTGTCGAAGCTGATCGGCTGGTCACCGGAGGTGGCGGTCTTCGTCCACAGCTTCTTGCCCGTGTCGAGGTCGATCGCCGCGACCTGGCTGCAGCCCTCGGAGGAGTTCTTGGCGGGCATCTTCGGCTGGAAGAGGACGGCCGTCTTGTTGTCCTGGGAGACGTGCCGGCTGGCCTCGCAGACCGGGCCTGGCAGCGGGATCGTCCACAGCTTGGTGCCCTTGTCGGGGTCGTAGCCGACGATCTCGGCGACACCGCTCTTGGCGTACACCTTGTCGGTGAGCCAGGAGCCCTCGACCACGACGCTCTCGTCCTCGGCGACCTCCGGCTGCGGGATCTGGAACAGCACCTTGGAGCTCGGGTCGGACGGCACCTTCTCCGAACCCTTGGAGGAGGTGCCGCCCTTGTCGTCGCCGCCGGTGCCGCCGCTGGAGCTCGCGGTGTCGTCCTTGCCCTTGTCGCCGGAGGAGTTCGCGTACCAGACGCCGCCACCGATGATCACGGCGATCGCCACGACGGCCGCGACGATGATGAGCAGCTGCGCGTTCGGCTTCCGGCCGCCCCCGGCCTGCGGGTGCATCGGCACGGTCTGCTGCGGGTAGCCGTAACCGGGCTGCTGGCCGTACGGGTTCGGCTGCTGGCCCGGGTAGCCGTACGGGCTCGGCTGCTGGCCGGGGTAGCCGTAGCCGGGCGGCGGAGTGCCCTGCGGGGGCTGCGGCGGGCCCTGAGGCGCCTGGGGGTAGCCGTAGCCGGGCTGTCCCTGCGGAGGCTGCGGAGTCTGCGGGGGCTGCTGAGCCAGCGGCGGGGGCGTCTGCGGTGCCTGAGGCGCACCGAAGCCGGGCGGCTGCGGCTGCTGCGCGGGCTGGCCCTGCGGGGACTGCGGAGCGCCGTAACCTCCCCCCTGCGGGGGCTGGTTGGGCGGCGGGGGCGGCGGCTGGGTCATGACGTGGGTACCTCGGAAGAACGGGGACGGAGGAAGTCGGGGGAGCGCGTCACTTGCCGTAGGCGAGCATCAGCTTCTCCTTCGCCTCGTCGTCGCCGGACAGGCGCGTGGAGGAGAGGTAGAAGCGGCCGTCCACCCAGTCGATGTCCCGCGAGAAGAAGCTGTCCTCGACGTCCGCTGCGCCGGCGGGGTTCTGCAGGAGCTTCGTCGGCTTGTGGCTGCTGCCGGTCGTCGGGATGGACACGATCTGGCCGCCGGCGTCGTACGACGCCTCGACGTAGGCGATGAGCTTGCCGCCCTCGGTCTTCAGCGGCAGCATCGACTCGTCCGCGGGGGACTTGACGCGCCACTTCTCCTTGCCGTTGGCGAGGTTGATCGCGACGATCTCGTTGGCGCCGCCGGTGGCCTCGGTGGGCAGGTAGAGCGTGTTCGCGTCGGCGGCGACGCCCACGCAGCCGGTCAGGTCGCGCTGGAGGACGGACCAGCCGCACTCGGGGGCGAAGTCCTCGTCGACGGCGACCTGGGAGCGGAACCCGCCCTTGGCGTCGAGCGTGGAGATGTTCCAGGCGTCCTTGTCGTCGTTGGTGCTGTAGACGACGAGGGGGTCCACGGAGTAGGTGCGGGCGACCCGCCAGCCCTTGTCGAACTTCTGGGTCCACAGGACCCGGCCGGTGCGCGGGTCCAGCTCCTGGATCTCGTCGTGCTCGTTCGACGTGGCCGCACCGCAGGACGCGACGGAGATCAGCCGGCTGCCGCCCGCGAACGCGGACGGGAAGCAGGCGTCGCCGTACTTCTTCTTGTCGAACAGCTTGTCGCCGCTGGCCATGTCGTACGCCGTGCCGGACTGCGAGCGGCCCACCATCAGCGTGTTGCCGGTCAGCGACAGCTCGATGGTGAGCGCGCTGTCGAACAGCGCGCCGTCGGCGACCTCGCCGCTCCAGCCCTTCGCGCCGGTGTTGAGGTCGACCTGCTGGATCTGGTTGCACTTGGCGCGGTCGCTGGCGCCGTTCATGTACGCCACGACGACCTTGTCGTCGGCCGTCTTCTGCGGGGTGACTGCGCAGATCTTCTGCGGGAAGGTGATGGGGTCCCAAGTGGGGTTGCCGTCACCGACGTTGAAGGCGAGGAGCTGCTTGTACGCCGCCTTCACCGCCGCTTTGTCGGTGATCCACATACCGGGGGCGTCGGCGCCGGAACCGGGCGCGTCGGGCGCCTCCTTGTACCAGAGCACCTTTGCCTCGCCCGCCTGGCGGCCCGCGTTGAGGTCCTCCGGGTCCTCGCCGCCGTCACCGCTTCCGTCCCCGGGGTTGACCGGGTCGTCGGAGGCGGTGGGCTTGGCGTCGTCGCTCGGCCCGGCGACCGGCTTCTTCTTCCTGTCGTCGTCACCGCCGCTGGTCACCGCGAACACGGTGCCGCCGATGACGAGCAGCGCCGCCACCGCGGCACCGATCACCAGGGCGGGCCGGCCCTTGAAGGGGTTGCGCGAGCCGGAGCCGGGCGGCTGGGCGCCGGGGTACTGGGGCTGCGGGTAGCCGTAGCCGGGCTGCTGGCCGTAAGGGCCGGGCTGCTGCGGCTGGCCGTACGGGCCCTGGGCGTTCGGCTGCCCGTAGGGGCCGGGGGTGCCGTACGGGCCCGGCTGGGCGTACGGGCCGGGCTGCTGCTGCGGATAGCCGTAACCAGGCTGCGGGGCGCCCTGCGGGGGCGGCGGCGTCCGGGGCGGCTGGGCGGGCGGAGGGGGTGTGCCCTGCCGCGGGTCCTGCGGTGCGCCGAAGCCGCCCGGCGGCGGGTCCTGTGGCGCGCCGAAGCCGCCGTTCGGCGGCTGGTTGGGCGGCTGGGTCATCAGCGGTTCCCCCTTGTGGCTGATGAGCATGTGACCGATGTGGCCCGCGCCCGGTGGCGCTGTGTTTCCGCCACATCCATGCTTCTCAGACGGTTCTCAGACGGCCTTTCTATCACCCGGGACCGACACAACATGGGGCCGGTTCCTCCCCTGTTCCCAAGGGAGGACCGGCCCGTGATGCCCTCGTTACGCGCCTTCACGCCCCCTTCACGAGGCGTGCGCGCCCCGCGGGCAGGTGCTCAGGCGTCCTCGGCGAGTTCGAGCCAGCGCAGCTCCAGCTCCTCGCGCTCCCCCGTCAACTGCCGCAGCTCGGCGTCGAGTTCGGCCACCTTTGCGAAGTCCGTTGCATTCTCGGCGATTTGGGCGTGCAGCTTGGTCTCCTTCTCGGAGATCCGGTCCAGCTGCCGCTCGATCTTCTGCAGCTCCTTCTTGGCGGCACGCTGGTCGGCGGCGCTCTTCTCGGCGGCGGGCTTCGCCGGGGCGGCCGGGGCGGACGCGGCGGCCGCCGCCTCCTCCATCTTCCGGCGCCGCTCCAGGTACTCGTCGATACCGCGCGGCAGCATCCGCAGCGTGCCGTCGCCGAGGAGGGCGTACACGCGGTCGGTGGTGCGCTCGATGAAGAACCGGTCGTGGGAGATGACGATCATCGAGCCGGGCCAGCCGTCGAGGACGTCCTCGAGCTGGGTGAGGGTCTCGATGTCGAGGTCGTTGGTCGGCTCGTCGAGGAAGAGGACGTTGGGTTCGTCCATGAGCAGGCGCAGCAGCTGAAGGCGGCGGCGCTCACCGCCGGACAGGTCGCCGACCGGCGTCCACTGCTTCTCCTTGTTGAAGCCGAACGTCTCGCACAGCTGGCCCGCGGTCATCTCGCGCCCCTTGCCGAGGTCGACGCGCTCACGCACCCGCTGGACGGCTTCCAGGACCCGCCAGTTCGGGTCCAGCTCGGCGACCTCCTGCGACAGGTACGCGAGCTTGACCGTCTTGCCCACGGCGATCCGCCCGCCCGCCGGCTGCGCCTCGCCCTCGGTCCGCGCCGCGTCGGCCATGGCGCGCAGCAGGGAGGTCTTGCCGGCGCCGTTGACGCCGACCAGGCCGATGCGGTCGCCGGGGCCGAGGTGCCAGGTGACGTGCTTGAGCAGCACCTTGGGACCCGCCTGGACGGTGATGTCCTCCAGGTCGAAGACCGTCCTGCCGAGCCGGGAGGAGGCGAACTTCATCAGCTCGGAGCTGTCCCGGGGCGGCGGTACGTCCTTGATGAGCTCGTTGGCGGCCTCGACGCGGAAGCGCGGCTTGGACGTACGGGCGGGGGCGCCGCGGCGCAGCCAGGCCAGCTCCTTGCGGACCAGGTTCTGCCGCTTGACCTCCTCGGTCGCGGCGATCCGCTCGCGCTCGGCACGGGCGAAGACGTAGTCGGAGTAGCCGCCCTCGTACTCGTACACCGCGCCGCGCTGGACGTCCCACATGCGGGTGCAGACCTGGTCGAGGAACCAGCGGTCGTGGGTGACGCAGACCAGGGCCGAGCGGCGCTCGCGCAGGTGCTGCGCCAGCCAGGAGATGCCCTCGACGTCGAGGTGGTTGGTGGGCTCGTCGAGGACGATCAGGTCCTGCTCGTCGATGAGCAGCTTGGCGAGCGCGATACGCCGCCGCTCGCCACCGGAGAGCGGCCCGATGACCGTGTCGAGGCCCTTCGGGAACCCCGGCAGGTCGAGCCCGCCGAACAGGCCGGTGAGCACATCCCTGATCTTGGCGTTGCCCGCCCACTCGTGGTCGGCCATGTCGCCGATCACCTCGTGACGGACGGTGGCCTCGGGGTCGAGGGAGTCGTGCTGGGTGAGCACGCCCATGCGCAGGCCGCCGGAGTGGGTGACCCGGCCGGTGTCGGCCTCCTCCAGCTTGGCGAGCATCCGGATCAGCGTGGTCTTGCCGTCGCCGTTGCGGCCGACGACGCCGATGCGGTCCCCTTCCGAGACGCCCAGGGAGATGCCGTCGAGAAGGGCGCGGGTGCCGTACACCTTGCTGACGTTCTCGACATTGACCAGATTGACGGCCATTTCGCTCCTGCTCGCGGGGATCGGTCAGCCTCCCAGCGTAGTGCGCGCCGGGAGGTGACTGATACGCGCAGGTCAGCGAGGTGCCGCTGCCGCGCGGACCTCGGTGAGCAGGTCGTGCATCGTCTGCCCGGGGCAGTCGGTCTGGAGCCAGTCGCGGTGACCGCTGATCACCGGCACGTTCTTGGTCACGCCGTTGACCGGGTTGACGAAGGTGACCTTCGCCTGCGGGTCCAGGCCCTTGAAGCGGGCGATCACCTTGATCAGCCGGGTCAGTGCGGCCTTCGCGGCGTCCGTGGGGCCCTGGTCGTTCAGCGTGCCGATGAGGGCGATGCCGAGGTTGCCGGAGTTGAAGCCGGCGGTGTGGAAGGCGGTGACGAGGTTGCCGTCCGGGTCGAAGGCGGGCAGGCCGTCGTCGCCGGAGTAGCGGCCCTCGTAGATGACGCCCGCCTCGTCGATGAGGAAGTGGTAGCCGATGTCGCCCCAGTCGTTGGTGACGGCGTGGAACTCGTAGATGCCCCGGATCGTGGCCGCCGGGTCCGGGTCCGCGTTGGGCGTGGCCGTGTGGTGGACCGTGATCGTCTGCAACGGGAAGTACTGCTCGGGGGAATTGACCTGCCCGTCCTTGTAGCGAAGCGACTCGTCGGCGCCCCACGCCGGGCGGGACAGATACCGCACGCCCCGCATGCGCGTGGGCTCGGACGGCACCCTGAAGGTGCGGTCGGGTCCGTCGGTGGTGTCGATCGCGAGCGAGCGCACACCGGTCGCTCCGTCCGGCGCCTTCACTTCGTACGACGTGGCCGCGTCGGCTGCGACCAGCGCCGTACCGCCGTCCTCGACGGTCGCGCAGCCGGCGGTCAGGGGCTGCCAGGCACCGTCGCCGAAGCGGATCCCGGCGCCGTCCGTGGCGCCCTTCCAGCGGACGGCGACGTAGGAGGCGGCGAAAGCGGTGGCGGCGGTTCCGGTGGCGGCGGCGGAGCGGGTGGCCGGGAAGGTCTCCGGCTTCGTCCCGGCGTCTGCGGTGGTGGCGGAGTCGTCGGACTCGCCGGCCGCGAAGACCACCGGGGTGAGCGCGGCCCCAGCGGCCACGGCACCGGCGGCGCCGATCACACCACGGCGGGACAGGTGCTTCTTCTTGCGATGGGAGGAGGGGGTGGATTCATCCAACATTCAAGAAAATCTAGTGGTCCCGCTTGACCCACCAGCACCACAACTACCCGAAGTTCTCGTGGAGATCGGGTAAGGAAAGGGAGGTTGCCGAGCTCTCGCCGCCGTGGTCAGCCGAGCACCGTCGCCCCCGGCGCCGGCCCCGAAGCCGTACGCACCGTCCGGCACGTCCCCGACGCGCGCAGCGCCTCGGCCACCTTCGCCGCGGACTCGGGGTCGGGGGCGAGGAACGCGGTCGTCGGGCCGGAGCCGGAGACCAGCGCGGTGAGGGCGCCGGCGGCGCGGCCGGCCGTGAGGGTGTCGGCGAGCTCGGGGAACAGGGAGAGGGCGGCCGGCTGGAGGTCGTTGGACACGGCGGCGGCGAGCGCGTCCGGGTCGCCCTTGGCCAGGGCGTCGAGGAGTGCCTGGGAGGCGACCGGCTCGGGGATGTCCATGCCCTCGCCGAGCCGGTCGAACTCCCGGAAGACCGCCGGGGTCGACAGCCCCCGGTCCGCCATCGCGAACACCCAGTGGAAGGTGCCGCCGACTTCGAGCGTCGTCAGCTTCTCGCCGCGTCCCGTACCGAGAGCCGCCCCGCCGACCAGGCTGAACGGCACGTCGCTGCCCAACTCGGCGCAGATGTCGAGGAGTTCGTCATGGGATGCGCCCGTGCCCCACAGTGCATCGCAGGCCAGCAGCGCACCCGCACCGTCCGCGCTGCCGCCCGCCATGCCGCCGGCGACAGGGATGTCCTTGGCGATGTGGAGGTGCACGTCGGGGGTGCGGCCGTACCGCTCGGCCAGCGCCTCGGCCGCGCGGGCCGCGAGGTTCGTGCGGTCCAGGGGGACCTGGCCGGCGTCCGGGCCGGCGCAGGTGACGCGGAGTTCGTCGGCCGCGGTGACCGTGACCTCGTCGTACAGCCCGACCGCCAGGAAGACGTTGGCCAGGTCGTGGAAGCCGTCGGGGCGGGCGGCGCCGACCGCGAGCTGGACGTTGACCTTGGCAGGGACGCGTACGGTGACGCTCGCGCTCACTTACTCGGACTCCTTGTGCTGGGCGCCGGCTTCCTTGTGCTCCGCGATACGGGCGAACTCCTCGACGGTCAGCGCCTCGCCACGCGCCTGCGGCGAGACCCCGGCCGCGACGAGCGCCGCCTCGGCGGCCGCCGCCGAACCGGCCCACCCCGCGAGCGCGGCCCGCAGGGTCTTGCGGCGCTGGGCGAACGCCGCGTCGATCACGGCGAACACCTCGCGCTTCGTGGCGGTCGTCTTCAGCGGCTCGGGGCGACGGGTGAGCGAGACGAGCCCGCTGTCGACGTTGGGCGCGGGCCAGAAGACGTTGCGGCCGATGGCGCCGGCCCGCTTGACCTCGGCGTACCAGTTCGCCTTCACGGACGGCACGCCGTACACCTTCGAGCCGGGCGCCGCGGCAAGGCGGTCGGCGACCTCGGCCTGCACCATCACGAGGGTGCGCTCGATGCTCGGGAAGGTGTCGAGCATGTGGAGGAGGACGGGGACGGCGACGTTGTAGGGGAGGTTGGCGACCAGCGCGGTCGGGGGCGGGCCCGGCAGCTCGGTCACGTGCATCGCGTCGGAGTGCACCAGCGCGAAGCGCTCCGCGCGGTCCGGCATGCGGGCCGCGATCGTCGCGGGCAGTGCTGCGGCGAGTACGTCGTCGATCTCTACGGCGGTGACGCGGTCGGCGGCCTCGAGCAGGGCGAGGGTGAGGGAGCCGAGCCCCGGGCCGACCTCGACGACCACGTCGTCGGGGCGGACGTCCGCGGTGCGGACGATGCGGCGGACCGTGTTGGCGTCGATGACGAAGTTCTGGCCGCGTTGTTTGGTGGGGCGTACGCCGAGGGCTTCCGCCAGGTCACGGATGTCGGCGGGGCCCAGGAGGGCGTCGGGGGTGGGGCTGGTCACCCGACAAGGGTACGGGGCGGTGGGTGGGCCGGGTGCTTCGGTTGCTCGGGGGTGGGGCTGACGGCCGGGGGGTGCGCAGCCCGGCGTTGCGGGGTGCCGCTGCGCCCACCCGTGCCGCCCTGGGGGTCCCCCAGGCCCTTAAGGCACTGGGGGAGGCACGACTGCCCGCAGCTGAGTGGGTTACGAGTGCAGCCGGCTGCCGCAGTGTGGCCAGGGGGCCGTGCCTCGGCGTACGTAGAGCTTCTTTGCTCGGAGGGTTTGTTCGGTGGCCGGGGCGTCCTGGGGGCGGCCGGTGCCGCCGAGGCTGTGCCAGGTGTGGGTGTCGAACTGGTAGAGGCCGCCGTACGTTCCCGAGGCGTCGACCGCGCCGGGGCGGCCGCCGGACTCGCATGCCGCGAGGCCCTGCCAGTTGAGGTGGTCGGCGCTCTGCACGGACGTCGGCAACGGCTGCGTCCCCACCTTCACCACCTGCGCGGTCGGCTCGCGCACGACCTCGGAGCCGATCCGCCGCGGCTTCTGCCGGACCCCGTTCACGCTGCGCACGGAGTACGTGACCCGGCGCAGGCCCGGCTGCCCGGCCCGCTCGATGACCTCCGTGCCCCGGAACACCGTCGGGTCCTCGATCCGCCGCACCTGGAACGGAATCTGCTCCTCGATCACCTCCCTCGTGGCGGTGATCCGCAGCACGCTGACCGTCTGCCCGTCGCGCGGGAAGCTGTCGGCCGGGACGGAGATGGCGTCCTGGCCGTGCAGGGTGATCCCGGCCTCGTCGACGGCCTCGCCCACGGTGGCGGCGTTGGTCCGGATGGTGCGGGCGCGGCCGTCCGCCATGATCGTC
The DNA here is from genome assembly GCF_042672405.1 of Streptomyces sp. NPDC127197. NCBI lineage: Bacteria > Bacillati > Actinomycetota > Actinomycetes > Kitasatosporales > Streptomycetaceae > Streptomyces > Streptomyces sp. NPDC127197. Next base: position 101,932 of record NZ_JBHXVG010000011.1, on the reverse strand, counting down.
ACGGACCGCTCGGTGCGCACGTCGAGCGTGAGGCCCGCACGCCCGATACGCCGGGAGCGCGAGGCGGACAGGTACGCGCCCTCCGCACGCACCCCCAGCTGCTTGAGCGCCCCTTCCACCGTGCGCGCCGTCGTCCACACCTCGCGCCGTTCGCCGTCGAGGGTGAGCCGGACGGGCCGCCCGTAGTGCACGGCGATCTCGTCGCCGTTGGCGAGTTCCGTGCCGGGGGCGGGTGTGACCACGTCGTGCGCCCCCACCTCCACGCCCTCCTCGGCGAGCAGCTCGGTCACATCGTCGGCGAAGGTGTGCAGCCGGCGCGGTTCGCCGTCGACGCTCAGCTCGACGGCCTTGTCCTCGGCGACGAACGCGGTGGTGCCACCGGCGAGGAAGGCGACGACCAGTGCCTGCGGGAGCAGACGGCGCACGGAACCGTCCGCGCGCTCGGCGTACCGTCCCCTGCGCCGGCGCGCCCCCCGCCGCTCCGCTCCGGCGCGCGACCCGCCCTGCCGGGGCAGCACAGGATCGGGCATCTCGTAAGCAGGCCGGTACGTGTCACCGTCTGTGTCGCACGTGTCGTATGTGTCATACGTGGCGCCATACGCCAACGTCGGCGCACTGTGCACATCAAAACCGGCGTACGCCGACGGCTCATAGGTGCCATATGCCTCGTAGGTCTCATATGGCTCGTACAACTCATACGGCTCATACGGCTTGTACATCTCGAACTGCGAGTTGCTCACACCGACACGCTCCAGGGGCCGGAGGGGTCCGGATCGGGCCCCCAGAACCTAGCCGAGCTGTCGTCACTCTCCAAAACGACGCGACTACACAGCGTGGTGAGTTATGGGTCAGTAACCGAAGGCACGCGCCGTGTTCGCGCCGAGGGCCGTCGCCAGCGCGTCCTCGCTGATGCCGCGCACGGCGGCCATCGCGCGCACCGTGACCGGAACGAGATACGGGGCGTTGGGCCGTCCGCGGTACGGCGCCGGCGTCAGGAACGGCGCGTCGGTCTCCACCAGCACCAGCTCCAGCGGGGCCACGGCGAGCGCGTCGCGCAGGTTCTGGGCGTTCTTGAAGGTGACGTTTCCGGCGAAGGACATGTAGTAACCGGCGCGGGCGCACAGCTCCGCCATCTCCGCGTCACCGGAGTAGCAGTGGAAGACGGTCCGATCGGGCGCGCCCTCCTCCTTCAGGACCCGCAGCACATCCGCATGAGCCTCGCGGTCGTGGATGACCAGCGCCTTGCCGTGCCGCTTGGCGATCTCGATATGGGCGCGGAAGGACCGCTCCTGCGCCTCCTTGCCCTCCGGCCCGGTGCGGAAGTAGTCCAGCCCCGTCTCCCCGACGGCCTTCACCTGCGGCAGCGCGGCCAGCCGGTCGATCTCGGCGAGCGCCTCGTCGAGCCCGGCGTCACCGCCCGGCTCGCGCGCCCCCTGTCGCGACCAGCCGTCGGGATCGCCGTGGACGATGCGCGGGGCCTCGTTGGGATGCAGCGCGACGGCCGCGTGGACGTTCTCGTACGCCGCCGCCGTCTCGGCCGCCCACCGGGAGCCGTTCACGTCGCACCCCACCTGCACGACCGTCGTCACACCGACCGACGCGGCCTTGGCGAGACCCTCCTCCACCGTGCCGGACTGCATGTCGAGGTGGGTGTGGGAGTCGGCGACCGGGACCCGGAGGGGGTCGGGCAAGGGCGGGGCTTCGGCGGGGGAAGGCATGCCCCGATCCTACGAAAAGGGCACGCCTCCCCCGAGCCGCCGGCCGTCTCAGCTGGCCCGGCGCTGGAACGGGTGCAGGAGATCGGACAGGTGCCAGTGGTGGCGGTGCTCCCCGTCACCCGTCGGCGCCTCGGCGGACCTCGCCGGAGGGACCGGCCCGCGCCGGCGCGCCGCATCACGGACCGACGACACCTGTCCGGCCCGCATGATGCGCACCACATGCCCGTCACAGTTCCGGCACGTGGGCCGGCTCAGCGGCGACGGCACCACCCGCCCGTCCGCCACGTACATCACGAACTCGCGGCCCTCCGCGTCCGTGTGGTGCTCGATCTCGTACGACTGCTCCCAGCCGTGCCCGCAGCGCATGCAGGCGAAGGAATACGACTCGTTGGCCACGGCGGTCGCCCCGTTGCGAAGGCCGGTCTGTCCAGTGATCTCGCTCATTACCAGCTCCTGTTGTCCGCTGGAGGGACGGGTTACGTCCCGTCACCCAGTGGACTCCCAGGCGGGAGCGAACGCACGAAACCTGTCCAGTATTGGGCCGGACTTGGCCGTACCTTGCCAAAACGCCCGCGCTCTTTACCCACGCGTGGGACAGCATCCCAAAGGGGCGCGGGGCTGCGTCAATATGCGGCTCCGCCGCGTGGGCGCGATCAACCACCCACAAGCCGCAGACCGCCGCGAAGCCGAACCTCACCGCCGCTTTGCGGCAACCACCGCGTCGAAGACAACCCGCTTAGGCACCCCCACCTCCACCGCCACCGCAGCAATCGCCTCCTTCCGCCGCTCCCCCGCCTCCTCCCGCACCCGAACCCGCCGCACCATCTCCTCCGCGTCGACAGCCTCGGTCTTCTCCGGCGCTCCCTCGACCACGACGGTGATCTCCCCCCGTACCCCCTCCGCGGCCCATTCCGCGAGCTCCCCCAGCGAACCCCGCCTGACCTCCTCGTACGTCTTGGTCAGCTCCCGGCACACGGCGGCCCGCCGCTCCGTCCCGAACACCTCGGCCATCGCGGCGAGCGTGTCGTCGAGCCGATGCGGAGCCTCGAAGTAGACGAGCGTCCGGCGCTCGCCGGAGACCTCCCGCAGCCGCGACAGCCGCTCCCCCGCCTTGCGCGGCAGGAACCCCTCGAAGCAGAACCGGTCCACGGGCAGCCCGGACAGTGCGAGCGCGGTGAGTACGGCGGACGGACCGGGCACGGCCGTGACCTTGATGTCCTTCTCCACGGCCGCCGCGACCAGCCGGTACCCCGGGTCCGACACCGACGGCATCCCGGCGTCCGTCACCAGCAGCACGCGCGCGCCGCCGAGCAGTTCCTCGACCAGTTCCGGCGTACGGGCGGCTTCGTTGCCCTCGAAGTACGACACGACGCGCCCCTTGGGCGTGACGCCCAGCGCCTGGGTGAGCCGCCGCAGCCGCCGGGTGTCCTCGGCGGCGACCACGTCGGCCCCGGCCAGCTCCTCGGCGAGCCGGGGCGGGGCGTCCGCAATGTCGCCGATGGGAGTGCCTGCCAGTACAAGGGTTCCAGTCACGTTTCCATCCTCGCAGGGGCGGTCCACGGGACTCCCACAGACCTGTTCCCTACGATGGCGCGGTGACCAGTACCGCGTCCTCCACGGACACCCGGCAGGAGCAGGCCCCCCACGAGCAGCGGCCCTCGTGGCAGCAGCGGCTGCGCCGTTTCGGATACGTGCCGTCGGGATCCCGCGGCGATGTCCGGGACCGGCTGGTGCCGCCGTACACCGAGCCCTCCCCGCGGCTGTGGGCGAGCCTCGGCATCCGGCACACGCTCGCCGAACGGATCGTCCGCTGGTCGGGCTGGGGCGGTCCGCTGCTGGTGACGCTGTTCGCGGGCGTGCTGCGGTTCTGGAACCTGGGCAACCCGAAGGCGGTGATATTCGACGAGACGTACTACGCCAAGGACGCGTGGGCGATCGTCCACCGCGGGTTCGAGGTCAACTGGGACAAGAACGTCAACGACCTCATCCTCTCCTCGAACGGAAACGTTCCGATCCCGACGGACGCGGCGTATGTGGTGCATCCGCCGGTCGGCAAGTACGTCATCGGGCTCGGCGAGCTGATGTTCGGGTTCAACCCGTTCGGCTGGCGGTTCATGACCGCGCTGCTGGGCACCCTCTCCGTCCTGATGCTCTGCCGCATCGGCCGCCGCCTCTTCCGCTCCACGTTCCTCGGCTGTCTCGCGGGCGCGCTGATGGCGGTGGACGGTCTGCACTTCGTGATGAGCCGTACGGCGCTGCTGGACGGCGTGCTGATGTTCTTCGTCCTCGCAGCCTTCGGCTGCCTCCTGATCGACCGCGACAAGGCGCGGGAGAAACTGGCCGCCGCGCTCCCGGCGGACGTCGACGGCCGGGTCCGCCCGGACGCGTACACGGCGGAGAACACACGGATCGGCTGGCGCCCCTGGCGGCTGGCGGCGGGTCTGATGCTGGGCCTGGCCATCGGCACCAAGTGGAACGGCCTGTACTTCCTGGCGGCGTTCTGTGTGATGGCGGTGCTGTGGGACGTCGGCTCGCGCCGGGTCGCGGGCGCCCGTCACCCGTACATGGCGGTGATCAAGCGCGATCTGGGCTGGGCGTTCCTGTGCACGGTGCCGGTCGCCGTCGCCACCTACATCGTCTCCTGGACCGGCTGGATCCTCTCCGCCACGGACGGCTCCGGCGGCTACTACCGCAACTGGGCGGCCACCGACGGCAAGGACAGCAGCTGGTCCTGGCTGTTCCCGGACTGGTGGCGCAGCCTGTGGCACTACGAGAACCAGGTGTACGAGTTCCACGTCGGCCTCTCCTCGCCGCACACGTACCAGTCCAACCCGTGGAGCTGGCTCGTCACCGGCCGCCCGGTGTCGTACTTCTACGAGTCCCCCGCCCCCGGCAAGGACGGCTGCCCTGTCGACGCGGGCGAGAAGTGCGCCCGCGAGGTGCTGGCGCTGGGCACGCCGATGCTGTGGTGGGTGGCCTGCTTCGCGCTGCTGTACGTCCTGTGGCGCTGGTTCTTCCGCCGCGACTGGCGGGCGGGCGCGATCGCCTGCGGGATCGCGGCGGGTTATCTGCCCTGGTTCATGTACCAGGAGCGGACGATCTTCTTCTTCTACGCCGTGGTCTTCGTACCGTTCCTGTGCCTGGCGGTGGCGATGCTGGCCGGCGCGCTGGTCGGTCCGGCCCGCTCGAGCGACACCCGCCGGGTGGCGGGCGCGACGGGTGCGGGCGTGCTGGTGCTGCTGATCGCGTGGAACTTCGTCTACTTCTGGCCCCTGTACACCGGCACCGCGATCCCGATCGACGACTGGCGGTCGCGGATGTGGCTGGACACCTGGGTCTAGCTGGACAGACACGCTACGAGGGCGCGGCGGGCGGCCGCGCCCTCGTGGTCGTTGTTGGTCGTTAGTGGCTGTCGTCGGTCCCCCTCGGACGGCCCGAGGGCGGCCCCGCTCTGAACCTCAGCAGGTTTACAGACCGCGCATGAAACCCGCTCTGAACTGGCCTTTCATAGGGCGGAACAAGTTGTGCCCCAGTGGGACCCCATCAGTCGGGGTAGGCACGCACCTCCCCGCCCGCCGGTCGTGGCACGGACGCCCGCAGCACCGACGAAAGGCGGCCCTTCAATCGCCCGCCGACGCCATGGCTCGAGGCAGGCGGCGTAACGCCCATACCGACCTTTGGCATGCTTGAACCGTGCCTCTTCCCATTCATCCGACGCCATTGGGATCACGGTGCTCCGCCGCTAGCGCCAGGGTCGGCCTGCTGGACACCTCCGGGATCGGGTGTGCTCCAGAGCCCACCCGGGTCCGCGGGCATCTGGCCCGGCGCTGGCTGCGATGCCGATTCCATTGAGGGTTGCGGAACTGTAACTGTATTCGCAGGTGGCTCGGATATCTGGTCGTCCACGCACATGGGACCGCTGGTGGGGAAGCCAGGTGGGGGGGCGGAGACGCTCTGGTCGGCGGGCGGAGAGGTGCCTGGGGTGTGCGAGGCGTCCGACACAGGTTCGCCCGCTTCGCTGGCAGCGTCGTCCCTCGACTGGTCCACGAGCGTCGGCCCGGACGGCCACCCCTGATCCGTGGCGGTGGCGGTCGGTATCGCGTCGGACGCGCCCGGCGGGAGACCCTCGGCCCCAGAGTCGATGTCCGGGCCAGCTCGGTCGTCGAGGACTGGCCCTCGAGACATCAGCGATGCCGTCTCGGCGGATTCCGGAGCGGGGGCAGCCGGAGCAGGGGCAGCTGCGGGTGGGGGCTCGGTCTTCTGGACGTCGAGGAGGGTATCCGGGTGGGTCGTGTAGTCGGTGACCCGGGACCCCTTCAACATGTCCGCGTCGAGCAGGATGGTGCGTGCGGTTCCGTCGCGGGGATCCCGGGCGGTGATCTCCAGCTTGGCGCCGGGGTGCTTGCGTGCCCATTCGACGAGCCAGCGCTCGTTGTCGAGCTGCCTGCCGATGGCGGAGCTGGACTTGAAGGAGCCGACGACCTCGTCGAAGTCGGGTGCCCGCCCGGGGCTCGGGGAGACGCCAGCGCTGCGCTGTAGGGTCCACTTCGATTTGAGTTCGCCGAGTTGGCCATAGCCGTCTTTTAGTTCGATCCAGTCGGCGATGCGGGCACGGCCGGAGGGGACGGGAAGGAACTCGCCCTCAGGGGTGCGCAGCCCCATGATCCGGGCCTGTTCCCAAAAGATCCGGTCGATATGCGTTGCCTGGAGGCCGGTGACGAATCGGTGCTCAAGGGCGTTGTAGAGGTTCGTTCGGGCCGACGCGAACCCGCGGCGCCACGCGTCGGCCCCCTGTTCGGCGATGATTTGATCCTTGTCGGCGACGAGTTCGGCCAGATGCGCCCTTTGGGCTTCGACGCTTCGGACCGCGTCGTTGTGGGCCGTGTAGATGTTGGGTTGCGGTGCAACCTCATGGCGGCCTGGGGGCGGTGCGGGTTCACCCCGGTACCACTCCGGGTGGTCTGCGGATTCCTTCGGCGGCGTGCTTGCCGTACCTTCTGCGATCTCGCGTTCCGAGATCTCGGGTGACGGATCGTGTCCGGCCTGGCGGCCTGCGGCCTTTCCTCCCAGTGCCTCGCCCGCCTCGCGGCCTGCGATGTCGTCGATCTGGCTGGCCGCCCCCTTGCCCACGTCCTCGACCATCTCCCGCGTGATCTTCTCCGCTGCCGCCTCGCTAGCCTCCTTGACCACTCCCTTGACCATCCCTTTGATCAGACCAGGGACGAGCGTGACCAGATCCTTGATGTCCAAGAAGGTCTCAATGGGGTTGTCCTCGGACTGCGCAACGCCCAGCTGCGAGTCGCGTTCGGCCGGGGTCACGAATCGGACGTCAGGGAAGCCCTGGCGATCAGCCATTGGCCACGCGTAGCCGATGGTTACCTCCTCCAACCGATCGGGAGAGTGCCACTCGGCACCGGTGCGGGGCTGGTAGTGGGTGATCCCCGGCAGCCGGATGGTGGCGGAGATCCGATAGCCACCGGGATGGGCCCAGTCGCGGCTGATGCTGATGTTCTCGACGCTGCGACCCTGGCGGGTGAGCGCCTTCTTGAAAGTGTCGGCCGAGGAGAGGAGCCGGTCCTTGAGGTGCCGCTGAATGTGGAACAGCCCCTGATCGAAGGAGCGGTTGAAGGCGTCCACGAAGTGCTGGTCGCGTTCGCGGTCGGTGTAGCTCTCCTCGGAGGCCAACCGCACTCGAGCATCCTGATACTCGCGATGCGCCAGCTCCCGCTGCAACTGACCGTGAGTGCGCGCGTCCGCGGCGCGGTCGGTGTAGCTGCCGGGTCGCGCCAGCCGTTCCCCGACGGCCTGGCGCGCGCTCTCCAGCTCGGCGCGGGTGGCCCGGGCGAGATCGACAGAGTAGGACCCTTCGGCGCTGGTGGCCATGGGAGCCTCCGCAGCCCCGCTGTGCGGCGGACGTCAGGTAATAATGCCCTTGACGACCGGGTTCCCGCGCAGCAGGAAGACGAGATTCAGCACTTCCTGGTAGATCTGCCGCAGCTCGCTTCCCCGGGCTAGCCCGACGACCTCCAGCGGTTTCTTGGACTTGTGGACTTCCTCGATCACCAGCTTTCCGTCCCTGGTCATCCGTTGGAGCAGCGTGCGGTGCAGCTCGATGCTTTCCACCCGCCACAGCTCCAGGTTGGTCAGCTTCCGGTGGAAGATGCCCTGCTCTATCTGGAGTCGGCCCCGTTCGAGGGTGAAACGGGTGGTGAGGATGCGTACCAGGTACAGGGCGAGCGCAGCGACGCCGATCAGGACTACCGCGAAGCCGACCCTCTCGGACCATAGGGCCAACTCGTCGGCACCCTGCACGGCGACGTTCGTCGTAAGGATGCGCACGAGCAGAACGGCGATCATGAGCGCTGCTACCCAGCCGAGAATCGGCCCCAGATAAGCGGTCACGGATGGGTGCCGTCGCAGCCGCAAGGCGTCCATGGTCCGCAGTGTCCTGCGGGAAAGCGGTGATGGATCTTGGGAGAGGTACTCATAGACGCCGTACGCCTCGGCCACGTGATTGGGTACTGAACTGGACCGAGTAGCTGGCGGCGGTGATGGGGTGCGTGTGGGTTCGGGCCGGGATGCTGGGGTTCCTCCCAGGCGTGCCAGTGCTGTAGCCGCCTCTGGCTGGTCCGGCTGGGCGGCTAGGGCGTCTTGGTACCGGGCTCGCGCACCGGCAAGGTCGCCCCGCTGCTCGGCAAGCACGCCGAGCATGTAGCGGGCACCGGCGTGCCGAGAACCCAGATCGAGGCAGCGTCTGAAGAATTGCTCGGCTCCGACGGGATCGCCGCGCGCGTACCGGATCATCCCCAGGCCGAAGTGGCCCTCGGCCTGGTAGGGCGGCTTGCCCGCGACCTGGGCGAACAGGCGCTCCGCATCCTCGTACCGGCGCTCCGCGTACATCCGGCGCCCCCGCTCGATCGCCTGGGCGGGGTCGGGCGATGTGGCCGCAGCGCCCGACGGAGGCAGCACCGAGGTCCGCGCAGCCATCGGGTCGCCGACGAGCCGGAGCCGGGTCATCCCCAGGCAGATCTCGTCTCCCGGGCTCACAACCGTCGGCCCACTGATGCGCACATCGTTGACGTAGGTGCCGTTGGTTGAACCCATGTCTTGGATGACCCAGGCTCCCTGGGAAGTGCGGCGGAGCAGTGCGTGCCGCCGCGACAGGCCCGAGTCCGAAGCGGGATGCAGGAACGGAGAGTCCCATCCCAGCCACAGCTCCGGCCGATCGAGAGGAACCCTAGTACCCGAACCCGGGCCGCTGACCACGTGCAGACTCTGGGTGGTAAGGGCTTGCGTTCCGTGCTCTGGGGCCTGCATGGCCGCTCTATCCCCGCAGCGTCAGCGCCCCGGCCCCTGGCACTCGACCACGCTGACGGGCGCGTCATATTGAGAACTTCTACTGTCCTCACTCTGGTTAGCCCGGACAGGACTGTCAAGACAGGAGTCAGCACGGCCGGCAGGAGGTCAGCACGGCCATACGCAGAGCGCGCCCCACATCGCCACTGAAGCTTCCCGTGATCTTGGACACGCTTCTGTCGCGCGGCGAGGGCGTGGTCTGGTTTCGTTCCTTGGTGGCGCTGGCGGGTTTCGTGGGGCGTGAGGTAGTCCCACTCGGGGTGCCTGCGCAGCGCCTGCGGTTGTAGTAGGTCTCGATGAAGGTGAAGGTGTCAGCTCGCGCGCTGGCCCGGTCACCCAGAACCCCAACGTTTGCCCGGCTCGTCCGAACTTGGATGGGTTGATGTCGGCGGCGAGCCCCAGAAGCAGCGGAGTGGTGCCGGCGTGCGGCACCTGAGGAACTGGCCGCCTTCTGCCTGCCCTACCACCCGCTCCTGGGCCGCTACCGGGTGCCAAGTGAGAAGGCCCTGCGCAGCGTGCTGGGACGCCTCGATCCGGCCGAGCTCAGCACGGCCGGGTTCGCCTACCTGAAGTCCCTGCTCCCCGACGAGCGCGCAACTCCCGCCCCGCTGATGCCCGACGGCGGCCCAGAGCGCGAACAGCGCCGGGCCCACCAGGCTGCCACCCAGGCCGAGCCGGTGCGGCGCAGGCGCCGGGCGATCGCGGTGGACGGCAAGTGCCTGCGCGATCTGGGTGATGTGCCCCGAGTGCGAGTACCGCGGCGCGCCAGCAAGTGTCACCAACCACCGGAAAAAGGTGGGCCACTAACCACAGGCCATCGAGTTCTCCGCCCCCGAGCGGCGATGTGCCCACGGGGCCCGCTGGCTGGCCACCTGCCAACTCAAATGTGGCGCCGTGCCCCGTCCGTCGGATGGTGGAGCATTTACAGTCCCCTCAAGATCGTGCCACTGCAAGCCCTCTGACCTGCGGATTTCCGCGTGCATCCTGGTTTGTGAACGATCATGACTGCTCCCTCTCGCCTCGAAGCCGTCTTCACCCAGTGGGACCCAGCAGGCGCGCACAACGCGTCGTGCCAACCCCTGCCGCCAGCGCCCGCTGAACGGGAAGATGAGCCATGCCAACCCGCCGCCCCGCCCCGGAACCCAGCCTGCTCGTCGCCCTCTGGTGGCTGTTCCTCGCCGCCTGCGCCGGCGTCCTGTTCGTCGGCGGGCTCAACTTCCTGTTCAGCTCCGACGATGAGCCCACTCCGGCGCCAACCGTCACGGTCACCAAGCTCCCAGTCATACAGCCGAGCCTGTCTGACGACGTCCCGGACGAGGTCATCGACGATGCCCTGTCGAGCCTGCCCACGCCGAGCGCCTGCACCGACGCCGACGCCCGCGGCGCCGCCCCTCGGGACCACTGGACGCCGTGCGGTCAGGTGCTCGGCTACTTCGACGACTGGACAACGCCACCCCCTGGTGCGCCCGCCGCACCGTGATTCGGCCCCCGCATGGTCATCGCGAGTGCCGGCCTACGGCTATGCCTGCGGAGTGCCGTTCACAGAAGCCGATCGTTTCCTCGGCCGTCGCTTCTTCGGCTTGGTCGTGACGGACTTCGGCTTCTGTTCCCTCTGCGGCTGGGGCCTGCCGCCGATGCGTGTACTGGTCTCCAGGACCTGGTCGATGATCTGCTGCCGTACAGTCTGGGCGTGCCGCGCGTCGAGACCAGCGGTGAGGCGTTCAGCGGTCAGGTAGAAGCTGTTCAGGACCGGCTGATCGAAGTACCGGTTGAGCTGACTGATCGACTCCCGGTACAGGAGCAGGTAGGTGCGGGACAGGTAGGCGGAGAACACGGTACTGAAGAGGGCGAGTGCGCCGATGAACCAGCGGATCTCTTCGATCGGTACCTTCACACCTCCGACAGCGGCGGCCACTAGGAGCAGCAGCCCGACGTGCATCGCGGTGCGGGACGACTTGAACGACTTGTCGGCTTGTTCGGTGACGATGTCGTGGTACGTCTTGATCTGCCCCTGGTTCAGCTCCATGAGCGTGGCCAGTTCGGTGGTCTTCTTCAGCTGTTCCAGCGCTTGACGGTGGCGCTCCTGCTCGGCTTTCAGTCTTTCCGCGAAGTGCACGTTCTGGTTCTTCATGTATGTGCGCCGCGTGACAAACCACGGAATGAAGAACGCCAGCATCACGATGAGACCAACGCTGACCATGACCTCCAATACGAGTAGTTCGCTGCGGTCGATGGGCTGGCCCAATTTCTGATCGTCCGATGCGACTGCCCCGAGGACTGCCACAGCGGACAGCACACCGCCAGCGACGCCCGCTCTCATCGCAATCTGGCCAGATCGGTCGGCCCGGTGCGTCGTGACCTGAATTTGTGACCCTTCGACGACGAACCCTGAGATGTCTCCTGATGCGCCCATGCGTCCCCCCTTGGATCAGGGACGGCAGCCTAGTGGCGGGTTAGTCCTGCTGGCAGGCGTTTTTCAGGTTCCGGCCCCCCGATCTCGCCGGATGACGCCTGGTCACACAGGCCGCTCATGTACGCCTCTGTCTTCCTGCCCAGAGGCGTACCGTGGCGCCGTGGATGAGGACACCCGAAAGGCTGCGTGGGGGCTGTACCTCGCGCTCCACCACCTTGCAGCGGCCGCTTTGATCGGCGAGCTGGAGACGTCCTACGAAGCTGACGGCCGCCTCTTCGAGGGGGACTTCGACTACGCGCTCCGGATCCTGCTTGAAGACGGGCCGCGTATTGCCGTGCTCCATCCTGATCTCGTCGAGCGTGTACGTGCCTTGCTTCGTGGCTGGGAGAGCACCGGCCCCGAAGGACTTCAATCACTGCTGGGCCTGCTCGATGACCTGGAGAAGATCACTGGTTCAAGCCTTCCCCTCCCGCTGCCACCAGGGCTATGACCTCGATATGAGACCGGAGGCGATGTGACACTGGCCCGCTACGCTGGTACGCACCACGGCAGAACGGAGAGTGTTCCGCGGATGGGACCGAAGACGACCAAGGTCTACGAGACGCTTCGCGCACGGCTCGCCTCCGGCGAGTACGCCCCCGGTGACAAGCTCCCGTCGGAGCGCACGCTGGTTGAAGAGCTCGGCATCGGCCGGACCGCGCTCCGGCAAGTGCTTGCCCGTCTCGTCGCTGAGGGCGCCCTGGAGGTTCGCGGCCGAAGCTCGTACCGGATTCCCGGGGCAGTGAGCGTGAAGGCCCCGGAGGGGCTGGAGCCGTGGCGCATCCACGGCGAACGCGATCTCTACGACAACCGATGGGTCAAACTTCAGCTCTGGGACGTGGAGCCACCCGGCGTGAAGCGGTTCGAGCATCACGTGGTGAAGCTGCACCACGTTGCCGTTACGGCAGTGCTGGACGACCAAGACCGCGTGCTGATGATGTGGCGGTACCGCTTCGTCCCGCAACAGTTCGGTTGGGAGCTCCCGGGCGGCATCGTGGACGAAGGGGAGGACCCTGCGAAGACGGCGCTCCGGGAAGTCGTGGAAGAGACGGGTTGGCGGCCGAAGTCACTGGAACACGTCGTCACCTATCAACCCATGGTCGGCATGGTCGACTCGCCTCACGAGATCTTCGTAGGTTACGGCGCTGAGCAGGTCGGTTCACCGACGGATCTCGAAGAGGCCGGCCACATCGAGTGGGTTCCGCTGGCCGACATTCCAGGGCTCATGGCTCGCGGAGAGCTGATGGGTTCCGGGACCCTCGTAGCCCTGCTCCACATCCTGGCGAACCGCGGCAAGCAAGGAGTCACAGCCGTGCACTGAGCAGGTCGACACGACGGCGCTGCCGCACCGAACCGGTGCGGCTCGCCAACAGCCGCGCTTGCCTCAGGTGGGTGTTCGCCTCGTCGTACTCGGCTCGCGCCAAGTGGGCCTGCACCAGATCAGCGTGCAGACCGGCTTGCGCTCGGACGAACGTCGGGTCGACGACTTCCAGGGCGTCATAGAGGCTGGTCACCGCCTCGTCGTCGCCCAGCAGGGCAAGGACGTTGCCGCGCCATCGCGTCAGGTGGGCGCCGTTGAGGAAGATGCTCAACATGTCCGGGTCGCGATCCTCAAGGCCTGGCGGAATGCTCGCCATGGCGGCATCGAGCGCGCGTCGGCAATCGTCCGCCATTCCCGGGACATGGGCGCACATCTCCGCTTCAGCGGCGTAGAGCCATGCCCGGAGACGGGGCGATCCGCCCTGGCCAAGGGTGCGTTGTGCATCGCGAACCAGCTCAACACCGAGCGCTGGCCGGCCAGCCTCGCACAGCACGTATGCCTGCTCTGCCATGGCGTGCGCCAGGTACATCGGAGCCTCAGCGTCACGTGCTGCCCGTTTCGCCAACTCGTAGTGTCGCCAGGCTCGTTCGACCGCGCCTGAGTCGATCGCCTGCCACGCCGCCAGGGTGGACGCTCCGGCAAGCGCAAGGGCCACGGGCCGACGTGTGTTCGGCAGCACCGCGAAGTTCAGCGCGTCCTCAAGGCGCGCAAGGTGGCCCGTCATCTGGTCGACAAGGCCGGACGCTCCCAACTGCCGGTCCATGGTGCGTAGTAGTTCAGTCTGGTCGTTGAACGCCTTCACCATGGACTCACTGACGCTGCTGGCTGAATCGATCCTGTTCAACAGTTCGTCGTATCCGTCGACCATGGGCAGGGCTACGGCGTTCGCACTGCTCCTCAGCTCAGCGTCCGTGACGCCGAGGAGGCGACGCAGGATCTCGGCGTAGCGGTCCGAGATGGTGCGCTTGCCGTTCTCCCACTCGGACACGTACACCCGCAGACTCGCGGTTGAGGCCACGTCGGTGAGGTGCTGTCGGGCGTACTGCTCGATCTCGCGAACAAGCCGCTCCTGAGACCAGCCGCGCGCCGTTCGCGCACTCCGAAGTCCTGAACTCACAGGCCACCGCCCGGCGTTAGTTCCGATCACTGCCCCCCATGGTGCCTCACATCGCCGCAGGTCAACAGGGGTTAACAGGACGGGAGTTAAGCCCTGTTGGCTACCGAGCCCCCTGTCTCGAACTGTCTCCTGGAGATGCACGGCGAGGGGCGTCCACCGACCAAATCGGCGAACCACCTTGACTCTGGTGCGCACCAGATGCAGTCTACTGGTGCGCACCAGATGGCGAGTTACATCCCGTTCGCGGTGCGTGCTCGCAGCAGGACCCCGCCGGGCCCGCTTACACGCGGCCTGGGCGGCAGGGGAGACGTAAAAGTCCGTCGTCTTCACGGATCGACCGGTGTCATCGGCTAAGCCGCTGGTCTGACCCTCGGGCGTAGACCCAGGGACCGGATCACGGGGACCCCGGTGATTGGGCTGCACCCGGTCCATGACACCCGGAAGGGATGGGAGCAACCACTCAGCGAGTAGCGACTGAGTGGCGCGGTCACCGACGCGCCGTCCAAAGGAGGCGGAGCAAGGCGCGTACGGAGCCGCGAGACGACAGTGACGGGCTTCCCCGTCACTCGTCATGCGGGCAGGGCGCCGGCAGCAACGTCGGCGCCCTGCCCGTTTGATGAGGACTTTCGAAGGTCCCACCCGCACCGCATCCGGTGCGGTTCCTTTCCCACGGCGCGCGCCCCGTAGAGGCACCTCCGGGCGCGTTCGGGCCGTTCCACTGTGAGGAGAGACCTCCATGAAGTACATCGTTGCCGGTCATCAGGCCGTCACCGCAGCGGAGTTCGCGGAACTGGCGCTGGGCACCCCGGTTGAACTGTGGCTCGGGGTGGAGGGCGAGAGCGACGAGGAGCGCGCGGCGCGCCTGGACGCGGCGCGTGACATCCTTGCCGACCCCGAATACTGCGACCTGCCCGACGACCTGATTCACCTGGCTGCACGGGTCATCGAGGACCACCCGGACCTGTTCAACGTGGTCCCGCTGGCCCGCCCCGCCCGCCGCCGCGCGGCGCGCAAGGGGGTTGCGGCATGAGCAAGAGTCTGCCGCTGGACGGCCTGGTCGTGTCGCTGCGGGCACTGCGCCTGCTGGCCACAGACTTCGGGCACCTGCCAGCACCGGCCGTGCATCTGTCCAACATCTTCCCGAACCGGCTGGAGCTCTCGCTCCACGACGACCTGGCCGAGTTCGAGGCGTGGCGGGATGCACTGGGCATCGCCCCGGACGCCGTGAAGCACAGCACACAGAGCAGCGGACGGACGCGCGTCCTGCGGGTGTCCGTCGAGTATGCGGGCGCCGAACTGGAGTTGGTGGGCTTCGCCCCCGTTCCCGACCCGGCGACGGCCGAGGTTCCGGTCTGATGGCGGCGCTGGGCAAGTGCTTCGACCCGGCTGGCGCCCGGCACGGCATCCCGACCTACCCGTGGCGCTGTGCGCCGGACGGGTTGGCCACCAGACGGCAGTTACGGGCCCGCGGCCTGCGCCCCGGCGGTCAGCCGGTCGCAGCGCAGCTGCTCCGTCCGCGCTACCAGCGCGGGCCGCTGGTCGCCTACCTCTACCGGCTCGACAAGGCCAAGCCGGTACGGCCAATGACTGAGGCGAAACGCCGGGCGCTGGCGTGCGCGATGCGCGCCCGCCGCACCTGCCCGCAGTGCCGCACCGACGCCGGATACGTCATCCCCACCTCCCTCGGGGTGTGCGTCCCCTGCGCCTACCCCGACGACCAGCAACAAGAAATGGAGTGAGTACATGAACTGGAAGGCAGCAACGCAAAGGGCGGTTCACTGGAGCCTGCCGGTCGGTCTGACCGGCCTGTCGCTCGGGTGGACCGTCTACGCGGTGGGGGAAATCCTCTCCCGCCAGGCCCCGGCGCCGCTCGCGCTGACCGTGGCCGGCATCTACGACGCGGTGTGGCTGTACGCGCTGGCCATGGAGACCGCGCACCGCCGGCAGGGATCCAAGGGGATGCTGCCCGCCGTTCTCGGCTGGCTGTTCCTGGTCACCTCGGTCGGTGTGCTGTTCACGCACGGCCTGATGTACGCGACGCCGGTCGTCGCGGTCATCGGCGCGGTGGTTCCGGCTGCCGCTAAGGCGACGCTGATTATGGCGGTGGAGCGGGAGGCCACCCGCATTTCGCCTGAGGCGCAGCGGCAGATTGACGCCGTGCGCAGCGCTACGCGGGACCAGGTCGCCATCGGCTGTGCCGTCACCCGGGCCAAGGTCGACCGGCAGAAGACGGCAGCCATCCTGGAGCGCGAGGAGCGCAAGGCCCGCGGGCAGGCGCAGAAGGTGCGCCACGAGGCGGCCGAGGAGCTGACGAAGGTCACCGCGGAGCACCCGGTGGCCGACGTCCCGCAGGAGGTTCCGGCGCTGTTCTCGGATGAGGATCTCGCCCGGGTGCTGGGCCAGTGGTCGGGGGAGGGTGTGTCCCCCGGTGTGTCCCCTGTGTCCCCGCAGGTCGGGCCCGTGTCCTCGGTACCGGCCATCGCCGCGCCGCAGGGCGCGGGACACGCCCCGCTCGACCTGTCGGGGCTTGCCGAGGTGGCGGCCGTGGCGGGCGTCGCGACGCCGCAGCCGGGTGAGCCGCTGAGCGAGGAACAGCTCACGGTTGTCCTGCGGTGGCTGCGCCACTCCGAGAATCCCCCGCTGAGCTACCGCAAGGCTCTGGCCGCGTACCGCGCGGCCGGCTTCTCCGCGAAGGAAGAGCGGGTGCGCAAGGCCTACGCCGCCCTGATCGACGCGGAGGACGCGGAGGCGTAACAACCGTCCGGCACCACCAATGACGGCCAGCCCAGGCGAATTGGGCTGGCCGTCGTTGCGACTGCCGGAAGCAGTCGACCGCACCAGTGAAGCAGACCCGGTGAGCCCCGGCGAGCGGCACCCTCGCAGACCCGGCGAGCTGGCCCCACACCCTCCGCGGGCGACATCCCGCGAAAAGCCAAGTGCGGCTGAGCTGCCGCGCTCACCCCGTATTCGGCAGGCCCGGCCGCCCACCTTCCACAGCAACCGGCCGGGCCCTACTCCCCAAAAGGAGTGCTCACAGCATGACGGAACTCAGCACCGAGCCGGTAGCCGTCCAGGCTGCCCCGACTTCCCCGCCCCCGCCGCCCGACACACCGCCCACCACGGCGCAGGATGTGACGGAGGTGGAGCACACGCCCGGCGGCTGGCCGGTTGTCCCCCTCGCGGTCGCCGGGGCCAACAGCACCGTGGGCACGGTGGCCGCCGCCTCCCTGGCCGGCGGCCCGATCGCCGCGGCCGTCGCCGCCACCGGGATGGTGGTGCTCGGCACGGTCGCCGCCACCCGCTCCCGCACGCCCAACGCCCGCCGGGATGCCCGTCGGGCCGCGGCCCGCGCCGCCGGCCGTTCGGCCGCCCGCAGCGCGGGCCTGCGGCGCGGCGGTGCGAGCACGGGCGGCAAGTCCGCAAGCCGTTCGGCTGGGTCTCGTGCCGGTCGCTCCGGTGGCCGGTCGGGCAAGGTGCCGGGCCAGCACCGCCGCGGCACCGGCCCGGCCGCCCGCCACGGCAGCACCGCCACCAGCGGAAAGACCCGCAAGGCCGGTCACGGCCCGTCCAAGCACGCGGCCGGCAGCGCCCGTAAGGCCGCGAGCCGGGTCGGGCAGGTCAAGGCGCTGCGCGCCGCGCAGCAGGCCGCGGCCGGGTCGCGGGCCGGGCAGCGGGCGCAGACCACCGCCGCACGGCGCGCGGTCGCCGACGCCCGCCGCAACGCCAAGGCCCCGGCCGGCAACGCCCGGTTGGGCAAGCGTGCCGGTCTGACGGGCCGCCTGATGGGCGGTGCCGCCCGCAAGGCGCGGGCCGCGCGGGACGCGGCGATCGCCAAGCACCGCGCCCGGCGCGACGCCCAGACCGGCGGCGCGATCGCGGCGCAGCGCGCCAACGTTCGCAAAGCCCCGGCCCGTAAGGCGGCCCGGAAGGCGCTGCGCCGGTCCGCGGCCCGCTTCCACGGCCGCCGCCTGCTGGCCGCCCTGCTCGCCCTGCCCGTCGGGCTGCTGGGCTGCCTGACCACCTGGATCGGCCGCAAGTTCAACATCCCGGGCCTGATGCACCCCGGCCGTCGCCTGTACCGGCGGATGGTCGACACGGCGGGCGAGCAGCGCGCGGACCGGGACGAGGCCACCCGCAAGAACCTGCGCGAGCAGGAGGCCGCCGCCGATGCGGAGGCAGAGCAGGACGGCACGGAGGGCATCGCGGACAGCGTCGAGCGGCCCGCGTCCACAGTCCCCACCAGCACCACACCCGAGGTGAGCGAAGGAGAGCACGTGTCCGGATTCCGGTTCGAAGAGGCCGCCTCCGAGATGGAGCAGGCAGCCAACTCCTACGACCCCGAGAACGCCATGGAGATCCTGGCCATGGTCGAGGGACTGCCCGCCGCGCTGACCAGCGTGGCGAACGTGATGAAGATCCTCGCCGAGCGCTCCGACAGCGAGTTCCCGCTGGAGAAGGAAGTCGCGGACGGCTTCAACGACATCTTCGGCGCCCTGATGAGCGCCGTCGCCGTCGCCGAGGACATGGGCCCGCTGTTCCGGCAGGTCCACGAGCAGGACATCGCCCGGCACGAGGACCCCCGCAACGGCACCGAGGCCGAGAAGGGCTGGAACGTCTGAGATGAGCAGCACCGCCACCGCCAACAACAGCAGTGGCCCGGTGCTGGATTGGGCGGCCGGTCACGGACCCGTGACCGGCGCCCTGTCCGCCACCACCGGAGCCTTCGCCGTCGCCACCACCGGCGCCGCCACCGGCATGCCCCCCGGCTGGGCACTCGCGGTCGGCGCCGCCGGCGCCCTCGGGCACACCGTCGTCGGGCTGCGGGTGCGCAACGCCGGCCGCACCCTGGCCACCCGCGCCGCCTCCTGGCTCGTCGGCGCCGGCTGGACCACCTGGGCCATGACCCACGGGCCCCTGACCTGGGCCGCGCTCGGCTCGCTGGCCACGATCGGCGTCGGCATCGGCGCCGCCGCCCGCTCCGCGGCGCTGTACGAGGAAGCGCGGGAGGAGGAGGCGACTGCCGCGGAGCAGCGGCAGATCGCGCGGGAGCTGTCCGCGGAGCGGCGGGCGATCGCCGCGGAGTGGGTGGACCGCATCCAGCGGGTGTGCTCCATCACCGTGCGCGTGCTGGGGGTGGAGATGTGGGAGACCGGTGCCGGGTTCTCCATCGACGCCGAGCTCCCGCCCGGCGGCGCCACCTGGCACAAGATCGCCGCCGAGTCCCCGCGTCTCTCCGCGGACGCGAGGCTGCCGCACGGCTGCACCGCCACCGCCTCGCCCGGCATCGACCAGGGCCGGGTCATCATCGACGTGACCACGGTCAACGTCCTGGAAGAGGAGCGCACCTACCCCGCCGACTACGGCCCTCTCTCGGTGCTCACCGGCATCCCGTGGGGCTACCGCACCAACGCGGCAAGCATCCTCGCCTACCTGCGCGAACAGTGCGCCCTCGTGGTCGGCCCGACCGGGTCGGGCAAGACGAACATGGTGCACGCGATCCTCGCCGGGTTCGCCCGCGCCGAGGACGTGCTGACCTGGGTGATCGACCTCAACGCCGGATCGGCCGGTCTGCCCTGGGTGCTGCCCGCCCTCAACGGCGACATCGAGCGTGAGGACGGCAAGCCCGTGCGGCCCGGCATCGATTGGCTCGCCGGCACGTTCGACGAGGCCATGACGATGCTGGAGACCGCGGTCCGGGTCGCCAAGCAGCGCAAGATGGGCTACCAGGACCTGCTGGCCAAGGCCAACACGGACCTGCTGCCGATCAGTGCGCGAATCCCTCAGATCATGCTCGTGATCGACGAGGGCGCGGAGATCCTAGCCAGCCCCGACCGGCAGATGCGCAAGCTCGCGGAGAAGATCCTGGAAGTCATCCGGATCGCCCGCGCCATGGGCCTGCGCACCGTCCTGACCGCGCTCGGGGCGACCGGCAGCGTGCTGGGCAACCTGATGATCCGCCGGGAGGCCAAGGTCCGCGTCGCGCTCACCGGCGGTGAGACCGAGGGCATGGACCTGGGCAAGATGTTCCCCGGCTCCCGTGGCCTGCGCGTGGACCAGGCCCCGTACAAGGGCGCCGGGTTCATGGGCACCCCGGAGTCCCCGGCCGCGCTGTTCAAGGCCTGGCGGATCCTGCCGAACCAGATCCGGGAGATCATCGCCGCCACCTCCGACCGCCACCCCACGCTCGATGACGTGTCCGCCAAGGCCGCCGGTCCCGCCTACGCCCGCCGCTGGGACGCCGACCGCACCGCATGGATGCGCGATCACACCCCCGGCACCGACAGCGCCGACGGGCCGTCCGCGGCGGGGCTGAAGCTGTCCGCGCTGAGCAGTCAGGAGACGGAGCAGGTCTCGCCGGAAGACGAGATGCTGCGCCGGTTCCGGGCGGAGATCGACGCCCAGTTCGCCACCGCCCCCGACCCGCACACCCCGACCGAGCAGGCTCCGCCGACCGGATCGGGTGGGCTGAACCTGTCGGCGCTGCGGGGCGAGCAGGACAGCCCCGCCCAACAAGCCGCGCTCGCCCTGCTGCTCGCCGCCGGGCGGGAGGGCACCGGGGCGTCCGCGATCGCCCGCGCGCTCGCGGACGAGCACGGCACCACCCGTCAGACGGTCGTCGGCTGGCTCAAGGCATGGGTGCAGGACGGCAGCGCCGTCCGCGTCGGAGAGGGCACCAAGGCCCGCTACGTCCACCGCTCCCACGCCCCCGAACCGCCCCCCGAAAGCTGATCACTTGTCGCCTGTCGCCACGCCAAAACACATGCCGCTGCGGGGCGTCTGAATGCCCCGGAAACGGCTTGTGACCTGCAAGGCGACAAGCGACAAGACAAGACAAGCGACAAGCCCCACGACAAGGAAGACGACAAGCAACGCGACAAGCCAGCACCACCACAACCCATCACCTCCGCGGGCCCGCGCCACCTCCTGACGCGGGCCCGCGGCCTACCCGAGGGAGCCCCGATGACGCACCGCGATCCGCCGGGGATCATCGCCCCGCACATCCCCGCCGACGACTGGCGCCGCGCCGAAGCCACCGGACAGCCGGTCGTCTTCGTCGTCCACGACGCCACCGCCGGCGTCCCCTGGCGGCGCCTGCTGCTGCCGTTCGCGATCGCCGGTGCCGCCGCGCTCGGCACGTGGGGCGTGGTCGCCGCCCTGTGCTGGCTGCTGGACGTCGCCGCGCACACCGCCACCGTCATCGCCGGCGCCGCCGGACCCATCGGCGTCGGCGGCATCACCCTCAAACTGGCTCGCTCCAAGTGAGCCCAGGAGGAGCCGTGTTCAAGATCCGCGTCATCTGCGCGCCGGAGGACGCCGATCGCATCCGCCAGGCCCTGGCCGCCGCGTTCGACATCGGCCCGGCACGCCAGTACCCCACCCGCGACGGCAAGCGCACCCGCCTGTACATCACCGCCGACCACCGGCCCACCACACCCGAAAGCGAGTGATCCCATGTCGTTCGGAGAGACCCCGATCACCATCATCGGCAATCTGACCGCCGACCCGGAGGTGAAGGTCACCGACTCCGGCCAGGCCCTGGCCAAGTTCACCGTCGCCTCCACCCCGCGCACCTTCGACCGCGAGTCCAACCAGTGGAAGGACGGCACGTCCACGTTCTTCCGCTGCGCCGCCTGGCGCGCGCTCGCGGAGCACGTGGCCGACTCCCTGACGAAGGGCTCGCGGGTGGTGCTGTCCGGCCGGATCCGTCAGCACGACTGGAAGACCCCGGAGGGCGAGAACCGCTCCATGCTCGCCGTCGAGGTCGACGAGATCGGCGCCTCCCTGCGCTTCACCACGGTCACGATCAACGGCAAGCGCACCAACGGCGGCACCCCGTCCGATGACCCGTGGGCCACCGACGGCAACGCCGCCAAGCCCCCGTTCTAGGTCGGCCCGGGGCGGCCACCGTCTCGCCAAAGTCCGTGGCCGCCCCGGCTCCCTTGTCCTGACCACAGAACAGGAGAACCTCCAGCATGCCCCAACCCAACCCCCACGCGCTGCTGTCCGCAGCGCTGGAAGCCGCCGCGCGCGGCTGGCACGTCCATCCGCTCCGGCCCGGGAGCAAGGCATCCGCCCTGCACGGCGAACACGCCTGCCCCCACACCGGTGAGTGCGCTGGCGGCCACGTGAAGTGGGAACAGCGGGCCACCACCGACCCCGACCGCATCCGCCGGGCATGGTCCGCGGGCGCGTTCAACGTCGGCATTGCCACCGGGCCCTCCGGCCTGGTCGTCGTCGACCTGGACGTGCCCAAGCAGAAAAGCGGGAAGGGCAGTTCGGACGCGCCTTGCGGCGCGACGACCTTTTCGGCGCTCTGCGAGCGCGCCGGAGTGCCCTGGCCGACCACCTACACGGTGCGGACGCCCTCCGGCGGCATGCACCTGTACTTCACCGCCCCGCCCGGCGTGCATCTGCCCTGCACGGCCAAGACCGTGGCGCCGAACGTCGACACCCGCGCGTGGGGCGGCAACATCGTCGCCGCGGGCAGCGTCACCGAGTCCGGGGCGTACGAGGTGGCCGACAACGTGCCCGTGGCGGTGCTGCCCGCGTGGCTGCTGCACCGCCTCCGGCCCGCGCCCACACCGGCCGCGGCGCCCGCCCCGCTGCTGATCCCGGGTGGGGCCACCCGCCGGGCCACGGTGGCACTGGAGCGGGAGACCGCACGGGTCAGCAAGGCGCCGGAGGGGCAACGCCATCACCTCCTGCTCACCCGCACGATCGCCATCGGACGCTTTGTCGTCTGGGGCGAGATCGCCCAAGACGTGGTCGAGGAGGCATTTGGGGCGGCCGGTGAGGCGGCCGGACTGCCGGCGGCCGAGTGCCGCGCCACGATCCGCGACGCGCTGGCCTACTCCGCCCGCACCTGCCGCGCCCGGGAGACGGCATGAGCCACAACCCGCCCAGCCCGCAGCCCAAATGCCCACCGGACACGGCCGATCGGCCGGACTCCGCCACCGGCGCGGTAGGCCCGGCTGAGGGGTGCGGCCGAGGAAAGGCCGCCCGTCAGGGCGTCCTTTCAGCCCTTCCACCCAACCAGCACCCCAGCGCCCCGCCCCGGGGCGACGGGCGTTTCCCCGTGGCCTGGCTCCACATCCGCGCGCCCCGCGGCGCCACCCCCACCGCCACATCGGTGTGTCTGTGCGGCCGGGACCGCAGCGCCATCGGCCACCGCAAGGTGCACGCCCTGATCGCCGACCACGAAGCCCACCGCGACCACTGCCCGCTCCGCACCACCCAGGAAGGGAGGAACGCCGCATGACCAGCACCAACCCACCCGCCATCGACGGCGCCGCACTGCTGGACGAGGTCGAAGCGTTCCACCGCCGATTCAACGTCTTCCCCACCGAGGCCGCATACGTCGCCGTCACCCTGTGGGACGCGCACGCGCACCTCATCGACGCGTTCGACGGCACCGCCCGCCTCGCGTTCCTCTCCCCGGAACCGGGATCGGGCAAGTCCCGCGCCCTGGAGATCGTGGAGACTCTCACCCCGCGCGCGGCCACCACGGTCAACGCCTCCGCCAACGCGCTCTTCCGGCTGGTGGAGGCCGACGGGGGAACCCCGACCCTGCTCTTCGACGAGATCGACACCGTGTTCGGTCCCAAGGCCGGGGGCAACGAAGAGGTCCGCGGGTTCCTCAACTCCGGGTACCGGCGCGGCGCTAAGTCCCTGCGCTGCGTCGGGGACGGCTCGAACCAGAGCACGGAGTGGTTTTCCTCGTTCTGCGCGGTCGCCGTGGCCGGTCTCGGCTCGCTGCCGGACACGATCCTGACCCGTTCGGTCATCATCCGGATGCGCAAGAAGGCCCCCAACGAGAAGGCCGAACCGTACCGGCGGCGCGTCCACGAAAAGCAGGGCCACGCCCTGCGTGACCGGCTCGCCGAGTGGGCCGCCACCGTGCACGACCAGGTCGCCGAAGCGTGGCCGGAGATGCCCGAGGGAGTCTCCGACCGGCCCGCCGACGTGTGGGAACCGCTCCTTGCGGTCGCCGACGCGGCCGGCGGGCACTGGCCCGAGCGGGCCCGCGCCGCCTGCGTCGAACTCATCAAGGCCGCCCAAGACGGCGACGAAGCCTCCCTCGGGGTGCGTCTGCTGACCGACCTGCGCGACCGCGTGTTCTGCGGTGCCGACCGCATGCCCACCGCCGCCATCCTCGAAGTCCTCCACGGGCTTGATGACGCGCCCTGGGCTGACCTGAACGACGACGGCAAGCCGCTCACGGCCCGCGGCCTGTCCAAGCTCCTGAGCCAGTACGTCCGTCCCGACAACACCCCGATCCGGCCCCGGGGTATCCGGGTCGGCAGCGGGACCCCGAAGGGCTATTACGCGGACGACTTGGCTGACGCCTGGGCCCGCTACTGCCCCCCGCCCCCCGAGAAGTCCGCAACATCCGCAACGTCCGCAACATCGCAGGTCAGCGTGGGTGAATCCGTGGCGGAAGCCCCTGCCGAGAACCGCCACATGTTCGCGGAAGCCGACACACGCCCACTGCGCATCGCAGGCTGACCACCCCCCGCCTCACCGTGCCGCCGCGCCCCCGCGCGGCGGCACCTATCCGCAACACAACCGGCATCCGCAACAGATTCAAGCCGCTGACCTGCAATGTTGCGGCGTGGCGGATGTTGCGGATTCTCCAGAGGCCCCACGACGACATGCGCAATGAAGGGCATTCGATGAGCACGCCCTCACCTACTCATGCCGACCCGCGCGAAACCCTTCGGGGTGGCCTCCCGGACCGGTATCTCACCCCCGACGACATCGCCGAGATGTTCGAGGTGCCCCTCGAAACCGTCTACCAGTGGCGCAAGAAGCGGACCGGCCCGCCCGGCTTCCGCATCGGCAAGCACCTCCGCTACGACCCCGCCGACGTGCGCTCCTACGTCACCCAACGCAAGAACGCCGACATCGACGCCGCATAGCGCGGCCACACACCGCACCACCCAACTCCCCGGGGAGGGTCACACCGTGGCCCTCCCCTTCCCATGCCAGAAGGGACTACGCCTTACATGGCTGGCCACATCCAAGACCGATGGTTCAAGACCGTTACCGGCCCTGACAGAAAGCCCGTCAAGGTCAAGACCGACCGCCACGGAACCGGCCTGCGGTACCGCGCCCGGTACGTCGGCCCGGACGGCACCGAAAAGAGCAAGTCGTTCCGCGACAAGGAACTGCGGCTGGCGAAGCAGTGGCTCGCGCAGATCGAAGCGGACATGTCGCGCGGTCAGTACGTCGACCCACGCGCCGCTCGAACGACGTTCCGGCAGTACGCGGAACGCTGGGTCAAGACGCACACCGGCGAGATCAACAGCCGTGAGGCTGCGGAGCGTCGTCTGCGGCTGCACGCCTACCCCCACATCGGCTCGCGCCCGCTCGGCTCGTTCAAGCCGGAGCACATCCGCGCCTGGATCGCCGACCTGGAAGCCACCGTGCCGGCGGAGTCGCATCGCCGCATCATCGTCGGTACCGTCTCTGCAGCGCTGAGCGCGGCCGTCGAGGACGGGCTACTGAGCAAGAACCCTTGCCGCGCTCGTACGGTGAAGCTCCCGAAACCGGGCAAGCCGCGTGTCGAGCCGTGGACGGCAAAGCAGGTCTTCGGCGTACGCGCCGCCCTTCCCCAGCGCTACCAGGCCGCCGTGGACATCGGGGCGGGTTGCGGACTGCGGCAGGGTGAGATCTTCGGTCTGGCCGTCGAGGAACTCGACTACGAGGGCGGATGGCTGACCGTGGGCCATCAGCTCAAGCGCATCCGGGGCAAGTACGTCTTCGCCCTGCCGAAGGGTGGCAAGGTCCGGGACGTGCCGCTGCCCAAGGCAGTGGCCACCGCGCTCCGGGACCACTCGAAGGAGTTCGAGCCGATCTACGTGACTCTGCCGTGGCGCACGCCCGATGGTCCCCCAGTGACGAAGCAGCTCATCTTCAGCGGAGTCGAGGGACGGCACGTCCGTGTGAGCAACTTCAACGACCACCATTGGAAGCCCGCTCTCGCTGCCGCAGGCATCATCCCGGCGCGGGAGCCGGGTGAGCGGTACGCGTCGGCTCCCGAAGACGGCATGCACGCGCTCAGGCACTTCTACGCGTCCGTGCTGCTGGACGCGGGCGAGAGCATCCGGGCCCTGAGTTCGTACCTCGGTCACGCCGACCCGGGGTTCACACTCCGGACCTACACGCACCTCATGCCGAGCAGTGAGGGACGCACACGGAAGGCCGTCGACAGCCTCTATCTGGCGTCGAATCCTCAAGATCACGGCCCAGAGACGGCCCAGGCCGCCTAATCCGGCCCGGGCCGGAGACAAACGCGCTGGTCGGGGCCCCGCCGGGCCCCACCGCGCAGACTTCGTCTACTTCTGGCCCCTGTACACCGGCACCGCGATTCCGATCGACGACTGGCGTTCACGGATGTGGCTGGACACCTGGGTCTGATGACGGGTCTAACAATCTGAGAAACACCCGCCCCGTCGTTCACAGGTCCCCCTTAGAGTGCGGAGATCGAGAACGGGGAGGGGGCGCATCGTGCGCAAGGGGGTCAAGGCTGCCGTCGTCGGCAGTGTGTTCGCCGTGATGGTGGGAGGGGCCGGGTACGGCGCCTTCAACCTCGTGTCCGCGCTGAACGGTGACGGCTCAGCCGGCTCGGCCGGTGAGGAGGCCGTCAAGACCGGGCCGCCCAGCAGTGCGGAGGTCGAGGAGACGACGCGCGCGTTCTTCGCCGCGTGGGAGAAGGCGCATGGCGTGAAGGCGGCGTCGTACACGAACAACGAGGCCGAGGCCGAGCCGCTGCTGACGTCCTTCGGGCAGGACGCGCACATCACCGCAGTGAAGATCACGCCCGGTGAGGCGACCGGCCGTACGGTCCCCTTCTCGGTGAAGGCGACGGTGTCGTACGGCGGGAAGTCCAAGCCGCTCGCGTACGACAGCCGCCTCACCGTCGTCCGCGGGGTCACCACCGGGCGGGCGCTGGTCGACTGGAAGCCGTCCGTCGTCCATCCCGCCCTGAAGGACGGCGACACCCTCGTCACCGAGGAGGCGGCGAACCCGCCCATCGAGGCGGTCGACCGCGACGGCACCGTCCTGACGAAGGAGAAGTACCCCTCGCTGGGTCCGATCCTGGACGAGCTGCGCGCCCGCTACGGCGACAAGGCCGGCGGCACCCCCGGCGTCGAACTCGCCGTCCGGCACACGGCGGGCGAGGCGGCCGACACCTCGCTGCTGACCCTGTCCGAGGGCAAGCCGGGCAAACTGCCGACGACGCTCAGCGCGAGCGCGCAGGCGGCGGCCGAAAAGGCGGTCAAGCAGTACGACGAGTCGTCCGTGGTCGCCGTCAAACCGAGCACCGGCGAGGTGCTGGCGGTCGCCAACAACCGCACGGACGGCTGGAACGCGGCGTTCCTCGGCCAGGTGGCACCCGGCTCCACGATGAAGATAGTCAGCGCGGCGACCCTCATCGACAACGGCCTCACCTCCATGAACGGTCCGGCGCCCTGTCCCGACTCGGCGGTATGGCAGAGCCAGACCTTCCACAACCTCACCGGCATGACGCCCAACGAGAACGCGACCCTCTCCGAGAGCTTCGCCCGCTCCTGCAACACGGCCTTCATCAAGTTCGCGGACGAGGTGAAGGTGGACTCCCTGACCAAGGAGGCGCAGGACCGCTTCGGGCTCGGCCGCGACGACTGGCAGGTCGGCATCCCCTCCTTCGACGGCTCGGTCCCCGCCTCCGGCGGCCCGGACACCGCGGCCAACATGATCGGCCAGGGCCAGGTCCAGATGAGCCCGCTGAACATGGCCTCGGTGACGTCGACGGCGATGACGGGCACGTTCCGGCAGCCGGTGATCGTGCCACAGCGCCTCGACGGCCGTGAACTGGCCCGGGCGCAGGGCCTGTCGGACGACACCGTCGCCCAGCTGCGCGCCATGATGAACCGCACCGCCACCAGCGGCACCGCGGCCGGCGTGATGTCCCGGCTGGGCGGCGACATCGGGGCGAAGACCGGTTCGGCGGAGGTGGACGGGCAGGCCAAGGCCAACAGCTGGTTCACTGGCTATCGCAACGACGTTGCGGCGGCGGCCATGGCCCAGCAGGGCGGTCGCGGCGGTGACGCGGCCGGTCCGATCGTGGCGGCCGTCCTGCGGGCGGGTGGCTGATGTCACCCACATGTCCCCCACACAGGACGGGACTCTAGGGTGGGGCCGTCGTTGGGGACTGTGAGTGCTACGAGGCCGGTACGGCCGCACGGGTCGTAGCCGGCCATGCGGGCGGCGTGACCCGGGAATGCGCGGAGGATCGGGAAGCAGTGGGCAAGAGAAGGCGCGTCGCCGAGCGACGGAAGACGAAGCCCGCCGTCATCGGCGGGATGATCGCCGTGGTCGTCGGCGGTGCCGGGATCGGCGCCTACGCGCTGTTCGGTGGCGGGGCCGCGGCCGAGGACGGCACGTCGGCGGCCTCCGCCGGCGGGAAGAAGTCCGTGAAGACCGGCCCGCTGTCGGCCACCGAGGTCACCACCGCCGCCCGGGAGTTCCTCACGGCCTGGCAGCAGGGCCAGGTGACACAGGCGGCGGCTGCCACGGACGACGCCACCGCGGCGAAGACCCTGCTGACCGCCTACGCCAAGGACGCCCACCTCGAGGACGTCACGCTCACCCCCGGTACCCGCACGGGCGACCGGCTCCCGTTCACCGTGAAGGGCACGGTGTCGTACAAGGGGGTCAGCAAGCCGCTGTCGTACGAGAGTTCACTGAAGGTCGTACGACAGGACTCGGACGGCACGCCGATCGTCGCCTGGGAGCCGTCCGTCGTGCACCCCGACCTGCGTGACGGAGACCGGCTCGTGACCGGCGAGTCCGGGACGCCGCCGGTGACGGCGCTGGACCGGGACGGCGGGGAGCTGACGGCGAAGGAGTACCCGTCGCTGGGGCCGGTGCTGGACGGGCTGCGCGAGAAGTACGGCAAGACGGCGGGCGGCAAGGCGGGCGTCGAGCTCCAGGTGGTCCGCGGGAAGGCCTCCCAGGCCAAGGAGCTGTCCGACAAGACGCTGCTGGAGCTGAGCGAGGGCACGCCGGGCAAGGTGAAGACGACGCTCAGCCCGTCGATGCAGGCGGCGGCGGAGGACCAGGTCGCCTCGAAGGCGCGGGCGTCGGTGGTCGTGCTGCGGCCCTCGACGGGCGAGATCCTGGCGGTCGCGAACGCCTCCCGCGGCTTCAACACCGCCTTCCAGGGCTCGCTGGCGCCCGGTTCGACGATGAAGGTCATCACGTCGTCGCTGCTGATCGAGAAGGGGCTGGCGTCCGCGGACAAGCAGCATCCGTGCCCCAAGTACTTCTCGTACGGGGGCTGGAAGTTCCAGAACGACGACAAGTTCCAGATCAAGGACGGGACGTTCAAGGCGAGCTTCGCGCGGTCCTGCAACACGGCGTTCATCAGCCAGGCGCCCGAGCTGTCCGACGACGATCTGACCAAGCAGGCGCAGCAGGTGTTCGGTCTGTCGCAGAACAACTGGTCAGTCGGCGTACCGACCTTCGACGGCGCCGTGCCGGTGCAGTCCGACGCCCAGATGGCGGCGTCGCTCATCGGCCAGGGCGGGGTGCGGATGAACCCGCTGAACATGGCGTCGGTGTCGGCGACGATCAAGTCGGGCGTCTTCCACCAGCCGTACCTGGTCGCCCCGTCGGTGGACGGGCGCAAGCTGGCCACGGCGTCGCGCACGCTGTCCGCGTCCGCGCTGTCGCAGCTGCGGGAGCTGATGGCCTACACGGCGGCGTACGGTACGGCGGCGGAGGCGATGGCGGGAGTCACCGGTGACGTCGGTGCGAAGACCGGCTCCGCCGAGGTCGACGGTCAGAAGAAGCCCAACGGCTGGTTCACCGCGTACCGGGGCGACCTGGCCGCCGCGGGTGTCGTCCAGTCGGCCGGGCACGGCGGGGAGACGGCGGGGCCGATCGTGGCGGCGCTGCTGAAGAAGGGCGGCTGACGCGCAAGCGCTCCGCTGGGAGTGCCGGCATGGGCCGTCGGTCGTCTGCGGCGCCATCGTGGCTGGTCGCGCCCACGCGGCGGAGCCGCACATCGATACAGCCCCGCGCCCCTTCAGGGCACTTCGCCCGACCCGCTCAGCTGTGGACCGGTGTCGCGGCCGCCATGTACGTCCGGCGCAGGAAGCGGATCAGGGTCTTCGTCTCGAACTGCACGACCGCCGTGCCCTGCGCGGAGTGGAACTCGACCACGGCCTGCACCCGCCCGCACGGCCACACCCGTACCTCGCCGGAGCCGGCCGGTGCGCGCAGGCCCTGTTCGAGCAGGGACCGGGAGAAGGACCACTCGTGCGGGCCGGGCAGACGTATGCGGACCGCGCGCGGGTCGATATCGGGGTCATAGCGCAGAACGACCGGAACCGCTCCCTTCTCCTCGAGTACCTGGACGTCCTCGTCCGTGACGATCTGGGCTCGTGCGTACTGTTCGACTACAGACATCGGACGGCCCCTTCACCCTGCGTGAGCTGTGCGGAAGCTGTGAATCCGCTTCCACTCCAATGTCCCATATTTTCGGGATTACGCTCGCCGGACGGGCGATCTCCCATGCATGCGCATGGAACAACAGGAGACTGACTCGCTCTTGCAAGGCATTCGCATTAAGCCACTATCATCGAACGGTGCATGTACCTGACGGATTCATCAACGCCCCCACCTCCGCCGTGGCCGGAGTCGTCGCCGCGGGCGCCGTCGCCGTCAGCCTGCGCGGCGCGCGCCGCGAGCTCGACGAGCGCACCGCGCCGCTGGCCGGTCTCGTGGCGGCGTTCATCTTCGCGGTGCAGATGCTGAACTTCCCGGTCGCAGCCGGGACCAGCGGACATCTGCTGGGCGGCGCCCTCGCCGCGATACTCGTCGGCCCCTACACCGGCGTCCTGTGCATATCCGTCGTCCTGCTGATGCAGGGCGTCCTCTTCGCGGACGGCGGCCTGACCGCACTGGGCGTGAACATCACCGACATGGCGATCGTCGGCGTCGTCGTCGCCTACGTCGTCTTCCGCGGCCTGGTGAAGGTGCTGCCGCGCAGCCGGCGCTCGGTCACCGCGGCCTCCTTCGTCGCCGCGCTGGTGTCGGTGCCGACCGCCGCCCTCGCCTTCACCCTGTTCTACGCGGTCGGCGGCACCACCGACGTCTCCATCGGCAAGGTCACCACCGCCATGGTCGGCGTCCATATCCTCATCGGCATCGGCGAGGCCGCGATCACCGCGCTCACCGTCGGCGCCGTCGTCGCCGTCCGGCCGGACCTCGTGTACGGCGCCCGTGACCTGCGCCGGCCGCTGAAGCTGCGGGTCGGCGGCGAGCTCGTCGACGCGCCCGCCGCGGAGCCGGTCGCGGTCGCCGCGCGGTCTCACCGCAAGGTCTGGCTCGCGGGCCTCGTCACCTCCCTCGTCCTCGCCGGTTTCGTCAGCTTCTACGCCTCCGCCAGCCCCGACGGCCTGGAGAAGGTCGCCGAGGACAAGGGCTTCGCCGAGTCCGCCGAGGAACACGACATCGCCGACTCCCCGCTCGCCGACTACGGCGTCAAGGACGTCGACAACGCCCGTCTGTCCGGCGGCCTCGCCGGTGTGATCGGCGTCGGCGTCACCGTCGTCGCGGGCAGCGGCATCTTCTGGGCGGTGCGCCGCCGGCGCAACGACGAGGGAACCGACGTGTCGCCCGCCTCGCCCACGAACACGGGCGTCTGACATGGGTGCGGGCCACGCCCACAAGCTCTACCGGTCGGGGTCATCACTCGTGCACGCCCTGCCGCCGCACACCAAGCTCGCCGCCACCTTCGCCTTCGTCGTGGTCGTGGTGTCCACACCGCGGGAGGCGATGTGGGCGTTCGGGGCGTACGCCGTGCTGCTGGGCGTCGTCGCCGCCGTCGCGCGCGTGCCCGCCGGTTTTCTGCTCAAACGGCTGCTGATCGAGGTGCCGTTCGTCGCGTTCGCCGTGCTCCTGCCGTTCGTCGCGGAGGGCGAGCGCACCGAGGTGCTGGGCATGTCGCTGAGCGTCAGCGGACTGTGGGGCGCCTGGAACGTGCTCGCCAAGGGCACGCTGGGCGTCGCCGCGTCCGTGCTGCTGGCCTCCACCACCGAACTGCGGGAGCTGCTGCTGGGCCTGCAGCGGCTGAAGCTGCCGCCGCTGCTGGTGCAGATCGCGTCCTTCATGATCCGGTACGGCGATCTCATCACCGACGAGATGCGGCGGATGCGCATCGCGCGGGAGTCACGGGGCTTCGAGGCGCGCGGCATACGGCACTGGGGGGTGCTGGCGAAGTCCGCCGGGGCCCTTTTCATCCGCTCCTACGAGCGCGGTGAGCGCGTGCATCTCGCGATGGTCAGCCGTGGCTACGCCGGTGTGATGCCGGTGATCGACGAGGTGACCGCGTCCCGGGCGCAGTGGTCGTACGCCCTCGCGCTGCCGTGTGCCGCTCTTGTCGTCTGTCTGCTGGGATGGGTGTTGTGACTGCTTCTGCCTCGCTGGAGGTCTCGGGCCTCGCCTTCGCCTACCCCGACGGCCACCAGGCCCTCTTCGGCGTGGACTTCCGGGTCGAACGCGGCGAACGGGTCGCGCTGCTCGGGCCGAACGGTGCCGGCAAGACCACGCTGGTGCTGCACCTCAACGGCATCCTGAGCGGCGGCACGGGCTCGGTGCGGGTGGCCGGGCTGCCCGTCGACAGGAAGAACATGGCCGAGATCCGGCGCCGCGTCGGCATCGTCTTCCAGGACCCCGACGACCAGCTCTTCATGCCGACCGTCCGCGAGGACGTCGCCTTCGGGCCGGCCGCGGCCGGGCTGACGGGGGCGGAACTCCAGGCGCGCGTGCAGCGGGCGCTGGAACAGGTGGGGATGGCCGGCTTCCAGGACCGGCCCCCGCACCATCTGTCCTTCGGGCAGCGGCGCCGGGTGGCCGTCGCGACCGTGCTGGCCATGGAACCGGAGATCCTCGTCCTGGACGAGCCGTCCTCCAACCTCGACCCGGCCTCCCGTCGCGAACTGGCCGACATCCTGCGCTCCCTGGACGTGACCGTGCTCATGGTCACCCACGACCTGCCGTACGCCCTCGAGTTGTGCCCGCGCTCGCTGATCCTGAGCGACGGTGTCATCGCCGCCGACGGTCCGACCGGCGACCTGCTCGGCGACGACGAGCTCATGCGGGCGCACCGTCTGGAGCTGCCCTTCGGCTTCGACCCGCGGTCGGTGCCGGCCGGGTCGGGGCCCGCGTGACG
The DNA here is from genome assembly GCF_042672405.1 of Streptomyces sp. NPDC127197. NCBI lineage: Bacteria > Bacillati > Actinomycetota > Actinomycetes > Kitasatosporales > Streptomycetaceae > Streptomyces > Streptomyces sp. NPDC127197. The sequence continues at coordinate 68,743 of NZ_JBHXVG010000011.1, read as the reverse complement.
CGTTTCCGTGACCGCCGTTCCCCGGCGTCCGTGACAATGGGCGCGTGACGGAACACGAGGACGCCGGGTCGCTGCTGCTGGACGAGCAGCTGTGCTTCGCGCTGTACGCCGCCCAGCGCGCGGTGACGGCCGCATACCGCCCGCTCCTCGACGAGCTCGGTCTGACCTACCCGCAGTACCTCGTGCTGCTCGTCCTGTGGGAGCGCGGCGAGACCACGGTCAAGGAGCTGGCGGCGGCGCTCCGGCTCGACTACGGCACGGTGTCGCCGCTGCTCAAGCGGCTTGCGGCGGCGGGGCTCGTACGCCGGGAGCGCGCGGCGCACGACGAGCGCTCGGTGCTGGTTGCCTGCACGGGGCGCGCGGAGGAACTGAGGGAGCGTGCGGCGCGCGTGCCGGGCGCGCTGCTTGCGACGACGGGGCTCGGCGCGGCGGAAGTCGCACGGTTGCGCGAGGAGTTGTGGCAGCTCGCACAACGGGCGGGGGCGGCGGCCGAGAGCGCCCGCTGACGACGCGCACAGCGCACCGCGCACGGTGTTACCTCCGGTCACTACCCCCCAGTAGCCCAACAAGCCCTACCCGCCAGTACCTTGTGCACGATGTACTTGCACATCGCTGTGCTGTCTGCCGTTGTGTCCGCTCTGGGGGAGGTCCTGCCGTGACCGAAGACACCGCTGTCGACACCGCCGTCGACACCGTCCTCGACACCCGCCCGACGAAGATCATGTATGTCGCCGAGGCCACCGCGCACGGCGGCCGGGACGGCTATGTCACCAGTCAGGACGGCCAGATCGAACTGAAGGTGGCGATGCCTCCGGAGCTCGGCGGCGACGGCAACGGCACCAACCCGGAGCAGCTGTTCGCGGCCGGCTACAGCTCCTGCTTCCACAACGCGCTGGTCCTGGTCGGCCGTCGGGCGGGCTACGACCTGACGGGTTCCGCGGTCGCCGCGAAGGTCGGCATCGGCCCCAACAAGCAGCGCGGCTACGGCCTCGCGGTCGCGCTCAGCGTCTCCCTGCCGGTCCTCGACCCGGACATCGCCACGAAGCTGGTCGACGCGGCCCACGAGGTCTGCCCGTACTCGAACGCGACCCGCGGCAACATCGACGTCACGATTCTGCTGGGGTGACGAAAACCACCCGGAACCAAGGAATCGCCGGCTGTACGTCCGCGCTGCACCCACCGTCACAGGCGTGAGTGAACGGAGTACGGACGTGGATGTGCACGGCACGGTTGCCGAGGGCTTCGAGCCGGTCAGGGCAGCGTTCGTACGGAACTTCGAGGCGCTCGGCGACCGCGGCGCGGCCGTGGTCGTCCACCGCGACGGGCACAAGGTCGTCGACCTGTGGGGCGGCACGAAGGACGTCGACGGCAGTGAGCCGTGGGAGCAGGGCACTGCACAGATCGTGCGCTCGGCGACCAAGGGCGTCGCCGCCGCCGCACTCCTGCTGCTGCACCAGCGCGGCGAGCTGGACCTGGACGCGCCGGTCGGCGAGTGGTGGCCGGAGTACAAGGCGGCCGGCAAGGAGCGGACCCTCGTACGGCATCTGCTCACGCATCGCGCGGGGGTGCCGGTCCTGGACCGTCCGCTGACCCCGTCGGAGGCGGCCGACCCGGACCTCGGCGCCGCGGCGGTCGCCGCGCAGACGCCGGTGTGGGAGCCGGGAGCGGACCACGGGTACCACGCGCAGACGTACAGCTGGCTGGTCGGCGAGCTGATGCGGCGGGTCACCGGGCGTGAGGTCGGTGAGTGGATCGCGGACGAGATCGCGGGCCCGGTCGGCGCCGACCTGTGGCTCGGGCTCCCCGCGGACCGGGCCGCCCGGGTCGGACGCGTCGGGCAGGTGGCGCCCCCGGAGACGGCCGGCGCACTGAAGACGCGCCCCAAGCGAGCCGTGGCCGACGCCTACGCCGACCCCGCGTCCCTCACCCGGCGCGCCTTCGCCGCGATCACGCCCCTGCCCGACGAGAACGACGCCGCCTACCGCGCCGCCGCCCTCCCCGCCTCCAACGGCATCGGCACGGCGGAGGGCCTGTCCCGCTTCTACGCCTCGCTGATCGGCGACGTGGACGGCGGGCAGCGTCTTTTCACCCCGGAGACGGCCGAACTCGCCCGGGCCGAGCAGTCCGCGGGCCCCGACCGCACCCTCGTCGTCACCACCCGCTTCGGCCTCGGCTACATGCTGGACGGCGCCGCCTCCCCGCTGCTCTCCCCGGCCTCCTTCGGCCACCCGGGCCGCGGCGGCGCCCTCGGTTTCGCCGACCCGGAGGCCGGCATCGCCTTCGGCTATGTCACGAACGGCTTCCGCAAGAGCGTCACGGCGGACCCGAGAGCCCAGGCACTGGTACGCGCGGTACGCCAGGCGATCGCGTAGCGACCACGGGTGGGTCACTTCGTGACGGCCCGGAACTGCCACGCCTGACGCATGTCGCCCTTCCGGGGGAGCTGAAGGTCGACGCGGGGCGGGTAGACCGCCAACGGGCTCCGGTCGAGGACCAGTTCGCTGTCGGGAGCCTGGAGGTGGAAGGCGAGGAAGCCCTTACCCGTGCGCGGCGCCGGGCTCAGCCCCCACTCGTACGGAGTGCTCGTCGTCACGGCGAACCGGTGCGGCCGGAACGTGCCCTGATGGCCCACGTAGGTGTTCTGCCGGATGTTGCGCAGGGCGATGTTGCCGTGGGTGAGCCGCACCACCTCCCACTCCTGGGCGCCCGGCGCCGCACCGGGCGGCAGGATGACGAGGGGTTCGTCGACGCCCTGGGCGGTGAGGAGCTGCCCGGGGTTCTTGGCGATGGTGTAGGTCCCGCCGGCAAGGGGCGCCGGCCGGCTCGTGGCGGCCGCCGCCCGGGGGGCACCGGCGGTGAACAGGGCGGCCAGACTGGTGGCGGCGACGGTGCCGAGCGCACGGCGTCGGCTCAGAGGCTGTTGCGTCATGCGCCGATCGTGCCGCGTCGTCGCCTCCAGTGAACCGCCCTGGACCCGTTTGACCAGGCCTTTCCCCCGGTCGGGCGACCTGACGGCCACCTCCGGTTGTGCGTACGGCCAGGACGTACGCGGATAGGACGTACGACTAGGACGTACGGCGATCAGACGTGGATCGGGTGCGACGTCCGCCCGGACACCGCGTCGATCTCGCCGTGCGCCTTGGTGAGCAGCTGCATCGCGAGCTCGTTGAGCGCCCGCGCCCCGGCGATCTCCTCGCCGACCCTCGGCTGATTAGGGTCGGTGTGGTGCCGGCTGGCGTGCCCGTGGGCCCGAACCTCGCTCCCGTCGGGCAAACGCACCAACGCGGCTGCCTTCGTGTGCGTGTCGTCTTCCTGGAACTCCAGCTCGACATGCCATCCCACAGCGGTGTGCATCATGACGATCTCCTCCGGAACCCGTGTTTCCAGGGTTGCTTCCAGGGTGCTCCTTCGATGCCTGAGTTGTCGCGTTCCCGTCGCACTTGTCGCGTTACGGACCCGAGGCCGCCGCCGTGACCACGGCCGCCGTTCACTGCCGTGGGGCACGAAGACGGCATGCGCTGCTGCCTCTCCGCTCTGTCCGCCCTGTCTGCGCTCCCCGCTCCCCACCACGTCCTGCGCTCCGCCGCGTTGCTCTCCCCCGTCCTCCTGCACGGCCTGCGCACCCCGGCCCCCGCCCGGCACGCCGACGTCGTCACCGCCGTCCACCTGGAACTGGTCACCCTCACCGAGGACCACGCCGTCCTCACCTGGTTCACCGGCGTGCCCGGCACCGACGACAGCCTCGGCCGGATGGTGCCGGCGATCACCGAGGGCGAGGTGGTGTACGGCACCCATCCCGCGCGACTGAACCGGGTCGCGGGCGAGGACCGCCCCACCGCCCACCATCACGTCGAGCTCACCGGCCTGGAGCCCGGCCAGACGTACTACTACCAGGCCCGTTCCCGGGGCGTCGCCGCCACACCCACCCCGCTCCACCTGACCGGCGGCAACGCGGTCGGCACCTCCCGGCACGGCCTCGGCTCCCCCGGCGGCCCCTACTCCTTCACCACTCCCCAGCCCCCACCCGGCCGCCACCTGCTCTCCCTGGCCCTCTGCAACGACCTGCACCTCGGCGAGACCACGGCCGGTCTGGTGGCCGGCCTGCCCCTGCTGCGCGGGGTCTCCCAAGCCCCGGGCCGAGCGCCGTACCCGGAGATCACGACGCGGGCGGTGGTGACGGAGGCACGGCGCCGCGGTGCGCACCTCCTGCTGGCCGCCGGGGACATATCGGCCGGCGGCGCGGCCCGCGACCTGGCCACGGCCCGCCGCATCCTGGACGGTTTCGGTGCCCTCGGCCGCGACTACTTCGTCGTACGCGGCAACCACGACCGCGCCGGACCCGACGGCGACGCGTTCCGGACGGGCTTCCCCGGCCTCCCCTACTTCGCCCATGACCTGGGCGGCCTTCGCATCATCGGCCTCGACACCTACGCGAAGGCGGGCACCGGCGCCGACGCGGGCGGGATGGGCGCGGAACAGCTGTCATGGCTGCGGACGCGACTGCGGGAGGCGAGGGAACAGCCGACGCTCGTCTTCGGCCACCACCCGCTGACCGTGCGGGACTCGCTCTTCCCGGTGAGCGCGGGCCAGCGCCTGTCCCGGCGCGAGGCACGCGCGATCCTCACCGCGTACGCCGACGCGCGCGGCGTCTTCCTCCACCACGCCGGCCACACCCACCGCAACAAACGCACGGTGCTGCCGCAGGCCCCGCACGTCACCTTCCAGGAGGTCAGCGCCGTGAAGGACTACCCGGGCGGCTTCAGCCTGCTCCGGCTCCATACCGGCGGCTACGCCCTCAACCACTACACGCCCCGCGACGCCCCCGCGCGCGCCTGGGCCGAACGCAGCCGCCGGGTGGCGGGCGGGTTGTGGCCGCACTACGCCCTCGGCCGCTCGGTCACCGAACGCAACAGCGTCCGCGCCCACGACCTGTCCGGCATCACCCGCCCGGCCCCCCGGGATCCGGCAACGGGGCAGCTCACGGCGGCGTGAGCCGATCCGGGTCACGGCGGCACGAGCCCGATCCGGGCGCCCGCAGCCGGGCCGCCCGCGACCACGCCGTACCTCAACTCACCGCAGCATCAACCCGATTCCGGCCACCAGCAGCCCGGCGGCCACGATCCGCGGCGTACCGAACCGCTCCTTGAACACCACTGCCCCGATGGCCGCGCCCACGATGACCGACGACTCGCGCAGGGCGGAGATGGGCGCGAGTTCCGCGCGGGTCTGCGCCCACAGGATCAGCGCATACGCCCCCACGGAGAGCCCCGCGCCCAGCAGCCCGAGCCCGAGGAACGGCCGCAGGCGCGCGGGCGTCTGTGTACGCCAGCGGTACACGGCGTACGCCGGTATCACCATCCCCTGCACCGCCATGAGCCACGCGATGTACCCGAGGGACGAGCCAGACGCCCGCACGCCCAGCCCGTCCACCACCGTGTACGCCGCGATCGACAGCCCGGTCGCCAGCGCCGCCCCGATCGCCGCCCAGTCCGGCCGCCGCCCGCGCAGCCCCCACAGCGCGGCGCCGGTGAGTCCCGTGCAGCTCAGCGCGATACCGGCGACGACCCAGCCGTCCGGCACCTCGTGTGCGAAGACGGCGGCGAGCACGGTGACGGCCAGCGGCGCACTGCCGCGCGCGATCGGATACGCCTGCCCGAAGTCGCCGAGCCGGAACGACGTCATCAGCAGCGCGTAATAGGCGATGTGGATGGCGGCAGAGGCGAAGAGATACGGCCACGCCCGCCCGGCCGGGAAGGCCACGAACGGCACGAGCGCGAGCCCGATGACCAGGCCTCCGCCCGAGATGAGCGCGAACCCGACCAGCTTGTCGGTGATGCGGTGGGCGATCGCGTTCCAGCTCGCGTGGGCAACGGCGGCCAGCAGCACGGCCGCCGTGACCAGCGGCGTCACGCAGCCCGCTCGCGCACGTCCACCAGGGTGCCGCCTGCGTGGGCGATCAGGGCCTTGGGTTCCATCGGGAACACGGTGTACGGCGTCCCGGCGGCGGCCCACACCACGTCGTGGTCGAGCAGCGACCGGTCGGCGAGCACCCGCGTCGCCGTCCGGTGCCCGAACGGCGGTACGCCCCCGATGGCATACCCCGTCGTCTCGCGTACGACGTCCGCCTTGGCCCGCGTGACTTTCTCGGCGCCGAGCTCCCGCCGCACGAGCTCCACGTCGACGCGGGACGCCCCGTCCATGAGGACGAGCACCGGGACCCCGTCCGCCGCGAAGACCAGCGACTTGCAGATCTGGCTCAACTCGCACCCGATCGCGGCGGCGGCCTCGGCGGCGGTACGGGTCGCGTCCGGGAACCGGCGGACACGACCGTGCAGTTCACGGAGCCCCAGCGCGTCGAGGGCCTCGGCGAAACGGGGATGGGCTCCTGAGGTTCCGGCATCCGAAGTGGTCATGAACGGCACGCTAGCGTTCCGTGTACGGCACATGCGACCGGGTTACCAGCGGCTCGCTGGGCGAGCGCCCTGCGCGCGGACGGTGTCACGGACGAGGAACTGACCCGCTTCTACGCCCTCCTGAGGGACCCGGCGTTCGCCGTCAACTCCTACCCGCTGATCAGCACACGGGGTCGTCGCAGGTGACGCCAGTCGGAGGAGTCACCGTCGGGGCCGCCCGCTTCTTTGTCAGTGTCGTGCTTCCACGAGCCGAGTAAAGGGCGCTCCAGCACGGGTGAGAAGCGAGCGAGCGGCCCGGAAAGGCGGGTGCCCCAGGTCGGCCGACCATGCGGGTGGGCTGGGGGGGTTGGCCGGGGTTGGGGGCGCGTCAGCGCCTCACATGCACGCCGGGTGGGCTCAGCGGCAAGCGGACAGCGGGCGGGGGCAACATCCGGGGTCTCTGACTGGTAGCCAGTTCCTCCGGGGCTCCGATGCCGGGTGCTGGATCAGCAATTGGCCGATTTGGCTCACCCAGCAGGGGAGAAAGCCCAGGTGGAGACTGCCTGCGGTGAGCCAAATCGGCCAATTACCTGCCGGGTGCGATCCTTGAGGCTGGTGTGACTTCCGTGACCTGCCGATGCCACCGACCCGGCCTTCGCCAACTACCCACCGCCCGCAAGCAGCTGAGCCCACCCGGCGTGCCGCCACCCCGCTGCCGCGCCCGCCAACCCCGGCCAGCCCCGCAGCCGACGGAGGTGACCGCCTGCCTCGGCCACCCGCCTTTCCGGGCCGCTCGCTCGCTTCTCACCCGTGCTGGAGCGAGGCGAGTCAAGGGTGGCCCGCAGGGCCATCGCCGAAGGCGACGCGCAGCGCCCTTTACTCGCCTCGCGGAAGCACGACACTGGCCAAGAAGCGAGCGGCCCCGACAGTCACGTCGCGACGTACGTCAGGAAGTCGGCCCAGGTGCTCCAGCCGGGCAAGACGGTCTGGGCCGAGCTGGGCGTGCGGGAATCGGGGCATGAAGGAAGCCGGTGAGGGCAGCCCCGTCCCCACGGAACCCTCACCGGCTGGTCTTCAGGGAAGCCGGCGCGTCAGACGCGTACCAGCTCCCGTTCCTCGTCCGGGTCCTTGCGGTCGTCGTCGGAGCGGGTGCGCAGGCCCTCGCCCTCGACGTCGACGTTGGGCAGGGCGCGGTCCAGCCACTTCGGCAGCCACCAGGCCTTGTCGCCGAGCAGGGCGAGCACCGCCGGGACGATCGCCATGCGGACGATGAACGCGTCGAAGAAGACCGCGATCGCGAGACCGAAGCCGATCATCTTGACCATCGACTCGCTGGAGCCGATGAAGCCGGCGAACACCGCCATCATGATCACCGCCGCGGCCGTGACCACCCGCGCGCCGTGCCTGAAGCCCGTGACGACCGCCTGGCTGGGCTTCTCGCCGTGGACGTACGCCTCCCGCATCCGCGTCACGAGGAACACCTCGTAGTCCATCGCGAGGCCGAAGACCACGCCGACCATGAAGATCGGCATCATCGACATGATCGGGCCGGTCTCCTCGACGCCCATCAGGTCGGCCATCCAGCCCCACTGGAACACCGCGACCACAGCACCGAGTGCGGCGAGCACGCTGAGCAGGAAGCCGAGGGCCGCCTTCAGGGGGACCAGGATCGAGCGGAAGACCGCGATCAGGAGCAGGAACGCGAGGCCCACCACCAGCGCCAGGTACGGGATCAGCGCATCGTTCATCTTCTGCGAGAAGTCGATGTTCATGGCGGTGGTGCCGGTGACCAGCACCTCCGCGCCCGTGTCGGCCTTGAGGTCCGCGCCCGCGTCACGGATGCCGTGGACCAGGTCCTCGGTCTGCGTCGACGAGGGCTTGGAGTCCGGGATCACAGTGATCGTGTAGGTGTCACCGGCCTTGTTGGGCACCGCCGGGGTCACCGTGACGACGCCTTCCAGGTCCTTGATCTCGTCGGTCACCGTGGCGGCGGCCGCCTGGGGATCGTCGCTGGACTTGGCGTCGACCACCAGCATCAGCGGACCGTTGAAGCCGGGGCCGAAGCCCTCGGACAGCAGGTCGTAGGCGCGGCGCTGGGTCGTCGACGTCGGCTGCGAACCGTCGTCGGGCAGGCCCAGCTCGAGCGAGCCGACCGGGGCCGCGGCGGCGCCGAGGCCGATGATGCCGAAGAGGAGGACGGCGACGGGGCGGCGGACGACGAAGCTCGCCCAGCGCGTGCCCATGTTCGGCTTGGTCTGGCTGTCCTGGCTGCTCTGGTTCTTGGACTTGCGGCCGCCGCCGAGCAGCTTGCTCTTCGCGCCCGCCGGCTGGATCTTGCGGCCCGCGTAGCCGAGCAGCGCCGGGATCATGGTGAGAGCGATCAGTACGGCGATGACGACCGTGCCTGCGGCTGCGAGGCCCATCTTGGTCAGCATCGGGATGTTGACGACCGCGAGACCGGCCAGGGCGATCACGACCGTCAGGCCCGCGAAGACCACCGCGGAGCCCGCCGTGCCGACCGCCCGGCCGACCGCTTCGTCGCGGTCACGGCCCTCGGCGAGTTCGGCCCGGTAGCGGGAGACGATGAACAGCGCGTAGTCGATGCCGACGGCGAGGCCGATCATCATGGCCAGCGTGGAGGTGGTGGAGCCGAGTTCGAGCGTGTTGGCGAGGGCCGTGATGGTGGCGACGCCGATGCCCACGCCGATGAGCGCCGTCAGCAGCGGCAGCCCGGCCGCGACCAGCGAGCCCAGGGTGATCACCAGGACGACCGCGGCGACCGCGATACCGATGATCTCGGTGGTGCCGGTCTCGGGCGTGGCCTGGAGCGCGTCACCGCCGACCTCCACGGTCAGCCCGGCGTCCCGCGCGTTCTGCGCGGCCTCCTCCAGGGCTTCCTTGGTGGAGTCCTTCAGCTCCATGCCGGAGACGTCGTAGCTCACCGCCGCGTAGGCGACCGTGCCGTCCTTGCTGACGGCCTGCGCCTGGTACGGGTCGGCGACGGAGGCGACCTCGGAGCCGTCGGACAGCTCCTGGACGGCCTTCTCGACGGTCGCCTTGTTGTCGGCGTCGGTCATCTTCTCGCCGTCGGGCGCCTTGAAGACGACCCGGGCGGTCGCTCCGTCGGCGCTCATGCCGGGGAAGCGGTCCTCCAGCAGGTCGAAGGCCTTCTGGGCCTCGGTGCCGGGGATGGAGAAGGAGGTGGTGCCCGCAGCGGGGGCACTGGCGGCGCCGACACCGGCGAGCGTCAGCAGCGCCACCCATATCAGGGCGACGAAATGCCGTCGCCGGAAGGCGAGCCGGCCGAGTTTGTAGAGGAACGTGGCCACGAGGGCGTCTCCCGGTCAGGTCGTGGGGTGTTCAGGGCAGGGTTGATCAACCCGGTGGGTGGCAGGGGTGATCGGCCCGACGACGTGAGCGGTCGCGTCAGGTACTGGTCGGGTACTAACTGAGGGGGATGCTGCTCAGGTGGTGGGAACGCCGAGGGCGGGGAGGACCACGGCGTCGATGTACGAGGTGAGGAAGGCCCGGGTCGGCGGCTGATCCTCGATCAGCCCCCTGGCGACGAATGCGCCGATCATCATGTGCACCACGAATTCCAGCGCCGGGTTGTCCGCACGGATCTCACCCCGGTCGATGGCACGCTGCAGCACACGACGGAATTCCGTCATCTCCGGCTCGATGAGCTGTTCCCGGAACTCCCGCAGGAGATCGGGGTTGTTGTGCACCGCCATGGCCAGACCCCGCATGAGCGCGGCGTTCTGCTCCATCTCGCAGTCGTCCGCCAGCTCCATGTGGGCGTGCAGGTCGCCCCGGAGCGAGCCGGTGTCGACGTCGGCGAAGGAACCGGGTTTGTTGTGCCGGATGGCCTTCACCACCAGCTCGGCCTTGCCGCCCCACTGGCGGTAGAGCGTGGCCTTGCTGGAGCGTGTCCTGGCGGCCACGGCGTCCATGGTGAGGGCGTCGTAGCCGACTTCACGGAGCAGGTCGAGCACGGCCTCGTACAGCTCGGCCGCGCGCTCGGGAGTGATACGACTGCGACGCGGCGTTGCGACCTCAGCCATTCCGCTCACCTTCCTGTTCCGAACGACACGTCGAACCAACTTCCGAACGATACGGTTTCGTACACGAGGAATGTAGCGCAGCCCGCATTCGAAACGAAACGGTTTCGTACGTGTCCTGCGTCACGCATCGTTATTTTTTCACGATTTGCTACGGTTCGTTCCCGGACAAAGCATGGAAAGGTGACCTATCTGCGTCTTCCCCACCTCAGCGGTGACCTGCTGTGCTTCGTCGCCGAGGACGACCTCTGGCTCGCCCCACTCGACGGCCCGGGCCGCGCCTGGCGGCTCACCGTCGACCGCACCAAGATCGGCCATCCTCGCTTCTCGCCCGACGGCCGCCACCTCGCGTACACGAGCTGGCGCAGCCTCGTCCCGGAGATCCATCTCGCCCCGGTGGAGGGCGGTGCGGGACGCCGGCTGACCTACTGGGGCAGCGCGGACACCCAGGTCTGCGGCTGGACCCCGGACGGCGACATCCTCGCCGTCGCCTCGCACGGCGAGCCCTTCTCCCACTTCACCTGGGCCTACAAGGTCTCCCCCGACAGCGACCCGGGCCGCAAGCTGCCCTGGGGGCCGGTCTCCGACATCCAGGTCGCCGACATCGAGGGGGAGCGCCGGACCCTTCTCCTCACCGGCACCCCACCCCACGAACCGGCCTCCTGGAAGCGTTACCGGGGCGGGGCGATGGGCCGGCTGTGGCTGCACGGGCAACGCCTGCTCGCCGACCTGAACGGCCATCTGCACTCCCCCCTGTTCGTCGGCGGCCGTATCGCCTTCCTCTCCGACCACGAGGGCGTCGGCAACCTCTACTCGTGCGCCTACGACGGCTCCGACCTGCGCCGCCACACCGACCACGACGCCTTCTACGCCCGGCACGCGTCCAGCGACGGCACGCGGGTCGTGTACCAGTGCGCGGGCGACCTGTGGATCGTCGACGATCTGGCCGCGGACTCGGCGCCGCGCCGTCTCGATGTGCGCCTGAGCGGGCCGCGCGCGGGCCGGCGTACGTACCAGGTGCCTGCCGCCCAGCACGTGAACGGCATCTCCGTCGACGAGACGGGCCGCGCGAGCGCGGTCGTCGTACGAGGGAGTCTGTACTGGCTGACGCACCGGGACGGACCGGCGCGCGCGCTCACCGACACGCCCGGCGTACGGGTCCGGCTCCCGGAGATGCTCGGCTCGGGCGGCCAGGTCGCCTACATCACGGACGCGGAGGGCGAGGACGCGATCGAGATCGCCTATCTGCCGCGGGCCACCGGCGACCGCGGGCCGCGGCGGCTGGCACAGGGGGAGCTGGGGCGCGTCCTGGAGATGGTCTGCGATCCGCAGGGCGAGCGGCTCGCGATCGCCGCGCACGACGGCCGGCTGCTGCTGATCGACGCGACGGAGGGGTCCAACGGTGAAGTGACCGAGCTGATCCGGTCGATCAACGGAGCGGTGCGGGACCTGGCGTTCTCGCCGGACGGGGCGTGGCTGACGTGGTCGCACCCGGGGATCGGGCGCACCCTGCGCCAGATCAAGATGGCCCGCATCAGGGACCGTTTCATCGTCGACGTCACCAACGGCCGCTTCGAGGACGAGAACCCGGTCTTCACCCGCGACGGCCGTTATCTCGCCTTCCTCTCCTGGCGCGGCTTCGACCCGGTGTACGACGTCCACACCGGCGACCTCTCCTTCCCGCTGGGCTGCCGCCCGTACCTGGTCCCGCTCTCCTCCGCCACGCCCTCCCCCTTCGCCCTGAACCCCGACGGCCGCCCCGCCGCCGGGGGCCTGGAACCGGTCGAGGAGGAGCCCGGCGAGGCCGGCGCGGTGATGGTGGAGATCGAGGGCCTGGAGAGCCGGGTGACGCCGTTCCCGGTCGCGGCCTCCAAGTACTCGGCGCTGGCCCCGGTCGCGGGCGGCGGGCTGGTCTGGCTGCGCTGGCCGATCTCGGGCGCGCTGGGCGAGACGTTCGTGAACCCGGACGACACCAGCGGCCGCCCCACCCTCGAGTACTTCAACATCACCAAGGCGAAGAAGTCGGAACTCGTCCAGCACCTGGACTTCTTCGCGGTCAGCGGCGACGGCACCCGGCTCGTCGTGGTCGACGAGGGCGACCTGCGCGCGGTGCCGTCCACGGAGACCGGCGACAGCGACACGACGACCTGGATCGACGTGCGCCGGATCATGCACGAGGTGGAGCCGGGCGCCGAGTGGCGCCAGTCGTACGAGGAGGCGGGCCGGCTCATCCGCGCGTACTTCTGGGACCCGGGGATGTGCGGCATCGACTGGGACACGGTACTGGACCAGTACCGGCCGCTGGTCGACCGGGTCGCGTCGCCGGACGAGTTCGCCGACCTGCTCCGCGAAGTACTGGGCGAGCTGGGCACCTCGCACGCCTACGTCTCCGCCGCCCGCCGCAACGAGGGACCGGCGCAGTACCAGCGCTGGCAGGGCCTGCTCGGCGCCAACTTCGTGTGCCGGGACGGCAGTTGGATGGTCAAGCGGATCCTGCCGGGTGACTCCTCCGACTCCAAGGCCCGTTCCCCGCTCGCCGGTTCGGGAATCCGGGAGGGTGCGGTCCTGACCCATGTGGACGGACGCCCGGTGGATCCGGTGACCGGCCCCTACCCGCTCCTCGCGGGCGCGGGCGGTACGACGGTGGAGCTGACGTTCACCCCGGCCGAGGGCGAGGGACGCTCCCGCCGGGTCGCCGTCATCCCGCTCGTCGACGAACGGCCGCTGCGCTACCAGGACTGGGTGGCCAAACGCCGTGCGGTGGTACGGGAGTTGAGCGGAGGCCGCTGCGGCTATCTGCACATCCCCGACATGGGCGGCTCCGGCTGGGCCCAGTTCAACCGCGATCTGCGCATGGAGGTCTCGCGGCCCGCGCTGATCGTGGACGTGCGCGGCAACGCCGGCGGGCACATCAGCGAACTCGTCATCGAGAAGCTGACCCGCACGATCCTCGGCTGGGACCTCACCCGCAACGCCCAGCCGGTGTCGTACACCTCGAACGCGCCCCGCGGGCCGGTGGTGGCGCTGGCCGACGAGGCCACGTCCTCGGACGGCGACATGATCACGGCCGCTTTCAAACTCCTGAACCTGGGCCCGGTCGTCGGGCAGCGCACCTGGGGCGGAGTCGTCGGCATGACCGGACGGCACCGCCTGGGCGACGGCACGGTCATCACGGTCCCGATGAACGCGGCCTGGTTCGACGCCTACGGCTGGTCGGTCGAAAACCACGGTGTCGCCCCCGACTTGGAGGCCCTGCGTACCCCCCTCGACTGGGCGGAGGGCCGCCATGCCCAACTCGACGACGCTGTCCGGCTGGCCCTGGAGCTCCTGACGACCAATCCGGCGGCAACACCCCCGGACCACGGCGACATCCCGAACCGCTCCCGCCCCAAGCTCCCGCCACGGACCTGAGCGCCGCCCCCGTGAACGAAGGAACGCGGGGCGCCCTCACAAGGGCACCCCGCGTCAATCGGCCGATGCCGAGCGGAAGTTGACGGACGTCACACGTCGTAGTCCTGGTCGAAGCGGTCCTCGGCCTCCCGCTGCTCGCGCTCCGTCTCGCGCCGGCTGCGCTCGCTTATCGGCTCACCGCGCTCGCTGCGTTCGCGCTCACGCTCGTCCTGCCGACCGACCTTCTCCTTGGCCTGCTGCTTGAGCTGCTCGGCCTTGTCCTGGAACTGGTCCTTCATGCCCATGAGATTCACTCCCAATGCGGGTGAGGGGATCGGGCCTCGACCAGATTTACACGGACGGACTAAGCACGCATTTCGATCAACTACGCTCTGTAGCGCGGGCCTGTTCATCGGCGGCCCCGCCCGCACCCACGAGCCCGGTCCGCATCCCCTGCAACCGGTCCGCGAACCGCCGCATCTCCCGTTGCCCCACCGTCCCGATGATTCCCGGCAGATACCCGCGAACCCCCTGCATCCCGCGCAGCCACCACTGCCCGTACACATGGCTCGACCGCCGCTCGATCCCGGCGACGATCCGGTCGACCGCGGGCCCCAGCGGATACGTCTTGTTCGACGGCCACGGCAGTCGCTGCCTCAACTCCCGCATGACATCGTCCTGATCGGCCCCGCGCACCATGTCGGTGTCGGTCCACGACAGATACGCGACGCCCACCTTCACACCCTGGTAGCCGACTTCGGCGCGCAGACTGTGCGCGTACGCCTCGACACCCGACTTGGAGGCGCAGTACGCGGTCATCATCGGCGCCGGCGTGATCGCGGCGAGGGAGGCGATCTGGAGCAGATAGCCCCGGCTCTCCACCAGCACGGGCAGGAACGCCCGGGCCGTGACGGCGGATCCGATCAGGTTGACCTCGATGACCCGCCGCCACGCCTCCGGATCGGAGTCGACGAAGGGACCGCCGGTCGCGACACCGGCGTTGGCGACGACGATGTCGACCTTGCCGAAGCGTTCCTTGACTTCGCGGGCCACCCTCGCCATGGCGTCGTGGTCGGTGACGTCGGCGTGCCAGTGGTCGCTGTCGCCGTGCAGCCGCGCGGAGACCTCCTTGAGCGCGTCCGGCTCCAGCCCGACCAGCGCCACCGTGGCGCCGCGCGCCGACAACTTCCGGGCGAGCAGCTCGCCGACGCCCCGCGCCGCCCCGGTGATGACCGCGACCTGCCCCTCCAGGCTGACCCTGCTCATGCGCCCTCCTTGACGTCGGTGTCCGCCGCGCTGTTCGCGTAGGTGGTGACGAGTTCCCGGATCCTGCCGGTGACCAGCTCGGGCGCCTCCACCGGTGTCATGTGCCCGAGCCCGGGCAGCTCAGTGAGCCCGACGCACTGTGGCAGTGCGGCGACCAGGGCCCGCGCGTGCACCGGTGGAGTGAGCCGGTCGTGCGACCCGACGACCACCGCCGTCGGTACCGCCAACCCCCGTACGCCGTGGTCGAGGTCGAGCAGATTCAGTACGTGCGACCAGGCGTGGCGCACCTTGCGCGGACAGGCGTGCACGATGCGCGCACAGGCCTCCACCATGTGCGGGGCCGAACCGGCGCCCATCGTGGCGTACTTGAGGATCCGCCGGGCGAGCGGCGTGACCGGCCCGAGCGGCGCCCGGGAACCGAGGACGCGCCGCGTCAGCGCGGTGCGCAGCCGGCCCGCGCGCAGCGGCAGCACCGTCGACTCGGCGACCAGTTGTGAACTGCCCGTGCTGCACAGTAGGACGGCCGCCGCGTGCGCCTGGAAGCGGGGGCGCGCGGACGCGGCCATCACCGTCATGCCGCCCATGGAGTGCCCGGCGATCACCGCCCGTTCGCCGGGCGCGAGCGTCGCGGCGAGTACGGCTTCAAGGTCGTCGGCGAGGGCCTCAGTACTGCAGGCCGGGCTCGCGGGGCTGCGTCCGTGGCCGCGCTGGTCGTAGGCGATGACCCGGTGGTCGGCGGCCAGGGCCCGGATCTGCGCCGCCCAGAAGGCGGTGGAGCAGGTCCAGCCGTGGACCAGGACGACGGGCGGCGCCTGCTCGGGGCCGTGCACCTCGACGTGCAGGCGGGAGCCGTCGGCGGAGGTGACGGTCAGTTCACGGGTGGGGACGGGCGGGGCGTAGGGGCCGGAGGAGACGTGCAGCAGACGGCTCATACGGCGGCCTCCACGGCGTCCTGCTCGCCGGTCCTGGCATCGGTGCGCGGCCGCAGCACCGCGTACTCGGCGAGATCCACCCGCCGTGTCGCGCGCCGGAACTCCGCTGTCGTACCGGGCCAGATGGTCGTGTTGCGGCCGGCCGCGTCCAGGTACCAGCTGGTGCAGCCGCCGGTGTTCCACACCGTGCGCTTCATCCGCTCCTGCACCCGCCGGTTCCAGGCGTGCACGGCGCTCGGTCGGGCGTCGAGGGCGACGCGCCCGCCGAGCACGTCCAACTGCCGTACGAAGTCGGCCATGTAGTTCAGCTGGGACTCGATCATCAGGATCATGGACGAGTTCCCGAGGCCGGTGTTGGGCCCGATGATCGTCATCCAGTTGGGGAACCCCGCCGCGGAGGCGCCGCGGAGGGCCTCCATGCCGTCCTTCCAGACCTCCGCAAGCGTCCGGCCGTCCGTCCCGACGACCCGCTCGGCGATCGGCATGTCGGTGACGTGGAAGCCGGTGCCGAAGACGATCGCGTCGACCTCGGTCTCGGTGCCGTCGGAAGCGATGACCTTCGAGCCGTCGATCCGGCTGAGCCCGCTCGCCACGACGTCCACATTGGGCCGGGCGAGCGCCGGGTAGTAGTCGCTCGACAGCAGGATCCGCTTGCAGCCGATGCGATAGTCGGGCGTGAGCTTGGCGCGCAGGGCCGGGTCCTTGACGGCTCGGGCCATGTTGCGCTTGGCCAACTGCTCGACCAGGCCCAGTTCGTTGGGGTGCTTGGTGAAGGCCTGGACCTGCAACTCCCGGATGCCCCAGAGCAGTCCACGCCGGAGCTGGGTCGTCAGCGGAACGGCGCGGTGCAGCCGGCGCTCGGCGCCGCTGATGGCGCGGTCCATGCGGGGCATCACCCAGGGCGGGGTGCGCTGGAAGAGGACCAGTTTCGCCACGTCGGGCTGGATGGCCGGCACGATCTGGATGGCGGAGGCGCCGGTGCCGACCATGGCGACCCGCTTGCCGCGCAGGTCGTAGTCGTGGTCCCAGCGGGCCGAGTGGAAGACCTTGCCGGGGAAGGTGTCGAGCCCGGGGATGTCCGGGATCTTCGGGTCGGACAGGGGGCCGGTCGCCGAGACGACGAAGTCGGCGGTGAGCCGGCCGGAGCTGGTCTCGATCTCCCAGCGCAGCTCCTGGCCGTCCCAGCTCATCTTCTTCACCTCCGAGTTGAAGCGGAGGTGTGGGCGGAGCCGGAAGACGTCGGTGACACGCTCCAGGTAGGCACGGATGTGCTCCTGCCCGGAGAAGGTGCGCGGCCAGTCCGGGTTGGGCGCGAAGGAGAACGAGTAGAGATGTGACGGTACGTCACACGCGCACCCCGGATAGCTGTTGTCCCGCCAGGTGCCGCCGACGCTGTCGGCCCGTTCCAGGACGACGAAGTCGGTGATCCCCTCCCGGCGCAGCCGCACGGCCGCCCCGATCCCGCCGAACCCGGACCCGACGACCGCCACCCGCACATGCTCGTGTTCGGCCATACCGACGCCCCTCCCTGTCCACGCGACTCTGCGCAGTTGCGTACTCTGCCAGTGAACACTGGCGCAATGGGAGCGTAGGGGAGGACCTTACTGATCGGTAGAGGGCGGTACGAGGAAAGTTACCGGCGGTACGACTTAGGGTGCGGTCGTGGCAGACAAGCGTGAGTACCGCATGGAGGAGCTGGCCCGGCTGGCCGGCATCACAGTGCGCACCCTGCGCTTCTACCGCGAACGCAAGCTGATCCCACCACCCCGCCGGGAAGGCCGTATCGCCTGGTACGACGACCACCACCTGGCCCGCCTGCGCACCATCGGCGCACTCCTCGAACGCGGCCACACCCTGAGCGGCATAGCGGAGCTGGCCGAGGCCTTCGACAACGGCCGGGACGTCGGCGACCTGCTCGGCCTGGGTGCCCCCACCGAGGAAACCCCCGTCCGCCTCACCCCCGAGGAACTCGCCGACCACTTCGCGGGCCAGGCCACCCCCGAGAACCTCGCCGCCGCAATGGAACTCGGCTACCTCGGCACCGACGGCGACGAGATCGTCCACATCAGCCGCCGCCTGCTGGAGGTGTCCGCCGCACTGGTGCGCGAGGGCATCCCGCTCGCGGAGGTCCTGGCGGCGGGCAAACGGGTCCGCGAACACGCCGACGCGCTGGCGGAGTTGTTCGCCGACCTGGTCCTGCGCCACGCCACCGAGGACGACCTGCCGCGCCTGCGCCCACTGGCCCGCAGCGTGGTGGAGGCGGAGCTGTCACTGGCCATGGACCGGCGGCTGCGGAAGAAGCCGTAGCCGCGAGCCCGTATCACTGCTCGAAGACCACCGTCACCGGCGCATGGTCCGACCACCGCTCCGCATGCGTGGCCGCCCGCTCGACGACCGCCTTGACGGCGCGTTCGGCGAGCCCGGGCGTCGCCACCGCCAGGTCGATACGCCATCCCGTGTCGTTGTCGAAGGCCCGCCCCCGGTACGACCACCAGGTGTACGGCCCCTCCACGTCCGGATGCAGTGCCCGCACCACGTCGACGTATCCGCCGCTCCCGGCCTCGAAGACCCGCCCCAGCCACTCCCGTTCCTCCGGCAGGAAGCCGGAGTTCCTGGTGTTGCCGCGCCAGTTCTTCAGGTCGGCCTGCTGGTGGGCGATGTTCCAGTCGCCACAGACGAGCACCTCACGCCCGTCGGCGGCGGCCCGCTCGCGCAGGTCCTTCAGATGGGCGAGGAACTCACCCATGAACCGGACCTTCTCGTCCTGCCGCTCGGTCCCGACCTCGCCGGAGGGGAGATAGAGGGAGGCGATCGTCACACCGGGCAGGTCGACCTCGGCGTAGCGCCCACTGTCGTCGAACTCGGCCGACCCGAATCCGATGCGGACGGCGTCCGGCTCACGCCGGGTGTACAGCGAGACGCCGGCGCGCCCCTTGGCGGCCGCGGGGGCGTGCACGACATGCCAGCCCTGCGGCGCGCGGACGTGCTCGGGCAGCTGCTGCGGCTCGGCGCGCACCTCCTGCAGGCAGAGCACATCGGCTTGCGTACCGGCGAGCCACTCCACGAAGCCCATCTTCGCGGCGGCCCGCAACCCGTTCACGTTCACAGAGGTCACAGTGAGCACCCGGGCACGATACCGGCACACTGGACGAAGTCCGGATTCGGTCACCGCATAGATGTACGATTCCCAGCATGAATATACGCCGCGTCTCCTTCGACCACCCCGACGCCGTCAAGCTCAACGACGAGGTCCAGGCCGAGTACCACGAGCGCTACGGCGACGGCGGCGACGCCACCCCCCTCGACCCGTCGGACTTCGCGCCGCCGAACGGCGTGTACCTGATCGCCTACGACGAGAGCGACCGCCCCGTCGCCACCGGCGGCTGGCGCAGCCAGGACAAGAACGGCGAGGGCAACGAGGACGGCGACGCCGAGCTCAAGCGGATGTTCGTGATCAGGGAGCTGCGTGGCCGCGGCCTGGCCCGGCGCATGCTCACCGCCCTGGAGGACGACGCCCGCGCGGCCGGCCGCGTCCGCATGGTCCTGGAGACCGGCACAGAGCAGCCGGAGGCCATCGCCCTCTACACCTCCAGCGGCTACGAGCCGTGCACCAAGTTCGGCTACTACCGCTTCCACGAGGCCAGCCGCTGTTTCGCGAAGCCCCTCGCCTGACCCGGCATCAGCCGGTCCGGGGGCAGGCAACAAAAGGAGCCCGCCCGATCAACCGATCGGGCGGACTCCTGTCAACCGACTCCGGGTTTCCCCGGGGCAGTTGTTGCGGTGGACCTGAGGGGATTTGAACCCCTGGCCCCCTCGATGCGAACGAGGTGCGCTACCGGACTGCGCCACAGGCCCTTGCAACGAGTGAAACTTTAGCACCCCGATCGGGCTGCTTGGAAATCCGTTCCCCCGAGGCCCGGGGTGCCCTACTCGTTGGCCGCCCGCGGTCGCTCCCCGTCCTCGTACTGGTCGAACAGGGGCGTACGCCCCCGTTCCCGTGCCCGGCGGGCCGAGGCCGCGCGCCGGGCGTCGCTGCGGTCGTCACCGTCCGTACGGTCCGCCGCCTCGTCCGGCTCCGCCGTCTCCATGCCTTCCGGGGAGGCCGTGGAGGCCCCGTCCCCGGCCTCCTGGTCCCGCGCGACGGAGCTCGACCGCGCCGAACTCCACGCGTCCGGCGCTCCCAGATCGACATCGGGCGTGGCCCGCGGAGCGACCGGCGCCGTCACATACGTCGGCAGTGGCACCGGCACCGGCTCCCAGCTCTCGCCCCGGCCTGGCCCGCGCTGCCGCTCCCGCTGCTGGTCGACCCACTCGGCGTGATCGGTCTGCTCGACGAGCGCCCGCCGGTCCGCCGCGAGCGCCGACAGCCCGGGGTCGGCCTCCGGCTCGGGTCCCTCGTCAGGGTCGCCGGCGTCGATCTCGGCGGCCGCCTGCCGACGGGGCTGGCGTGCCCGCTCGCGCAGGTGCTGCGCTGCGGCCTCCGCCCGGCGGCGGTCCATCTGGTAGGTGAAGCGGCGGCGCTCCTGGGTGCGCAGATACGCGATGTACACGCTGAGCAGCACTGCGGGCACACCGGGCGCCCACAGGAAGGCGAGCCCGCCCACGGCCGCGACGATCGCGCCGAGCGTGAACGCGAAGAAGAGCACCACTGTCGTACGCCGGCGGCGCGCGAGCACCTTCGAGCGCTGGGCGCGCGCGGCGGCGGCCTCCGCGGTGGGCGCGCGCCGGGCGGACGGCACGCGGTTGCCCGTCGGCGCCGAGTCGCCCTCGCCCGCGGACGCGCCTGCGGGCTCGCGTGCCGGTTGCGTCTGCTCCGTGCCCTGCGCCTGGACCGTCGCCTGCGTCCGGGGCCTGGCCGGAGACACAGCGAAGGCCCGGACGTCCACCGAGTCGGTGACGGCGTCCGGGTCGTCGGGGTCGGGCTCCCCCTCGTCGGTGGAGCGCGCCTGCAGGTCCTTGGCGTATCGACGCTCCATGGCCGCCCGTCCGGACAGCAACCGGATGGCGGTGCTGAAGCGCTCCGTCGGACGGGCCTCGTTCAGCTCGTCCTGCCTACGGAGCCACATGGGCACCAAGTAGGCGGCCCAGGCCCCGACAATGACTGCGTAGATGAGGCCGCTGCTGCTCACGCCTCACACGGTAGAGGGGTTTGCGTGAGGCCATCTGCCAATTGAGCCGGTGTGTCGCACGATCTGGCTGATATTTCGAGCTTTTTTGTGAGCGATGCGATCAGTAGGTCACCGAGGTCGCGAATTCAACGCCCCGGAGTGGTCACCGCTCGATCATTTTCGAACATTTATTCAATTCTGGGGTTACGCGTGATTGCCCGGGGCGTTCTGCGGGTTCCACGGCAGGCTCTGCGGGTTGCGCGGCGTGCTCTGCCCGTTCTCGCCCGTGCTCCGCAGCCGGTTCCGCCGCCAGCGGCTCAGCAGTCCGTCGGGCACTTCTTCCGCGGTGAGGGCGAAGACGAGGTGGTCGCGCCAGGCTCCGTCGATGTGGAGATAACGGGGCCTGAGGCCCTCATCGCGGAATCCGAGTTTCTCCACGACCCGGCGGCTGGGTGCGTTCTCCGGGCGAATGCAGACCTCGATGCGGTGGAGCCCGACAGTCCGGAAACAGTGGTCCACGGCGAGCGCCACGGCCGTCGGCATCACACCGCGTCCGGCCACGGACTCGTCCACCCAGTAACCGATGTGCCCCGAGCACATCGAACCCCAGGTGATCCCGGCCACCGTCAACTGCCCGGCCAGCCGCCCCTGGTACTCGATGACGAACGGCAGCATCCGGCCCGCGTTCGCCTCGGAGCGCAGATGGCGCACCATCTGGCGGTAGGTCGGCCGGTGTGCGATCGGCCCGCCGGGCGCGGGCGGCGGAATGGTCGCCTCCCAGGGGCGCAGCCAGTCACGGTTGCGCCGGTTGACCTCACGCCAGGCCCGCTGGTCGCGCAGCTTTATCGGCCGGAGGACGACATCGCCCTCCACCAGTTCGACGGGCCAGGATGGGCTGTTCAGCTCGCACCCCCACTGCTGGGTCTGGGGTGGTCGCCGCCGCGGAGCTGGTCGACGGCGTGGATCAGGAGGGGCTCCAGGACGGCCAGTCCGTCCCGTACCCCGCCGGAGGAGCCCGGCAGGTTGACGATCAGTGTCTGCCCCGCCACCCCGGCCAGCCCCCGGGAGAGCGCGGCGGCCGGCACCTTCTCCCGTCCGAACGCACGGATGGCCTCGGTGATGCCCGGCACCTCGTGGTCGAGTACCGCGCGGGTCGCCTCGGGCGTGCGGTCGGTGGGCGAGATGCCGGTGCCGCCGGTGGTGACGATCACGTCGTACCCGGCGTCGACACCGGCGCGCAGGGCGGCCTCCACGGGGTCCCCGTCGGGGACGACCTGCGGTCCGTCGACCGTGAACCCGAAGCCTTTGAGGCCCTCGGCGATCAGCGGGCCGCCCTTGTCCTCGTACAGGCCGGCGGCAGCCCTGTTGGAGGCGGTGACCACAAGAGCGCGATACGTCATGCCCGGCTCCAGTCGCCCGACTTGCCGCCCGTCTTCTCCTCCACCCGTACGTCCGTGATGACCGCTCCCTTGTCGACCGCCTTGACCATGTCGATCACGGTGAGCGCAGCGACGGAGACCGCGGTGAGGGCCTCCATCTCGACGCCCGTACGGTCCGTCGTCTTCACCGTGGCCAGGATCTCCACGGCGTCGTCCGCGACCGACAGGTCCAGTGTCACACCCGACACCGACAACGGGTGGCACAACGGGATCAGGTCCGGGGTGCGCTTGGCGCCCATGATGCCCGCGATCCGCGCGGTGGCCAGAGCGTCGCCCTTGGGCACGCCTTCGCCGCGCAGCAGCTCGATCACACGGGGCGAGACGAGGACGCGTCCGCTCGCGCGCGCGGTGCGCGCGGTGACGTCCTTGTCCGACACGTCGACCATGCGGGCGGCCCCCGCGTCGTCGATGTGCGTCAGTCGGTCCTGCACAGGGGGTCCGGGGGTCTCCCCCCGGGAAGGCACGGTCATGGTGTGGCGCTCCCGGTCCGGGCCCGTCGCGGTGCGGCGCACGGGCCTGCTGTGCGCGACACGGTACCGCCAACCTGGGGCGCTCAGCCGAGCAGGACCACCTCGACCTCGGTGCCCGGCGTGACGGACTCGACGTCCTCGGGGATCACGATCAGCGCGTCGGCGTGCGCGAGGGCGGCCACCAGGTGGGAGCCGACGCCGCCGACGGGGGTCACCTTGCCGTCGGCGTACGTACCGCGCAGGAACTGCCGGCGGCCCTTCGGCGAGGTCAGCGCCTTGTCCGCGGTCAAGGTCGCCCGGGTCCTGGGCCGGTGGACGTCCTCCAGCCCCATGAGGGTGCGGATCGCGGGGCGGACGAACAGTTCGAAGGAGACGTACGACGACACCGGGTTGCCGGGGAGGGCCAGCAGCGGGGTGTGGTCGGGGCCGATGGAGCCGAAGCCCTGCGGCTTGCCGGGCTGCATGGCGAGCTTGCGGAACTCGATGCCGCTGCCCGGTTCGTCCTCGTCGGCGACGTGCGACAGCGCCTCCTTGACGACGTCGTACGCTCCGACGCTCACGCCGCCGGTGGTGACCATGAGGTCGGCGCGGACGAGCTGGTCCTCGATGGTGGTGCGCAGGGTCTCGGCGTCGTCGGCGACGGCACCCACGCGGTAGGCGATGGCGCCGGCGTCACGGGCGGCCGCGGTGAGGGCGAAGCTGTTGGAGTCGTAGATCTGGCCGCTGCCCAGTTCCTCGTCGGGCTGGACGAGTTCGCTGCCGGTGGACAGCACGACCACGCGCGGGCGCGGGCGTACGCGTACCGTGCCGCGGCCGATGGCGGCGAGCAGGGCGATCTGCGGCGGGCCGAGGATGGTGCCGGCCTCCAGGGCGCGGTCGCCGGCCTTCACGTCGCTGCCCTTCGCGCGTACATGCGCGCGTGCCTCGGCCGGCCGGTGCACGCGCACGTGCCCGGTGGCGCCCTCGGGGGCGAGGCTGCGCGCCCGCATCCCGGTGACGGGGCCCTCGCCGAGGCCGCCGTCGGTCCACTCGACGGGGACCACCGTCTCGGCGCCGGGCGGGAGCGGGGCGCCGGTCATGATGCGGGCGGCCTGGCCGGGACCCACCTGGAGCAGGTCCGCCTGGCCGGCCGCGACGTCCCCGATGACCTCGAGGACGGCCGGGAACTCCTCGCTCGCGTCCGTGACATCCCCGACCCGCACCGCGTACCCGTCCATGGAGCTGTTGTCGAACGGCGGCAGGGAGACCGGCACCGTGACGTCCTCGACCAGGACGCAGCCCTGGGCGTCGAGGAGTTGCAGCTCGATGGGTTCGAGGGGGCGGACGGTCTCGAGGATGTCCTCCAGGTGTTCGTCCACCGACCACAGGTGGTCCTGGCCGGTGGCGCGGGGCGCGGCGGTGCTCAAGGTGGCTACATCTCCTCGGTGACGTAACTGCGAAGCCAGGTCCGGAAGTCCGGGCCCAGGTCTTCACGTTCGCACGCGAGTCGGACAATGGCACGCAGGTAGTCGCCGCGGTCGCCGGTGTCATAGCGGCGGCCCTTGAAGACGACGCCGTGCACGGGGCCGCCGACCTTCTCGTCCTGGGCGAGCAGCTGGAGGGCGTCGGTGATCTGGATCTCGCCGCCGCGGCCGGGCTCGGTCTTGCGCAGGACGTCGAAGATGCGCGGGTCGAGGACGTACCGGCCGATGATCGCGTAGTTGGAGGGGGCGTCGGCCGGGTCCGGCTTCTCCACCAGGTCGCCGATCTTGACGACGTCGCTGTCCTCGGTGGTCTCCACGGCGGCGCATCCGTAGAGGTGGATCTGCTCGGGCGCGACCTCCATGAGCGCGATGACGCTGCCGCCGCGCTGCTCCTGGACCTCGATCATCCGCTTGAGGAGCGGGTCGCGCGGGTCGATCAGGTCGTCGCCGAGGAGGACGGCGAACGGCTCGTTGCCCACGTGCGGGGCCGCGCACAGGACGGCGTGGCCCAGGCCCTTGGGGTCGCCCTGGCGCACGTAGTGCATCGTCGCGAGGTCGCTGGACTCCTGGACCTTGGCGAGTCGCCCGGCGTCGCCCTTCTTCTGCAGAGCAGACTCGAGTTCGTAATTGCGGTCGAAGTGGTCCTCAAGGGGACGCTTGTTGCGGCCCGTGATCATGAGAACGTCGTCGAGACCGGCCGACACGGCCTCCTCGACCACATACTGGATCGCAGGCTTGTCGACAACCGGCAGCATCTCCTTGGGGGTGGCCTTGGTGGCCGGCAGAAAGCGGGTGCCGAGGCCTGCTGCGGGAATGACGGCCTTGCTGATCCTGAGGTGCGACTGAGTCATGCCCGCAACCATATCCGGTGCCTTTGTGCGGAATCTGTGGCTCCGGTTAATTGGCTCTCATATGAGCACTTTGAAGACGGTACGGGAGCGACTCATGAGTCACATCGGACGCGCGGCCGAGCCTGACAAGCGAACGTTGCGGCGAGAAATCCTCGCAGTGAGAGGCAGGTTGCCTGCGGATGACGTACAGGCGGCCTCGGTCGCGTTGGCCCAGCGTGCGCTGGATCTGCCCGAACTGGCGCAGGCAGGCACCGTGGCGGCGTACGTCTCCGTGGGGAGCGAACCCGGAACGCTCGCACTGCTCGACACACTGTACGCCCGGGGCGTACGCGTCCTGCTTCCGGTGCTTCTGCCCGACAACGACCTGGATTGGGGCGCATACGCCGGGGAGGGCTCTCTCGCGCGCGTCCAACACGGCGGGAAAATGGCCCTCTTGGAGCCCGTCGGTGAGCGCCTCGGACCGGACGCGGTGACCGCCGCCGACGTCGTCCTGCTGCCGGGGCTCGCGGTCGATGCGCGCGGGATGCGTCTGGGGCGCGGCGGGGGCTCGTACGACCGTGTGCTCGCGCGCCTGGAGGACGCGGGCGCCCGGTCGGCGCTGGTGGTGCTCCTGTACGACTCCGAGGTCGTCGAGCGCGTCCCCGCGGAGGCGCACGACCGGCCGGTGCGCGCGGTGGTGACGCCGTCGGGGGTCCGCCGCTTCACCGGCGAGTCGTAGCACTCGTAAGGCGAAAGGGCCCTCCACGCGCGCGTGGAGGGCCCTTGGCGTCGCTCGCCGTCAGCGGCTCACGGCTTCAGTACGAGCGTGTCGCTGGTGCTCTCGGCGACCGCCTGCCTCGAGAAGGACCAGTCCAGCAGCTCGCCCTTGGCCCACTTGTCCGTCTGGTCGGTGTAGTGGTCGCTGTAGGCGTGCCCCGAGGCACCCGTGAGGTTGATCCACTTCGACTTGTCGAGGTCGTCGAGGTTGACCACCATCCGCATCGACGGCACCCAGACGACGCCGTAGCCGCCGGCGGCGTTCCAGCCGCTCGCGTTGACGGTCGCCTCGCCGCCACTGAGCTTCCAGGGGCCGCGGTTGAGGGCGTACTGCAGGAAGCCGGGGCCGTCGGCGCCGAGGGTCTGGTTCTTCAGGAACAGACGGTGCAGCCGGCCCCAGCTCCAGGTGTCGATGTCCTTGCCGAGCTTGGCGGTCAGCTCCCAGCGGGCGTCGATCATGGCGCGCTTGAACAGGTCGTCGCGGTTGCGGTCCGCTCCCTCGCGAGCGCCCGACGCGGGCGTCGTCCACCAGTCGCTGTCCTCGTCGTCCATGAGGCTCCGCACGACCTCGAACCAGCGGTCGCCGCCGTCCGGCTGCGCCTGGTCGGCGTCACGCGCCCCGCATTCGCGCACCCGGCGCTCCTCGTCCACGGGACCGGTGGTGTCGACCGGCTCGACCCACAGGCACTGTCCCTTGACGCGCAGCTCCTTGGGCAGCTTGTGGCCGAACGCGAGCTTGAGGACGTTGCGCCAGACCGAGTTGAAGTAGGCGGCCGCCGCGGAGTCGGCGTCCTGGGTGTAGTCCCAGCCCTCGAGGAGCTTCTGCGCCTCACGGACGTCCTTGTCACCGACGTCGATCTTCAGCAGCTGCGGCACGAGCAGCTTGGCGATCTCGCTGCTGTTGTCCAGCTGCATCTGGCGCATGTCCTCGGTGGAGACCTTGCCGCCGCCCTTGATCTTGGACTCGATCAGGTCGGCGATGCGCTGGCTGCGGGCGCCGTAGCCCCAGTCCGTGGTGAGCCTGTAGGGGTAGTCCTTGTCCACGACGGCCTGGTTGGCGGTCACGATGTAGCCGCGCTCCGGGTTGTACTCGTAGGGCAGCTCGTCCTGGTCGATGTAGCCGGTCCAGTCGTACTTGGCGTCCCAGCCCGGCGCCGGGATCGAGCCGTCGTGGCCCTGCGCGCGCGTGGGGATCTTTCCGGGCAGGGTGTAGCCGATGTTGTCCTGGGTGTCGGCGTAGACGAGGTTCTGCGAGGGCACGTCGAACAGGGCGGCCGCCGCGCGGAAGTCGTCCCAGTCGGCCGCCTTGTTCAATGCGAAGACGGCATCCATGGAGGTGCCCGGTTCCAGCGCGGTCCACCGCAGAGCGATGCCGTAGCCGTCGCCGCGGTCGGGTGCGGCGGTGTCGACGGTGGCCTTCTTGCCGACCTTCACGAGCTCGTCGTCCCGGTCGGACAGCAGGGGGCCGTTGTTGGTCTCCCGGACGACGATCTTCTTCGAGGTGCCGCCGGCGACCTTGATGGTCTCCTCGCGGGAGTCGAAGGGCTTCACCTTGCCGTCGTACAGGTAGCCGTCGCCGGTGAGCTTTTCCAGGTAGAGGTCGGTGACGTCGGCGCCGGAGTTGGTCATGCCCCAGGAGATGTCCTGGTTGTGGCCGATTATCACGCCGGGCATGCCCGCGAAGGTGTAGCCGGAGACGTCGTACTGGCACTTGTCGGAGACCGTGCGGCAGTGCAGGCCCATCTGGTACCAGACGGACGGCAGGGAGGCCGACAGGTGCGGGTCGTTGGCCAGCAGCGGCTTGCCGGTGATCGTGTGCGCTCCGCCGATGACCCACGAGTTGGAGCCGATGCCGTTGCCGTTCACGCCGACGGCCGTCGGGACGTCCTCCAGGACCTCGTAGAGGCCCGACAGCTGGCTCTGCAGCGCCGACGAGGCAGAGGAGGACGTCGACGTCCCGCTCGCGGGAGTACCGGTGCCACCGGCGGCCGTGCCGTCCGTGGAGGTGCCGTCCGCGCCACCGGCCCCCTCGAACGTCCCGTTCAGCTCGTCGTACTGGCCCTGCTGGACGATCACCTCGTTCCGGCTGTACGGGTACTGGGGGTACAGCTCGGCGATCTGCTGGGGGCCGAGACGGCTGGTCATCAGGGAGCGGTCGATCTCGTCCTGCATGTTGCCGCGCAGGTCCCAGGCCATCGCCTTCAGCCAGGAGACCGAGTCGACCGGGGTCCACTGCTGCGGCTTGTAGTCGTTGGTGAAGCCGAGGGCCGCGTACTCCAGGGAGATGTCCTCGCCTTCCTTGCCCTTCAGGTAGGCGTTGACTCCCTTGGCGTACGCCTGGAGGTACTTCTTCGTGGTGGCGGACAGCTTGGTGTCGTACTCCTCCTTCGCCACCCGGTCCCAGCCCAGGGTGCGCAGGAACTCGTCGTTGTCGACCTGGTCCTTGCCGAACATCTCCGACAGACGCCCGGAGGTCATGTGCCGGCGTACGTCCATCTCGTAGAACCGGTCCTGCGCCTGGACGTAGCCCTGCGCCATGAACAGGTCCTCGTCGGAGGAGGCATAGATCTGCGGGATGCCATGGCCGTCCCGCTTGACGTCGACGGGCCCGGACAGGCCGTCCAGCGTGATCGAACCCTTCGTCTGCGGGAAGGAGGCGCGGACGGTGCTGATGGACCAGTACGCCCCGCCCGCGACGCCGCCGACGACGGCCAGCACCAGCACGAGCACGATAAGACGGGCTTTGCGCCCCTTCTTCCTGCCGGACTTGCCGGGCTGCTGACCCGTTGGAGCGGTGGTGTTGGGGGGCATCGCTGTCCTTGCTGTCCTAACGCGAGCGGCAGGTCGGGCTGTGACTTTGAATGAGCGCTGGAGCAACCATAGGCGCAGGGCCCGACGGGCCTTGACGCGGACTGGGGAACCAGCACGGACGGACGTTCGATCTTGCCCTGGCAAGCGTCAAGAAACAGTCAAGAGTTAGGTAAGGTAACAAAGTAACTGCACCAGGGAAGGGAACGGCCGCTGAGTATCCACGACCTCAATGAGCTCCTGCTCGTCTGCTCGATCGTCCTGCTCGTCGCCGTGGCCGCGGTCCGGATCTCCTCGCGCAGCGGGCTCCCCAGCCTGCTCGTCTACCTGGGCATCGGCGTCCTCATGGGCGAGGACGGGATCGGCGGCATCCGCTTCGATAACGCCGAGCTGACCCAGGTCATCGGGTACGCGGCCCTGGTGGTGATCCTGGCCGAGGGCGGTCTGGGCACGCAGTGGAAGGAGACCAGACCGGTCCTGCCGGCCGCGACCTCACTGGCTCTGGCCGGGGTCGCCGTGAGCGTCGGAATCACAGCTGCGGCCGCGCACTATCTGGTCGGACTGGAGTGGCGTCAGGCGCTCATCATCGGGGCGGTCGTCTCCTCCACGGATGCGGCGGCGGTGTTTTCCGTACTACGGAAGATCCCGCTCCCCGCGCGCGTGACGGGCACGCTGGAGGCCGAGTCCGGCTTCAACGACGCTCCCGTCGTCATCCTGGTGGTCTCCTTCTCCGCCGCCGGCCCGATCGAGCACTGGTACGTGCTGATCGGCGAAATAGCGCTGGAGCTGGCCATCGGCGCGGCCATCGGCCTCGCGGTGGGCTGGCTGGGCACATGGACGCTGCGGCACGTGGCCCTCCCGGCCTCCGGCCTCTATCCGATCGCCGTCATGGCCATCGCGGTCGCGGCCTACGCGGCGGGCGCGCTGGCGCACGGCAGCGGCTTCCTCGCCGTCTACCTCGCCTCCATGGTGATGGGCAACGCACGGCTCCCGCACTGGCCCGCCACACGCGGGTTCGCCGACGGGCTCGGCTGGATCGCCCAGATCGGCATGTTCGTCCTGCTCGGCCTGCTGGTCACCCCGCACGAACTGGGCGACGACATCGTGCCCGCGCTCGTCATCGGGCTCGTGCTGACCATGGTGGCCCGCCCACTGAGCGTCGTGTTCTGCCTGCTGCCGTTCCGGGTGCCGTGGCAGGAACAGACCCTCATGTCCTGGGCCGGACTGCGCGGCGCCGTGCCCATCATCCTGGCGACGATTCCCGTGGTGAGCGACGTCGAGGGCAGCGACCGGATCTTCAACATCGTCTTCCTCCTGGTCGTCGTCTACACCCTGATCCAGGGACCGACGCTGCCCTGGGTCGCCCGCAAACTCCGCCTGGGCGACAAGTCCGCGGCCGCCGACCTCGGCATCGAATCGGCGCCCCTGGAGCGGCTGCGCGGGCATCTGCTCTCCGTGACGATCCCCGCCGAGTCGAAGATGCACGGAGTCGAGATCAGCGAGCTGAGGCTGCCGGCCGGGGCCGCGGTCACCCTCGTCGTGCGCGAGGGGAAGTCCTTCGTGCCCCTGCCCACGACGGTACTGCGGCGCGGCGACGAGCTCCTCGTGGTGGCCACGGATCCGGTCCGGGACGCGGCGGAGCGGCGACTGCGCGCCGTGGGCCGCGGCGGCAAGCTGGCCGGGTGGCTGGGCGTGAACGGTGGCGGGGCGGAGCGTTAAGGGTGTGTTTCGCACAGTTCACGCTACTGCCAATCACAGGCGAACAGCCCCATGGTGCCCGTTTTCACAGGTACACCGGCCAGTGATCCCTGTACGATGAAGGCACCCTGATCGAACCAACTCTGCCTGACGCAGAGCTGGCGCGACCGTATGGCGGCCGGGACGCCCCCCTCAGTGGGCGCCGGTATCTACCGCAGTTCCGCGCAAGAGGACAGCTCTCGGCGTACCCGCACGGGCGCGCTACCAGGCGGCAGAAAGGCCCAGGCCGTGGCGTCCACGGTCACGCCGTCGAAGGACTCGCCGGCTCCCTCCTCCCGCCCGGGATACGGGCAACTGCTGCGCACCCGCGGCGCCTGGACGTTCCTGCTCCCCGGTTTCGCGGCGCGCCAGCCGTTCGCGATGCTCACGATCTCCATCGTGCTGCTGGTGCAGCACACCACTGGCTCGTACGGCGTGGCAGGCGCCGCCGCGGCCGTCACCGGCGTCTCCATGGCGCTGTTCGCGCCCTACAGCGGCCGCCTGGCGGACCGCTTCGGGCAGCGCGCCGTGCTGATCCCCGGCGTACTGGTGCACACGCTGTCCGGCCTCACCCTGACGGCGCTCGCGCTGGCGGACGCCCCCCTGTGGGCGCTGTTCGCGGCCGCCGTCCCCACCGGTGCCTCGGTCCCGCAGATCGGCCCCATGGTGCGCGCCCGCTGGGGAGTGAAGCTCAAGGACTCGCCGCTGATGACGACGGCGGCGGCGGCGTTCGAGTCGGTCACGGACGAACTGACCTTCGTCGTCGGCCCGCTGCTCGCCACCGCGCTGTGCACCGCCGTGAACCCGGCCGCCGGCCTGGTGACGGAGGCGACGCTCACCCTGGTCGGAGGTCTGCTGTTCGCCGCGCAGAGGGGCACCCAGCCCGCGGTCTCCGCCGGTGGGCACGCGCGTGTGCAGCACGTTTCCGCACTCCGGATCCCCGGGGTGCGTGTTCTGATCGTGGCCTTCCTGGGCATCGGTTCCGTCTTCGGCGGCATGCAGGTGTCGCTGGCCGCCTTCACCGAGTCGATCGGCGAGCCCGGCCTGAACGGCGTCCTGTACGGGACCTTCGCCGCCGGCAACATGCTCTCCGGCATCGCCTGTGGCGCCATCGCGTGGAAGGCGGCCCCCCACCGGCGCCTGGTCGTCGGATACGCGGCCCTCGCGCTGGCCGCCTCCGGCCTGTGGGCGGCACACTCGGTGCTCCTGCTTGCCGGTCTCGGCCTCCTGGTCGGCATGTGCATCGCGCCCGCCCTGATCACCGGCTACACCCTGGTCGAGGGACTGGTTCCGGCCGGGGCGCGCACCGAGGCCTTCACCTGGCTGACCGGCGCGGTGGCGCTCGGCCAGGCGGGCGCGGTCACGGTGGCCGGACAGCTGGAGGACCGCTTCTGGGACGGCGCCGGGTTCCTGGTTCCGCTCGGCGGCACGGTACTCGCCCTGGCGACGCTGGTGGCGCTTCGCTCGCGGCTCACGGCACGGCCGCACAGCCGCACCGTCGCGCGTGGCGTCGGTCACCGCACGCCGGTCGCAGTGGACTGAACCCGAGGAATACGTCACTATGGACCGTCGTTAGCACTCATTGAGTGAGAGTGCCAGGAGGAAGACAAGTGCCGACCTACCAGTACCAGTGCACCGAGTGCGGCGAGGGCCTCGAGGCGGTGCAGAAGTTCACCGACGACGCCCTGACCGAGTGCCCCAACTGCGGTGGCCGCCTCAAGAAGGTGTTCTCCGCCGTCGGTATCGTCTTCAAGGGTTCCGGCTTCTACCGCAACGACAGCCGCGGCTCCTCGTCGAGCAGCTCGCCGGCGTCGTCGAAGCCGTCGACCTCGTCGTCGACGTCGTCCTCCTCCTCGTCGTCCTCGGACTCGAAGGCGTCGGGCACCGGCACCTCGGCCGGCAGCACCGCCGCCTGATTCACACGCACGGGACCCTGCCGTCGTACGGCGGCAGGGTCTTCGGTGTTTTCGGCACCGGCCCCTGCGCGTCGTCGGGCGCCAGCTACTGTGCTGGTCATGGCGAACGCAGAGATCGGTGTAATCGGCGGCTCCGGCTTCTACTCGTTCCTCGACGAGGTGACCGAGATCCAGGTGGAGACGCCGTACGGGCCGCCCAGCGACTCCCTCTTCCTCGGCGAGATCGCCGGCCGACGGGTCGCCTTCCTGCCGCGGCACGGACGCGGCCACCATCTTCCGCCGCACCGGATCAACTACCGGGCCAACCTGTGGGCGCTGCGGTCACTCGGGGTGCGTCAGGTGCTCGGCCCGTGCGCGGTGGGCGGCCTGCGGCCCGAATACGGGCCGGGCACGCTGCTCGTCCCGGACCAACTGGTCGACCGTACGAAGTCCCGGGTGTCGACGTACTTCGACGGGCTGCCGCTGCCCGACGGCACCGTGCCGAACGTGGTGCATGTCTCGCTGGCCGACCCCTACTGCCCGGCCGGACGGGCCGCCGCGCTGAAGGCGGCGCGCGGGCGGGACTGGGAGCCCGTGGACGGCGGCGCGCTGGTCGTGATCGAGGGGCCGCGCTTCTCCACCCGCGCCGAATCGTTGTGGCACCGGGCGCAGGGCTGGTCGGTGGTGGGCATGACCGGCCACCCGGAGGCGGCGCTCGCCCGTGAACTCGAGCTCTGCTACACGTCGCTGACCCTGGTCACCGACCTGGATGCCGGCGCCGAGACCGGAGAGGGCGTCTCGCACGACGAGGTGCTCCGGGTGTTCGCCGCGAACGTGGACCGGTTGCGGGGCGTGCTGTTCGACGCGGTGGCCGCACTGCCCGCGAACGACGAGCGGGACTGCCTGTGCACGACGGCGCTCGGCGGGATGGATCCGGGGTTCACGCTGCCGTAGCGCGGAACGTCCCGTTCGGGTGAGGGAGTTTTCCACAACCTGTCGGTAGTCCACCTGTCTCAGCGGACTGCGGCGCGAAGCCTCATCGTGGGCCTCGCAAGCCCAGTCCGCAGTGCAGGTGGTGGTCCACATGTCCCTTTCTCCCTCTCCCTCTCCGTCCTGGGCGGAGCCCTCCCCCTCTCCTTCCGTTCGGCGTCCGCATCCGCATCCGCCGGGTGGCGACGTGCCCCCGACGTGCGAGGTGCCGCACTTCGCTCCCGTCCGCGTGCGCGGCGGGCGGTTTCTGCTGCACCGGCTCGTACGGCACCGGCGGCGGGCCCTCGCGGCCGGCCTCGCGGTGACCGCCGCCGCGCTCGTGGCGGCAGGCCCGCGCGGCCCGGCCGATCCCCAGCGCAACGAGCAGGCCCGCGGCCATCCGGTGGCGGACCGGTCGCCGGAGCGCCGACCGGTGGAGCGGGTCTCCGCGCCGGTACGGATCGCCGACGCGGCCACGGTGCGGCTGCTGCAGCCGGGCGACCGGGTCGACGTCGTCGCCGCCGAGGAGACGGCGACGGGCGGAGAGGCCGGCGTGGTCGCACGCGGGGCGCTGGTGACCAAGGTGCCCGAGCCGCTGGACGGTGAGGTCGACAGCGGTGCGCTGGTGGTGCTCTCGGTACCGCGTTCCACCGCGGCCCGTCTCGCCGGCGCGAGCGCCACGGCGCGGCTGGCGGTGACGTTGTGCTGAACCGAGCCTTGCCGACGGGGCGCCGATTGCCGACAAGTCCCTCGTTCCAGCTACCGGATTGGACAGTGCTGCCTCGCCCTGACGTAGGTTGCGGAGCTGTTTGTTCCACAACCTGTGCGGGTGAAGAGGAGAGGCCACGAGGTGAGCGAGAAGAAGGAACCGGGCGTCTGGGACGGCTTCAAGGCCTTCCTGATGCGCGGGAACGTCGTCGATCTGGCGGTAGCGGTGGTCATCGGTGCCGCCTTCACCAACATCGTCAACTCGGTGGTGAAGGGCGTCATCAACCCGCTGGTCGGAGCGATCGGCACCAAGAACCTCGACAGCTACAGCTCGTGCCTGAAGGGCCCGTGCACGCTGGCGACGGACGGCTCGGTCTCGCGCGGGGTCATGATCCTCTGGGGCTCCGTGCTGGGAGCCACGCTCAGC
Source organism: Streptomyces sp. NPDC127197 (assembly GCF_042672405.1). Taxonomy (NCBI): domain Bacteria; kingdom Bacillati; phylum Actinomycetota; class Actinomycetes; order Kitasatosporales; family Streptomycetaceae; genus Streptomyces; species Streptomyces sp. NPDC127197. The sequence goes on along the minus strand of NZ_JBHXVG010000011.1, from coordinate 34,071 downwards.
TTCGTGATCACCGCGGCGGTGGTCTACTTCCTGATGGTCCTGCCGATGGCCAAGTACCTGGCCCGGGTAGAGGCCCGCAGGAAGGCGAGGGAGGGCACGCACGAGATCATCGAGGTGACCGAGCTGGAGGTGCTCAAGGAGATCCGCGACTCGCTGGTCGCGCAGCGCGGCTCGGGCCACACCGAGCATTAGGGCTGATTCCCGGGGCCCCGGCGGCGGTTGTCCGCCGGGCCCTGCCGGTTCACAGGTGGTGGGGTGGCTTCTCGTCGAGGAAGCGCTTCAGATCATCCGTCGTGTCCCCGCCGGTGCCCGGACGCTCACCCCAGCCACGGTCCGTGTCGTCCGCGGACTGCTCGTTCAGCGGGTCGTCGAAAATCAGCGCGGCCTTGGGGTCGCGCTGCTCGGGGGCGGGGGAGGTGCTCATGCCCCCAGGGTACGGGGCCGAGGACTCCCCTCCGCGTGATCAGTTCACACGACTTTCCGGCCGATATCTGCTGTGCTGTGCATCATGACGTCCAGTCCCACTCCATCGTCCTCGTCGGCGGGCGCGCCGGGCCGTCCTCGCAGCCCACTGCGCCGACTCACGGCCCGCGGTCGCGACGAGGCACATCGCGCCGCCACGCCGCTGGAACTCTTCTTCGACCTGTGTTTCGTCGTGGCCGTCGCACAGGCGGGCATCCAGCTGGTGCACGCCGTCGCCGAAGGACATGCGGGCGAGGGCATCCTCAACTACGCCATGGTCTTCTTCGCCATCTGGTGGGCCTGGATGAACTTCACCTGGTTCGCCTCGGCGTACGACAACGACGACGCCCTCTACCGCGTCGTGACGCTGGTGCAGATCGCCGGCGTGCTCGTGCTCGCCGCCGGGATCTCGCGGGCGTTCGAGGACCATGACTTCCTCTTCGTCTGGCTCGGCTATGTCGTCATGCGGCTGGCGATGGCCGCCCAGTGGCTGCGGGCCGCGAGATCCGCCGAGGGCAGGGCGAGAGCGTCGGCACTGCGGTACGCGGTCGGCGTCATGCTCTGCCTGGTCGGCTGGGTGGGGCTGGTGCTCCTGCCCGAGCCCGCTCGCCCCTGGTGGTTCCTGGTGATGGCGGTCGTCGAGCTGTGCGTGCCGATCTACGCGGAGCGGGCCTCGATGACGTCCTGGCATCCGCACCACATCGCCGAGCGGTACGGCCTGTTCACGATCATCGTGCTCGGCGAGACGATCGCCGCGTCCACGGTCGCCGTGAAGTCGGGCGTGGACGAGAACGACGCGCTCGGCGAACTGCTGCCGATCACGGTGGGCGGCCTGCTGATCGTGTTCTCCGCCTGGTGGATCTACTTCGTAGTGCCCATTCACGGGCATCTGCGGTCCAGCAGACAGGCGTTCGTGTGGGGTTACGGCCACTATCTGATCTTTGCCTCGGGGGCCGCGATCGGCGCCGGCCTGGAGGTGGCGGTCGAGCAGGCGGTCGGCAAGGCACACATCTCCACCCTGTCCGCCTCTGCCGCGGTGACCCTGCCGACGGCGCTCTACCTGCTCACCGTCTGGGCACTGCACTCGCGCCACTTCAAGGTGGGCATCGCCGAGCAACTGGTGCTGCCGACCGCGGCCTTGCTGGTGATCTGCTGCACCTTCCTGGGGGACTGGGCGGTCCTCGCAGCCGGCATCGTTTCGGCGCTGACCGTGGCGATCGGGGAGACGTTGACGGCGCGTATGCCGGTCGGACGGCGCGCGGCGAGGGCCACCACACCGACGGCCTGACGCCGAGCACGTGTGCGGTGGGCAGACGCAGAGGCACGCGCCTGGGGGCGAGCACCGAAGCAGGCGAGACTGAATCCCATGACAGTTGACGCTCTGACGGACGTGACGGGCCTGCGGGTCGGGCACGCAAACCGCACCGGCGACGGTTGGCTCACCGGCACCACGGTGGTACTCGCCCCCGACGGCGGGGCCGTCGCCGCCGTGGACGTGCGCGGCGGCGGTCCCGGCACCAAGGAGACCGACGCTCTCGACCCGCGCAACCTGGTGCAGAAGGTCGAGGCGATCGTGCTGACCGGCGGCAGCGCCTACGGGCTGGACGCGGCGTCCGGCGTGATGGCCTGGCTGGAGGAACAGGGGCGGGGCGTGCGTGTGGGGGCGGATCCGGCGCACGTCGTGCCGGTGGTGCCCGCCGCCTGCGTCTTCGATCTGGGGCGGGGCGGGGACTTCCGCGCCCGGCCGGACGCCGCCCTCGGGCGGGCCGCGGTGGAGGCAGCCGCGGCGAGCGAGGTCGGCGCGGCCGTGGCGGAGGGCTGCGTCGGCGCCGGTACGGGTGCCACGGTCGGGCCGGTCAAGGGCGGGGTCGGCACCGCGAGCACGGTCCTCGGCTCCGGGATCACGGTGGCGGCGCTGGTGGTGGCCAACGCGGCGGGGTCGGCGACGGATCCCGAGACGGGCGTCCTGTACGGGGAGTTGTTCCAGGGGCGGGTGAACTACCCCGAGGCGCGCGTCCAGGACGCGGCGCGTCGGCGCCTCGCCGAGTGCGCGGCCCGGAACGCGCCGCCTCCGCTGAACACCACGCTCGCGGTGGTCGCCACCGACGCGGACCTGTCGAAGGCGCAGGCGCAGAAGCTGGCGGGCACGGCGCACGACGGGATCGCGCGCGCCGTGCGGCCGGTGCATCTGCTCAACGACGGCGACACGGTGTTCGCGCTGGCGACGGGGGCGCGCGGGCTCGACGCCGGGCAGCCCCTCGCGCTGAACGAGATCCTCGCGGCCGGCGCGGATGTGGTGACGCGCGCGATCGTACGCGCGGTGCGCGCCGCGAAGTCGGTGGACGGGCCGGGTGGGGTGTGGCCGTCGTACACGGAGCTGTACGGGAGTGACGCGGCCCGGCGCTGATCGGGTGCTGCGCCCACCCGGCCGGGCCGTTTGTCCCGGTTCTGTCACGTGATGGCGTTGAGCGCGACCGGAGGGAACCCCACCGGTCGCCGATCCCCTCTTTCTCGACGCTTGGAGCGGATCACGCACATCACACAAATGGGGAGCAGCCCGTGACAACGCCGGACATGGCAAAGCGGCGCGCGCTGGTGGCCAGTGCCGCCCTGGTGGTCGGCGCCCTCGCCCTCACCGCCTGTGGCGGCAGCGCCAAGGCCAGCAGCGACGGCAAGGGCGGTGACGGCGGCAAGGACGACGCGAAGACCTCAGCGGCGAGGATCGCCATCTCGGCCAAGGACGGTTCGACGGGCGCGTCGATCAACACGACGGGCGTGAAGGTCAGCGACGGGCGGCTGACCGACGTGAAGATGACGGTGGCGGAGACCGGGCAGGCCGTACCGGGGGTGTTGTCCTCCGACGGCAGGAGCTGGAAGCCGAAGGAGCAGCTGGAGCGGGGGACGAAGTACGAGATCGCGGCGACCGCGAAGGACGCGGACGGCAGGACCGCCGCCGCCGACTCCGTCTTCACCACCGTCACTTCGGCCAACAGCTTCATCGGGACGTACACCCCGGACGACGGCACGACGGTCGGGGTGGGGATGCCGGTGTCGTTCGAGTTCGACAAGGCGATCAGCGACAAGAAGGCCGTGCAGTCGCACATCACGGTCACGTCGAGCAGCGGACAGAAGGTGGTCGGGCACTGGTTCGGGTCGCAGCGGCTGGACTTCCGGCCCGAGGACTACTGGAAGGCCGGCTCCAAGGTCACGATGAAGATCGACCTGGACGGCGTGGAGGGCGCGAACGACGTCTACGGGGTGCAGAAGAAGACCGTCACCTTCACCATCGGGCGTTCGCAGGTCTCCACGGTCGACACCGGCACGCAGACCATGACGGTCGTGCGGGACGGCAGGACCATCCGTACGGTGCCGATCTCGGCGGGCAGCCCGCAGCACAGCACGTACAACGGCCGGATGGTGATCTCCGAGAAGTTCGAGCAGACCCGGATGAACGGCTCGACGGTCGGCTTCGGCGGGGAGTACGACATCCCGGACGTGCCGCACGCGATGCGACTGACCAGGTCCGGCACGTTCATCCACGGCAACTACTGGTACAGCAAGGGCAGTCCGCCCTTCGGCCGCCAGGGCACCAGCCACGGCTGCGTCGGGCTGCAGGACGTGCAGGGCGCGCAGGGTGACACTCCCGGCAAGTGGTTCTACGACAACTCGCTCGTCGGGGACGTCGTGATCGTCAAGAACTCTCCCGACACGACGGTGGCGCCGGACAACGGCCTCAACGGCTGGAACATGACGTGGAACGAGTGGATCGCCGGCAGCGCCACCTGACCGCCGGGATCAACAGATCGCCGCAAGTCGCCCCTCACCAGCCGCCTTTGATGAGACGTCGGGTCGCATGGGAACCTCATCCGCGGCCCGCCCGTTTTCCGGGCGTACGTTTTCTCGGTTCCCGGACATGATGTCCGACCGAGGGGCTACGGTATGCACCCACAAGGTGACATGCAGCAACGCCGGGAGAAACCTTGAGCGTTCCGTACGAGACGGCAGCGTACGAACCACCCGAGTCGCCCGAGTCTCCGGAGGAGCACCTCACGCGACTGCTCGGCCGTGCCCTGAACTCGTTCGAGCTGCCCGACGAGACGATAGGGCGGCTCGAGGGTGCGCTCGCACATGACAGTTCGCTGCACTCCGCGCACCACAGCGCGGGCCTGCACCGCGAGACGTACCGGCACACCTGGCTGCTCGCCGACGGCTCGGCGCTCACGCTCTGGGAGCTCGTGCACAACACCACGCCGGGCGGTGCCCCACAGCACGAGGTGTATGTCGACGCGGAGGAGCTGCGCGCCGCCGGCGCCCGGCTGCCGCTGCCGCCGGACCCACCGGACTTCGAGCTGCCGATGGTGATGCAGCTGTCGCCGGTTCTCGAACCGCGGCATGTGTACGTGCCCGACGACTCGGCGGACCACGCGCGTCGGCTGCTGCGCCGGGCGGAGAACCCGGACCGGCCCGGTGCGCAGACGGCCGCGCTGCTGGCCACGGCATGCGCGCACCAGATCACGCAGGCCTTCGGGCGCCCCTGCCGCGCGGGGCGTGCCGGGTTGTGCTTCTCGCTCTACGAGCATGCGTTCCTGCTGCACGACGGGCAGGAAATCTCCCTCTGGGAGGTGGAGCACACGGCCACACCGGACGGCCGGCACATGTGCGAGGTGTACACGACGGAGGACGCGGCGCGGGACGCGATGGAGCGGAGAGCTGCGCAGCTTTCGTAGATGAGCAAGAGCCCAGCACGGTCCGGGACCGAAGTCCCGGACCGTGCTGTGGGGAGAAGCGGTCGGCGGTTACGCCGCCACGGCCTGCTTCGTCTCCGTCGGCACAGGGGTCACTCCGGGCGCCACCGCTCCGGCCGCCGGCTTGCGCAGGCTCTTGAGTACGACGACCAGGGCCGCCGTGACGCACACGCCCGCTGCGATGGCGATCAGGTAGAGGAACGGGTTGCCGATCAGCGGGACCACGAAGATGCCGCCGTGCGGGGCGCGCAGGGTGGCGTCGAAGGCCATCGTCAGGGCGCCGGTGACCGCGCCGCCCACCATCGACGAGGGGATGACGCGCAGCGGGTCAGCCGCCGCGAAGGGGATCGCGCCCTCGGAGATGAAGGAGGCGCCCAGCACCCAGGCGGCCTTGCCGTTCTCGCGCTCGGTCTGCGTGAAGAGCTTGCCGCGCACGGTCGTGGCCAGGGCCATCGCCAGTGGCGGGACCATACCGGCCGCCATGACCGCGGCCATGATCTTCATGGCGGAGTCGCTGGGGTTGGCGACGGCGATGCCGGCGGTGGCGAAGGTGTACGCGACCTTGTTGACGGGGCCGCCGAGGTCGAAGCACATCATCAGACCGAGGAGCATGCCGAGGAGGATGGCGTTGGTGCCGGTGAGGCCGTTGAGCCAGTCGGTCATCCCCTCCTGCGCGGAGGCGATGGGCTTGCCGATCACGACGAACATCAGGAAGCCGACGATCGCCGAGGAGATCAGGGGGATCACCACCACCGGCATGATGCCGCGCAGGGACGCCGGGATCCGCACCCTCTGGATACCCATCACCACCGCACCGGCGATCAGACCGGAGGCCAGGCCGCCGAGGAAGCCGGCGTTGATGGTGAGCGAGATCGAGCCGCCGACGAAGCCGGGGACGAGGCCGGGGCGGTCGGCCATGCCATAGGCGATGTAGCCGGCCAGGACAGGGACGAGGAAGTTGAAGGCCACGCCGCCGATCTGGAAGAACAGCGCGCCCCAGCTGTCCGCCTGGGTCCACACGAAGTGGTCCATCACCGACGGCGCCTTGTTGATCTCGTAGCCGCCGATCGCGAACCCGAGGGCGATCAGCAGACCGCCGGCCGCGACGAACGGGACCATGTAACTGACGCCGGACATCAGCCACTTGCGCAGCTTGGTGCCGTAGCCCTCACCCGGCTCACCGGCGCGTTCCACCGGCGTGCCGGGTCGGGCGGCGGCCGTGACCTCGCCGCGCTCCGCCTTGCCGCGCACCTCGGCGATCAGCTCGGCGGCACGGTTGATGCCCGCCTTCACACCGACGTCGACGGTCGGCTTCCCGGCGAAGCGGTCCTTCTCGCGGACCGGCAGGTCATGGGCGAAGATCACGCCGTCCGCCGCCGCGATGACGTTCGGGTCGAGCCGGGTGAATCCGGCCGAGCCCTGCGTCTCGACGACCACCTCGACGCCCGCCTCGCGGCCCGCGTTCTCCAGCGACTCGGCCGCCATGTACGTGTGGGCGATGCCGGTGGGGCAGGAGGTGACGGCGACGATACGGAAGGGGCGGTTGCCGTCGGATGCGTCGGCGGTGTCACCCGTGGCGGCATCGGCGGAGGCCGCCACCGACGCCGCCACGGAGTCTTCGGTGGCGCCCTCGGCGCCTTCGGTGGTGCCCTCGGCCGTAGCCGCCTCGGGCTCCTCCCCGCGGATGAGCGCCGCCGCGGCCGCCGCGTCGCCCACCGAGCGCAGCGCGTCGGTGAACTCGGTGTTCATCAGCTGCCGGGCCAGCGACGACAGGATCGTCAGGTGGGCGTCGTCGGCGCCGGCGGGCGCGGCGATCAGGAAGATCAGGTCGGCGGGCCCGTCCGCGGCACCGAAGTCGATGCCGGCGGCGCTGCGCCCGAAGCCGAGCGTCGGCTCGGTGACGTGTTCGCTGCGGCAGTGCGGGATGCCGATACCGCCGTCGAGGCCGGTCGGCATCTGCGCCTCGCGGGCGGCCACGTCGGCGAGGAAGCCCTCCAGGTCGGTCACCCGGCCCAGGGTCACCATGCGTTCGGCGAGGGCGCGCGCCGCCGCTTCCTTGGTCTCGGCGGACAGGTCGAGGTCGACCAGGTCCGCGGTGATCATGTCGCTCATCGCGGGCTCCTTCGCACGCGTATCGCCCGGTCAGTGGGGTGGGCGGAAGAGGGGACGGGGGTGCAGTGGGGGGTCGGGGGTGAGGTGGAGGCGGGGCCGGGGAGACCCCGCCTCCACCGGACGGCAGGGCGGCTCAGGGTGCCCTGCCGTCCGGCGGCCGCGGCGAGTAACGGGGAGTGTCGCCGCTGCGTGGCCGGTTCGGGGGGTGGCATGGAGGACGTCGTCCGTACGGTCATGACGCCGGCTCCGTCAGTTCGCGGTCCACCGGGACCTCGGCCGTCACCGTCACCGCGGCCGGGTCCAGGTCGCCCGGCGCCGGCATCACGCTGCCGGGCAGCTGAACGGCGGCCGCGCCGTGCGCGATCGCGGAGGCGAGTGCCTCCGGGCCGCTGCCGCCGGCGATCAGGAAGCCGGCGAGCGAGGAGTCGCCGGCGCCCACGTTGGAGCGCACGACGTCGACGCGCGCGCTGCCGAACCAGATGCCCGCACCGTCCACGAGCAGCTGCCCGTCGGCGCCCAGGCTCGCCAGCACAGCGCGCGCCCCCCGCTGGCGCAACTCCTCGGCCGCCTTCACGGCGTCACCCACGGTCATCAGCGGGCGCCCGACGGCCTGCGCGAGCTCCTCGGCGTTCGGCTTCACCACGTCGGGCCGTTCGCGCAGCGCCTCGAGCAGCGCGGGGCCGGAGGTGTCCAGTGCGATGCGCGCACCGTCGGCGTGCGCCCGCGCGACCAGGTCGGCGTACCAGGACGGCGCGAGGCCCCGGGGCAGGCTGCCGCAGCAGGCGATCCAGTCGGCGTCGCGCGACTGCCGGCGTACGGTCTCGAAGAGCAGCTCCTGTTCGTCGGCCGACAGCTCCGGGCCGGGCGCGTTGATCTTCGTCAGGACACTGTCGGCCTCGGCGAGCGCGATGTTGGAGCGGGTGGCGCCGGCAACGGGGACCGGCGCGACCTCGATGCCCTGCGCGTCGAGCAGGTCCGCGACGAGCGCCCCCGGCGCACCACCCAGCGGCAGCACCGCCACCGTGCGCCGCCCGGCGGCCGCGACGGCGCGCGAGACGTTCACGCCCTTGCCACCGGGGTCCACGCGCTCGGTCTCGGCGCGAATGACCTCACCGCGCTTCAGGGCCTGGACCTCGTAGGTGCGGTCGAGGGACGGGTTCGGGGTGACGGTGAGGATCATGCGCGCACTACTTCCGTGCCGCCGCGCTCGATGGCGGTGGCGTCTTCGGGGCTCAGCTCGGTGTCGGTGATCAGCAGGTCCACATCGCTCAGGTCGCCGAAGCGGGCGAAGTGCTCCTGGCCGTGCTTGGAGGAGTCGGCGAGCAGCACCACGCGGCGGGCGGCGGCGAGGGCCGCCCGCTTGACCGCGGCCTCGGCGAGGTCGGGGGTGGTCAGGCCGTGCTCGGCGGAGAAGCCGTTGGCGGCCACGAAGAGGACGTCCGCCCGGATCTCGCCGTATGCCCGCAGCGCCCAGGCGTCCACGGCGGCGCGCGTGCGATGCCGTACGCGCCCGCCGACGAGGTGGAGCTGGATGCCGGGGTGGTCCGCGAGGCGGGCCGCGATCGGCAGGCTGTGTGTGACGACGGTGAGCGAGGACTCCGGCGGGAGGGCGGCCGCCAGCCGCGCCACGGTCGTACCGGCGTCGAGGATCATCGTGCCCTCGGTGGGCAGTTCGGCCAGGGCCGCCTTCGCGATGCGGTCCTTCTCGTCGGCCGCGGTGGACTCGCGCTCGGCGAGGTCCGGCTCGAAGTCGAGCCGGCCGGCCGGGATGGCGCCGCCGTGCACCCGGCGGAGGAGGCCCGCACGGTCGAGGGCCTTCAGGTCGCGGCGGATCGTCTCCGCCGTCACCTGGAACTCCTCGGCCAGCGACACCACGTCCACCCGGCCGCCGTCACGGGCGAGACGGACGATCTCCTGTTGCCGCTCCGGTGCGTACATGCCCGATCGCCTCCGAACCATGCCCGAACGTGTGGTTTCACTCGGAGACTACGCCTGGATTTCCAGAAAGTAAACAGGTTCAGACTCAGTCGGGCACAAACGGGCTTTGGTTTCTGCCCGAGAAGCAGGACCTCCGGATCAAGCCGGACGGCACTGCAGAAGCCCTGACGCCGTGTCACCGCGTCCGTATCCTGGATTCCGGGACACAGCTTCTCGGGGGGTGTTGTGGACAGGGACGGTCTCCGTGCCCGCCCGGACCATGACTGGCAGCAAGCCGTGGTCCACACGCTGTGCGACTCGCCGATCCTCTACGACCGCAACGCCAGGGCGATGCTGGCCGAGCTGATCGGCGACGAGCTGGGGCGGCCGGTGGTGGTGCGGGAGCAGGCCACCCTGCAGCTGCACATGCTCGAGCTGGTGCGGTTCTGCATCCGCGCGGGGAACGACGGGCTGTCTGCGCTGTCCCACGCCGTGTCGCTGCTGGAAGGCCACAGCCGGACCGCCGAGACCGTCAGTCGTCTGGTGCGGGAGTTCGCTACCAGGACCACTCCCGCCCCGGTGCCGCAGGTAGTTCCTCCCGGGTGGTACCCCGACCCCGGACGGACAAGTGACGGTCCCGCCACCGAGCGCTGGTGGGACGGCAGGGCGTGGACGGACCAGATCCGCCCCGTGGGGTCGGCCGCCGCCGGCGCACCGGTCCGCTTCCTCGTGTCCTGCGTCGCGGCCGACCGCTCCTGGGCCGGCTGGACCGCCTGGCAGCTGGAGAACGCGGGACTGCGCGTACTCGTCCTGGAGGGCAACGCGAGCATCGGCCCGCGGACCGAGCCGGAACAGGGCGAACGCGTGATCGCCTTGCTGTCCCCGGCCTACATCGAATCCGTACAGGTGCTCCGGCCCTGGTGGGTCATGCACCAAGAGGATCCGGAAGGCCTCGCGGACACACTCGTGCCGGTCGTGGTGCAGCCCTGCCGACCCGAGTGGCCCCTGTCCAAGGTGCCGTACACCGACCTCACCGGGCTGGGCGAGGACGAGGCCCGGGCCCGGCTGCTCCACGCCGTCGGCGCCACCCCCACAGGCCGCGCCGGACCGGCCGCCTCCCCGCCTTCCTTCCCCGACCCGGCGGGGCGACGTTGACGGGACAAGGCGGCGCGGACCGCGGCAATCCGGTGGTACGGATACGGGACCGGATCGGGGAGGAGACGCTGGCCGCGCTGCTCGAGGTCCCCTCGCTCCAGGACCGGCCGGCGCGGGCCCTGCTGATCGAGCTGGTCGGCGAGGCCGTGGGTCGCCGGGCCGACCTGCGGGAGCACACCACTGTGCCGCTGCAGTTGCTGGAGTTGTTCCGTTTCTGCACTCGGCACCAGGATGGGCTGCCGGCCCTGGCACGGAAGCTGTCGTTGCTGGAGCCGGGGTGCGCGCAGGCGCAGGTCGTGCAACGGCTCGCCGACGAGTGGACGGCCGTGGACGCGCTGCACGGCCTGCCCGACGTCACGGATTCCTGGGATTTCCTCGGCGACGCCCTCGGGGCGCTGACGCTGTCGTACGGCATGCGGACCGCACTCGTCCGGGTGGCCACCGACGCCAGGGTCTCCGCGCCTCCGCCGCAGGCCGAGACGTGCTGGCACGACTTCCTGCACATGGCAGGACAGGGCGCTCCGCGAGGTGGGTTGCCGCCGTGGATGGTCTATCTGGACCGCATCGCCGATGTGATGGACCGGCCACTCGCGGGCGAGCTGCTCGCGCGCAACCGTCAGTGGGCCCTGAGCTGCGGCCTGGCCGAGCTGCTCGATCTCGACCGGGCCAGGTCTCCGGTCCCCCCGGCGGTCAGGCCGAACCAGGAGTACCTGGCGATCCACATCACGCCCGACCCGCTGGAGAACGGGCACTACACCGTCTCGCACTCCCTCATGTCCGACGCCCACGGCCCGAGCTGGAAGCACGGCGAGCCGATCCCCCGGGTGCCCACCGACGGGCTGCAGCAGGCCGTGAGCCACGTCATCAAGACGGTCGAGGGAGTCGGCGGCGACCGACTGGCCGACGTGTGGCTGGAGTTCGTCCTGCCCTTCGAACTGCTCAACCTGCCGGTGGACTGGTGGCCCCGGGACACCGCCGAAGTGCCGCATGTGCCGCTCGCGGTGGACTACCCGGTCGTCGTCCGCAGCCTGGACCGGCTGCAGAACCCCGACTGGTACCGGTTCTGGCGCACCCGCTGGCAGCAGCTGCAGCGGGACGAGGACACGTCGCAGTCGGTGTATGTCAACATCGCACGCAGGAACGGCAACCATCTGCGCGGTCTGGAGGCCCGCCTCAGCGACAACGAGAGCTGCGTCGCCCTGGTGCTGAGCGAGCCGCCGCTGCCCGGCCACGAACACGGGCGCCGCGAGTTGCAGGCGGCGCTGCGCAGCGGGCTGCCCGTGGTGATCTGGCACCGTGCGGGCCGCTCCACGAAGCAGTTCCGGGACGTTCTCGACGGGCTCCTCGCCGACGGTCTGCCGCGGTTCCCGGCCAGGATGGCCGCCTATCGCCGCCGGGCGGCCATCGACTCCGCCGACGACAGGAGCGCGGCACACATCGGCCGTCATCTCACGGTCCTGTGGGACGACCCCGACCGCAAACCCGTCTTTCCCGAGCCGCCGTGACCACCTGCCAGCGTGTCCGGCCGTGTCCGGTCCGCCCATCACACCCCAGCCGTCATCCGGAGGGACGCCGCAGATGCCGTCGAACAGCGAGTCGTGGGGACCGTACCGAGGCACGGGGCTGCCCGGGGCAACCGAGAAGGAGTGGCCCGACGCACCGGCCTGGCGCAGCTTCGGAGGCGGCCCCGACCTTCCCCCACCACCCGTCGACGACCCGTATGCCCCCGTGGTGCTGGGCGCCGGACGACAGCCCCTGCCGGCCCCTCCGGACGAGGTGGCCCGCGTGAACGCGGCGCTGCACCTGCGTCGCCCGCTGCTCCTCATGGGCGAGCCCGGCACCGGCAAGTCGTCCCTCGCGTACCGCATCAGCCGGGAACTCGGCCTGGGCCGCGTCCTGCACTGGCGGATCACGTCCCTGAGCACACTTCGCGAGGGGTTGTACGGGGACGGGCACGAGGGCGGGTACGGGCGTGGGATCCGGCTCGGACCGCTGGGGACCGCATTCCTGCCGTACCGCAGGCCGCGCGTGCTGCTGATCGACCGGCTGGACCGGGCCGAGATCGCGCTGCCCGAAGACCTGTGCACGGTGCTGGGAGGCGGGGGGTTCGTCCTGCCCTGCGCCGTCCCCGCCGACCTGCGGGTGTCGACGGACGACGATCCGTCGGCAGCGGTGCAGCTGCCGGACGGGTCCGTGCGCTGCCATGCCTTCCCCGTCGTCGTGATCACCACCACCGGCGAGCGGGACCTGCCGCTGGATCTCGTACGCCGCTGTGTGACCCTGCGGACGCACCGGCCCGGCCCGGAGCTGCTGCGTGCCCTCGCCGCGAACCGCTTCCCGCCGGAGCCGGGAGGTCCCGGCCTGGCCGAGGACGTGGTCGACGCCTTCGTCGAGCGGGCCTGCGCTGCCGAGGGGCCTGTCGTGGAACGGTTCCTGGACGCCCTCCGGCTCGCCGCCGACGGCGTTCTGCAGGCCATGGCCGAGGACGGCGACTGGCAGGAGGCCGTCGAGACCCTGTGGCGGTGGACCACGCCGGAGGAGCCATGAACCGACCCCGCCGACAGCCGCTCCCGGTCGAACCGGGCGCCGCTTCCGGACCGCGGCCGCCCGGGCGGACCCCGGAATCCCAGCGGGCGCAGCCGTCTCCCCCTGGCCCGTTTCCCGCCGTCCTCCCACCAGGGCTATCGGACGCGCTACGGCGCATCGGCACCGCGCTCGGACGGGGCCGTATCAGGGACGTGGCGCTGGTGGTCGACTCGGGTCCGACGATGGGCCTGTGGCAGCAGACGGCGCACGACTTCGCCAGGGAACTGCACCGGGACGGTTCCTTCGGGCGGATCACCACACACCGGCTGCCGTTCGCCCACAGCTCCGATCCGGCGACGCTGCCGCGTCATGGTGCCGGCACCCGGCTGACGCTGCTCCTCACCGACGGCGCGGGCCCGCGCTGGCGCACCCGTGAGGTGGAACCGCTACTGCGCCGCTGGGGACAGTCCGGACCGACCGCGCTCATCCACCTGCTGCCCCACTCGGTGTGGCACGCGACGGGGCTGCGCGGCTGGCAGGTGCTGCTGCGCTCCCCCGCCCCGGGCGCGGCCGGCCACCGGATGCGCTGGCGGCCCCGCGGACTGGGCCCCGACGTCCAGGAAGGCACGCCGTCCGGCCACCGTCCTGACCTGGCGGTTCCGGTGCTCGAACTCACCCCCCGCTGGCTGGAGGCCTGGTCCAGGCTGCTGGGCGGGGCACCACCGGCATGGCTGCCGATGACGGTGATGTTCCCCCGCGCGCGCGTGCCCGCCGGGTCCGCAGAGACCGAGGAGGAGCCCGTTCCCACGCCGGCGGCCAGGGTCGCGCGTTTCCGCTCGTCCGTGCCCGGCAGCGTGTTCACGCTCGCCACCATGCTCGCCGCCGTCCCCCTCACCGCCGAGCTGATCAACGAGGTGCAGCGCGCACTGGTCCCGGGCAGCTCCGTCGCCGACTTCGCACACCTGCTGGTGTACGGCCTGGTCGTTCCCACGGCCTGCGGGGACACGGCATTCGCCTTCTTGCCCGGTGTCCGTGAGGAGTTGCTGGCCACCGGGCGGCGCGCCGACGTCCTGCGGGTCGTCGAGCTGATGGGGGATCGCCGGGGATCCGGTGGGGAACACTTGTGGCGACTGCCCCGGCTGCTGGGCGGTGCCGCCGTGCACCGACTTCCGCCGGTCGACGAGGAGTCCGGGCCGTGGCTCGTGGCGGAGAGCGCGGTGCTCCACGCCTTGTCCGGACCGTTCCTGAAGCCGGCGAGGGAGGTCGACGAGGCCCTCGCAGCCGCCACGGCCGGTCGGCAAGGCCCGCAGCACGCACAGCAGAACGGCACCACCACACCCACAGCATTCGGTCATGCCGTCGCCCGGCAGTCGGGGGACGCCGACCGACCGACCGATCACGGGGAGAGGAGGCCGGTGATGCCGCAGCAGGCCCCGGCGAGCACGGTGGGCAACGGACGCACCAGGAGCACCCCCACGGTATGGGGAAACATCCCGCCGAGAAATCCGAACTTCACCGGCCGCGAGGCACTCCTCGAGGAGCTGCACCAGCGGCTGCTGCGGGAGAAGGCGACCGCTGTGCTGCCCCACACGCTGCATGGAATGGGCGGCGTCGGCAAGAGCCTGCTGGCGGTCGAGTATCTCTACCGCCATATGACCGACTACGACCTGGTCTGGTGGATCTCCGCCGAACGCACGGCACAGATCTCCCTGTCCTTGGTGGAACTGGCCCCGCGGCTGGGCGTGCCGACCGGTTCCGACGCTTCGTCGACCGTGGCCGCGGTGCTGGAGGCCCTGCGCGTCGGCGTGCCCTACGCCAACTGGATCCTGGTCTTCGACAACGCGGAAAGCCCGGAAGCCGTGGGGCAGTTCTTCCCACCGGGCGGGCCCGGGAACATCCTCGTCACCTCACGCAATCCCCAATGGGCCTCCCTCGCCCGGCCGTTGGAGGTCGACGTCTTCATGCGGGAGGAGAGCAAGGAACTGCTGCGTGTACGTGGTCCCGAAATCAGTGACGAGGACGCCGACCGGCTCGCACAGGCCCTCGGCGACCTGCCGCTGGCCATCGAGCAGGCCGCCGCCTGGCACGCCGAGACCGGCATGCCCGTGGACGAGTACCTGCGCCTGCTCGACGAGAAGCGCGTGGACCTGCTGCGGGGCACGGCGCCGCTCGACAACCAGCATCCCGTCATAGCCGCCTGGAACATCTCGCTGGACCAGCTGGAGGTCAAGAACCCGGCCGCGTACCAGCTGCTCCAGGTGTGCTCCTTCTTTGCTCCCGAGCCGATCGACCGGAGCATGTTCATGCGGATGCCGCTCAGCCCCCTCACCCCCGAGCTGGACGCCGCCCTGGAGGATCCGATCCGCCTCGGCCAGGCCATACGCGACATCGGCCGCTACTCGCTGGCCCGCTTCAACCACCGCACCAATTCCCTGCAGATGCACCGGCTGGTGCAGGCGGCCCTGCAGTTCCGGATGACCGAGGAGGACCGGGCCACCATGCGCCACGGCGCCCACATGCTGCTGGTGGCGAGCGATCCCAACGACCCCACCAACGCGCTTCGCTGGGACCGTTACGGCACCCTGTATCCCCACGTGGTCGTCTCCGAGGCGATGCGGTCCGACGAGACCTGGGTTCGCCGGCTGGTCGTGAATGAGGTCGGGTACCTGCTGCGCTGGGGCGACTACGAGTCCTGCCTGGAACTGGCCCGCTCCGCCCACGGCGAATGGTCCGGCCGACTGGGCGAAGAGCACCCGCAAACGCTGGAGATCGCCCGATTGCTGGGATTCCTCCAGTTCAGCATGGGCCGCTACAAGGAGGCCGCCGAACTCAACGCGGCGACCCTGGAGGCGTATCTCAGGTCGATGGGCCCCCACCATCAGGACACGTTCGCCGCGATCCAGCACGTCGCCATAGACCGCCGGGTACGCGGCGCGTTCTCAGAGGCACTCGAACTCGCCGAATCCGTGCACCAGCAGTATGTGGAACTCATCGGTCCGGACGACCCGGAGACGCTCCGCGCCGCGCACAACCTCGGTGTGAGCCTACGTCTGGTGGGAAAGTTCGACCGTGCCCTGGAACTGGACGAGCAGACGTGGCGCAGCCGCACGGAGGTCTTCGGCCAGGACCACATCCACTCGCTGCGCACCTGGCTGAGCCTGATCGTCGACCTTCGTGAACTCGGCGACTATCACACGGCGTTGATGTACCACCACGAGATAACCGAGCAGGCCACCACGCTGCTCGGCAGCAGCAATCCGTTCACCCTGCACTGTGTCCGCCTGCTGGCCGTCGCACTGCGCAAGGCCGGCGAGCATGAGGAGGCTGCGGCGACGGCCGAACAGATCCACGCCGAGCTCCTGCGCCGGTACGGCGACCGCAACCCCGAGTCCATGGCCGCCACCCTGGAGCTGACCATCCACCTGCGGCACCGGGGAAACCTGGAGGAGGCGCTGCGGCTGGGTACGGAAATCTGCCATCGGTATGAGGAGACGTACGGCAAGCACCACCCCCACGCACTGTCGGCGGCCGTGAACCTGGCCATCACCTATCGCCTGCTGGGCGACGCGGCGGCCGCGCAGTACATCGACGCCGTGGCCCTGGAACAGCTCACCGAGCAGCTGGGCCCGACGCACCCGTCCACGCTGGTGTGCCGCACGAATCTCGCCAGCGACCACTACGCCCTCGGTGACGCCGCCGACGCGCTGGACCTCGACACCGAGACGCTGCGCCGGTCCCGGGAGGTCTTCGACGACGACCACCCCTCGACCCTGGCCTGTGCCGCGAACCTCGCGATGGACCTGCGTGCGGTGAACCGCGTCGAGGAGGCGGAGGCGATGCGCACCGACACCCGCGAGCGTCTGAGTCGCAAGCTGGGCGGCGATCACCCTGCGGTCGCCCAGGTCGCCGACTGGGACCACCGCGCTGACTGCGACATCGACCCGATGCCCCTCTGACGGCCCCGGGCCGCGCCGGCCGCCCGGGCACGGCGCCCGGTGCACCGCCCGCGCCCCGGCGTAGCCGCGCGTGCCGCTACCCCGCGAGCCAGTGGGCCAACGCCACCGGATCCGGCGGGGAGGGCAACGAGTGGCCAACGGCCAGGGCGAGTTCGGGACGCTCGGTGAGGGCGGTCCCGGCGCCCCGCTCTCCGCACTCGGCCAGGGCCAGGCCGAGCCCCGCCCAGGCTGCCGGTCTGGCGCCGGGTGAGGTGAGCTCGTCGGCGTACAGCTTGGCCGCGGTCGCGGCGTCGCCGTCCACCAGGGCCAGATCGGCCGGAACCACACCGGGAACCACACTCCCGGGGTCCGTCATCGCGTGCAGGGCGTCGAACTCGCCGGGCGCGACGAGTCTGAGCCGCGCCAGCAGCGCCAGCGTGTCCAGCCGGCAGGCGTGCGGGTCGGCGTCCAGCGTGGGGTCGGGGCGGGAGGCCGAGTCCGCGGGCCGCCCCGCGCGCCAGGCATCCGCCAACTCCCGGGCGTGCGCCGACGGTACGCGGAGATGGTGTGCGCGCCAGGTCGCACGATGGTGTACGGCCGAGAGATGCGCGAGGCGCTGTTCCCACGCGCCCACCGGCTCGGCGTGCCAACCCGCGGTCTGCTCGTCCAGGCTGCCGATCAGCGCTTGTCCCAGCGGAGTGAGGGCGGAATGGTCGCGCAGCGTCTCGAACACGGTACGTACGGCGTTGCGCCACAGCGCGAACTCGAAGCCCGCAAGCCCCTCCCCACCGCGTGCGCGCCAGTAGTGCGCCACCCCCGAAAAGGCGTACGCCCCGTGAGCGAGCCCGCCGAGCGGGCGCGGATCATCCCGCCAGGGCGCGTAGAAGGCCTCGTCACACTCCTCGAACAGCGGCGACAGAAAGAGGAGTCCGTTGAGCAAGGTGTGCCGGAACTCGTGCAGGACGGCCACCCCGAGCTGCACCGGGAGAACGCCGTCGTCGTCCGGCTCGGACAGCAGCAGGCACCCGAAGGCGTCGCTCGACGAGGCCGCCCGCGCGCGCAGCCGCTCCCCTCGGGGCAACGGTACGAGGGACAGCAGCCCCGTGGTCAGAGCCCGGGCACTGTCGGTGTGGTCGTCCACCAGCACACGCCACATGCACTCGAACCAGTGCTGCCAGGAAGCGAACTGGGCTTCCGAAAGCCTCCTGGGTGCCCCCAGCTCCGGCACCGGCACGTACGGCCCGAGGTCGTCGAGTGCGAGGGTCAGGTGCACTCCCGCGTGCTCGGCACGCAGCCGCCGCTGTCCCTCCCAACCGGGTACGTCGCGCTCCGTCTCCTCCGGCAGGGTCACGGTCACGCCGCCCGCCGCGACCCGGACCACACCGTCGCGGCCCCACACCTCGGCGGTGCCCCAGGGATCGCCGCCGACTGTCGCCCGACCCAGCCCTGGCAGGAACACCCCGCCGTCACGCAGCGGAACGCGGGTGCGGAAGTCGACGCCGGCGGCGGCGAACACGGCTGCCGCCCATTGCCTGAGGTACCCCAGCTCCACGCGCAGGGGTACCTCACCCGCGGTCGCCTCCGGGCTCCGGCGGGACAGTCTGCGCAGCAGGTTCGCCGCCCACACACCCGTCTGCGGATCGAGGAGCACCCTGCGGAAGGCTGCCGGAGCCGACCGCTCGGCGGATTCGAGCAGACGCCAGGCCCGGCGCACCTCGTCGGCGTCCCCCGGTCGCGCATCGGCTCCACTGACCGCGTCCAGAATCGCGCGCAGCAACAGCAGCCGCCGGCTCGACTCCGCGTCGAGCAGAAAGGCGACGGCTTCCTTCTCTTCGATGACGGAGGTCAGCGACTGCAGGACGGCGTCGGTGAGGTGGTGAAGGCGCATCGGCGCGACATTTCCTCGTTCATCGAATCATGAGGTGGCCGGGGCACGCTGCGGCAGGTCGCGACAGGGGCCCTAACCGCCGTCGCTGCCCGCGATCGTGGACAAGGGACGGCTGACCTGATTCTGAAGGCGCTCGATCGACGGCCGAAGAACGGTGTCATCAAGGGCCGCGACCTCCTCGAGCGACAGACCCGACAAGGACGGGAGCCAGGATGGCGGCTCCCCGGACCCCGCCGCTTCACGGGGGGTTACGTGTTCCCTCGATGACATGGCGTCACGCTATAGAGGGCATCACGGTATATCAAGGTGCACTTCCGGGGCGGAAAACAGGTACCCCTGCATGGTCGTGCGCCCGTCCTCCGGCGCCGGAGGACGGGCACGGCACCAGGGCTTCAGCCCACGAGCACCGGCTCGCTGTCGGAGGCAAGGGAGTCCTCCCCCGCGCCCTCCACATGCTGCGCCGGGCGCCTCGGCAGGGCGAACATCAGCAGGAAGATCACCACCATCACCACGGCGACCCACCCGACCGCATGCTGGAAGCCGTCCACGAACGCCGGCCCCTGCTGCGCCGAAGCCGGCCGGTCGTCGACGACACCGAAGAACACCACCGACACCAGCCCGAGCCCGAGCGCGTTGCCCATCTGCTGCACGGTGCTGATGAGGCCGGACGCCGAACCGGCGTGCTCGCGCGGCACCTCCGACAGGATCGCGTCCGTGAGCGGAGCGACGATCAGGCCCATGCCCGCGCCCATGACGATCAGCGGCAGCGCCATCTGCCAGGAGGCGATGGCGAGACCGTACCGCTCGGACTCCCAGACGTAGAGCGCCAGCCCGGCCGCCATCACCAGCGCGCCCGCCTGCAGCACCCCGCGCCCGAAGCGCGGCACCAGCTTCTGCACCGACATCCCGGCCGCCACCGACACCGCGATCGAGAACGGCACCCCGGTCAGCCCCGCCCGCAGCGCGCTCCAGCCCAGGCCGATCTGCATGTACAGCGTCCACACCAGGAAGAAGATGCCGAGCCCGACCCCGAAGACGGTCTGCACGGCGATACCGGCGGCGAAGCTCTTGACCCTGAACAGGGACAGTTCGATCAGCGGGGAGCCGTCCCGCGCCGCCTTGCGCCGCTCGTACGCCACCAGCGCCGCGAGCACCACCAGCGCGCCGCCCATCGAGACGTATCCCCACAGCGGCCAGCCCAGCTCACGGCCACGGGTGAGCGGGTAGAGCAGCATCAGCAGACCCAGCGTGACCAGGGCGACGCCGACAAGGTCCAGTTTCAGGGCGTACGGAGCCCTGGACTCGGTGATGAAACGGCGGCCCAGGACCAGGCCGGCCACACCCACCGGAAGGTTGATCAGGAAGATCGGGCGCCATTCGAGCCCGAACAGGTTCCACTCGGTCAGCAGGGCGCCGAGCAGCGGACCGGAGACCGCGCCGAGGCCGACGATCGCGCCGAACAGCCCGAAGACCTTGCCGCGTTCGTGCGCCGGGAACGTGGCGTGCACGATCGCCAGAACCTGCGGCACCATCAGCGCGGCCATCGCGCCCTGCAGGATGCGGGAGGCGACGAGCATCTCCGGGTTCGCGGCGAGGCCGCACAGCGCGGAGGCGAGGGTGAAGCCGCCGATGCCGACGAGGAAGACGCGTTTGCGGCCGTGGATGTCGCCCAGTCGGCCGCCGGTGATCAGACCGGCGGCGAAGGCGAGCGCGTAACCGGCAGTGATCCACTGGATCTGGCTGAAGGAGGCGCCTTCGTTCCGCTGGATCGACGGGATCGCGATGTTCACGATCGTGACGTCGACGAGGTCCATGAAGGCCGCGGTCATCACGATCGCGAGGGCGAACCAGCGGCGGCGGTCGGCCGCTCCGGCCCCGGCCGATGAGGTCAAAGAGGTCTCGGTGGAGGTCATGTCCCGAAACCTACGGGCGCATTAGGCCAGATCATGTCCTAGTGCTGCGGCATCCTCGAACTCATGACGACGGACACTCCGGCACGCATCCTCCAGCTCCTCTCCCTCCTCCAGACGCCCCGCGAATGGCCCGGCGGCGAGCTCGCCGAGCGGCTCGGGGTGTCGCGGCGCACGGTCCGACGGGACATCGACCGGCTGCGGGAGCTGGGCTATCCCGTGCAGGCGACCAAAGGGGCCGACGGCGGCTACCGGCTCGTCGCGGGCAAGGCGATGCCACCGCTCGTGCTCGACGACGAGGAGGCGGTGGCCATCGCCGTCGGCCTGCGGGCCGGGGCGGGGCACGCCCTGGAGGGCGTCGACGAGGCGTCGGTCAGGGCCCTGGCCAAACTGGAACAGGTGCTGCCGGTTCGGCTACGCCACCGGGTGACCACGCTGCAGGCCGCGACCACGCCGCTGACCAGTGGGGACGGGCCGAGTATCGCGCCCGAGACGCTGACCGCGATGGCGTCCACGGTGGCCGGGCGGGAGCGGCTGCGGTTCGCCTATCGGGCGAAGGACGGCAGCGAGTCGCGGCGGCTGACGGAGCCGTACCGGCTGGTGTCGACGGGGCGGCGGTGGTACCTCGTGGCGTACGACCTCGACCGTGCGGACTGGCGGACGTTCCGGGTCGACCGGGTGAGCGAGCCGTTCGCCACCGGAGTGCGGTTCGCTCCGCGGGAGTTGCCGACGGGAAGTGCGGCGGAGTATCTGCGGCAGTCGATCGGACGGCGGCAGGAGACGTACGAGTTCGCCGTCACGTTCGAGGCGTCGGCGGAGGTGGTGGCGGCTCGGCTGCCGCGGTGGCTGGGGGTGCCGGAGGCGGTGGGGGCGGGGCGGTGCCGGTTGGCGGGCGCCGACGGGGATCCGGTGGAGTGGTTGGCGGTGCGGCTGGCGATGGTGGGGGTGGAGTTCGCTGTGGAGGGGCCGGGGGAACTTGTGGAATGCGTACGGGAGTTGGGTGGGCGGTTGAGTCGGGCGGGTGGGGGTGGGGTGGACGCCGGGTGAGGCTGGCGCGGGTTCGCTTGGGCGGGGTGCGGCTGGCGTGGATTGACGGGTGCGCAGCGTGGGGGTAGGCGGCGCAGCCCGGCGCTGGCGGGTTGCCGCCCGCGCCCACCCGTGCCGCCCTGGGGGCCCCTCTGGGGAGGCACGAATGCCCGCGGGTTGACGGCGTGTGGGTGCGATCAGTGGCCGCCCGCTTCGGCCGCCCCCTCCCACCGGAACCCCCGCAGTGCCCCAAGGTTTCGCAGCGCCAGCTCCGCTGGGCCGGACGGGCCTGAAGCCAGTGCCGGGCTTGATGCCCAGGATTCGACGGCCACGCGGACCGATGCGCTCGCGACCGCTGCGGTGAAGCGGAGTTCCGGGGTCACGGTGATCCGGTCGGCAACGTTGTCCTGACACTCTGTGACCGAAGGCGCCCCAGCCCGCGCCCTTTCCGCCAGGACCTCCGCCAGCATGTCCTCCGACGCCCGGCACACCTCTGCCCACACCTTTCCGATGGCCGGGCTCGTGTGGGCCAGGTGGATGAGGGTGCGGACCCATTCCCAGGAGGCGGCCGAAACGCCCAGGCCCGGGGTCAGGGTGTGGCGTATGGCGTGTTCCAGGGCCTCGGGTATGGAGAGGCCGACGGGGGCCTCGCGGACGGCCTCGGCCCAGCGTTGGGCGCCGGCCGCGTAGAGCGGGGCGACCGCCTCCTCCTTGGTGGCGAAGTAGCGGTAGAAGGTGCGCGGGGCGATGCCCGTGGCCTGGGCGATGTCCTCGGCGCGGGTGGCGCGCAGGCCGTGTCGTACGAAGAGTCCCGCCGCCGCCCGGGCGATCTCCATCCGCGTTGCCGCCTTACGCCGCTCCGTCAGCGAGGACGAAGCGGAGGACCGGGAGGTATGGGACGAAGAACGGCGCGGGTTCTGCGCGGAGGTGGTGTTGCTCACGTCGGCAGACTATGTCCATGTGACACAATCTGCCATCCGGCGGGCCACCCCGGTGTTCAGGTACGGGGTGCCCCGCCGCCCAGTCGTGCCCGCGCCCGGAAGAGCAACAGCCGGGCCCCGACGCCCGGGGGAAGGCGCCGAAGCCCGGCTGGGGAAGGTCCCGGCGCCGGGGGGAGTGCGTCGGGACGTGGCTCTGGTTGCGAATGCGGTCCGGCCGCGACCGGGGGCCGGACCCCCGAACTCCCGTGCTCGGAGGTCTTGTTCCCTGGCCCGCGCCGCTTGAAGCGGCGTTACATCGCCATGTTTGCGCGGCCTTTCGCCACCCCGCGTACGCGCCCGCACGGGCCGTGCGCCCGTCGGGCGCCGACCGCCGGTCCGACGGGCGGTCACGCCGCCGCGTCGAACCCGGTGGACCGCGCCAGCTTCTTCAGCTCCAGCAGCGCGTGCTTCTCGATCTGGCGGATGCGCTCGCGGGTCAGGCCGTGCTCCTTGCCGACCTCGGTCAGCGTGCGCTCCCGGCCGTCCTCGATGCCGTACCGCATCTTGATGATCGAGGCCGTGCGCTGGTCGAGGCGGCCGATCAGGTCGTCCAGCTCCTCGCTGCGCAGCAGCGTCAGCACCGACTGCTCCGGCGACACCGCGGAGGTGTCCTCGAGCAGGTCGCCGAACTGGGTCTCGCCCTCGTCGTCCACCGACATGTTCAGGGAGACCGGGTCGCGGGCCCAGTCGAGCACGTCGATGACGCGCTCCGGCGACGAGCCGAGCTCGGCGGCGACCTCGGTGGGCTCCGGGTCCCGGCCGTGCTCACGGTTGAACTCGCGCTGCACGCGCCGGATCCGGCCCAGCTCCTCCACCAGGTGGACGGGCAGGCGGATGGTGCGCGACTGGTCGGCTATGGAGCGGGTGATCGCCTGGCGGATCCACCAGGTGGCGTACGTGGAGAACTTGAAGCCCTTGCGGTAGTCGAACTTCTCGACCGCGCGCACCAGGCCCGCGTTGCCCTCCTGGATCAGGTCGAGCAGCGGCAGACCGCTCCGGGGGTAGCGGCGGGCCACGGCGACGACCAGGCGGAGGTTGGAGCGGATGAAGATGTCCTTGGCCCGCTCACCCTCGGCGACCAGGGCCTCCAGTTCGGCGCGGGTGGCGTCGGTCTGGGTCTCCTCGTATCCGTCGAGGACCTGTCGCGCGAACACACCCGCTTCGATCGTCTGGGACAGCTCGACCTCCTTTGCGGCGTCGAGCAGCGGTGTACGCGCGATTTCGTCGAGGTACATGCCGACCAGATCGCGGTCCGCGATCTCGCCGCCATGGGCGCGAACACTGCTGGGCGCGTCGACGGTCTCGCCCGCGGCGGACGTACGACGGGCGACGGCACGGGTTGCCATGCGTGCTCCCTTGCGATGGTGAGGTCAGCGGGTGGTCCTGCGGACGCTCAGCACTCTCGGCGCTCTCTAAGGCTCTTCGGGTGCCCTGCATCCGATGGAAACAACGACTGGAATCCGGACAGAATTCCCCACCCACCCTCGATTTTTCTGATCATGCAGTACCCTGTCCCGCCGAGCAGGGAGGCGCGATGCGGCCGGGACGTACAGAGGTGCAGGTCAGGCCAGGAGTCGAGAGTGACCTCGAGGCCCTCACCGACCTCTACAACCACTACGTACGTGAGACGCCCATCACATTCGATACCGCGGTCTTCACTCCGGAAGAGCGCCGCCCTTGGCTGCTCTCCCACCCTGAAGACGGACCGCACCGGCTGATGGTTGCCACGGACGCGGACTCACAGGAAATTCTGGGGTACGCCACATCCAGCCCTTATCGCGCGAAGCCCGCCTACGACACCTCCGTGGAGGCCACGGTCTACGTCGCCCCGCACGCCGGGCGCCGCGGCATCGGCACGCTGCTCTACAAGGCCCTCTTCGAGGCCCTGGCCGGCGAGGACCTGCACCGTGCCTACGCCGGCATCGCACAGCCCAACGAGGCGTCCACGCGGCTGCACGAGCGCTTCGGGTTCCGGTACGTCGGGACGTACCGGGAGGTGGGCCGCAAGTTCGGGCGGTACTGGGACGTCGCCTGGTACGAGAAGGAGCTGTAGCCCCTCCCCCTGGGGTTCACCCGAACTGCACCGACCGCTTCGCCATCCCCATCCAGAACCCGTCGATCACCGACTTCTGCGCATCCAGCTCACCGGCCACCTCCGCCGCGCCCATGGTCACGAACAGCGGCGCGAAGTGCTCGGTGCGGGGGTGGGCGTAGCGGCCCGCCGGCGCCTTGTGGAGGAAGTCCAGCAGGGCGTCCACGTCACGGGCCTCCATCGCACGCCGGCCCCAGTCGTCGAACTCGGAGGACCAGCTCGGCACTCCCCCGCCGGTGTGGCGCAGCGCGGCGAGGTTGTGGGTGAAGAAGCCGGAGCCGACGATGAGCACGCCCTCGTCACGCAGCGGGGCCAGCCGGCGGCCGATGCCCATCAGCTGCACGGGGTCGAGGGTCGGCATGGAGACCTGCAGGACCGGCAGGTCGGCCTCGGGGAACATCTCCACCAGCGGGACGTACGCCCCGTGGTCGAGCCCCCGGTCGGGGATGTCCTGCACCGGCATGCCGGGGGCGCGCAGCAGCTTGCGTACGGACTCGGCGAGTTCGGGGGCGCCGGGGGCCTCGTAGCGCACCTGGTAGTAGTGCTCGGGGAAGCCCCAGAAGTCGTAGACGAGGGGGACGGTCCGGGTGGCACCGAGGGCGAGGGGGGCCTCCTCCCAGTGGGCGGAGACGACGAGGATCGCCTTGGGGCGGGGCAGGTCGGCGGACCAGGCGGCGAGCTGGCCGGGCCAGACCGGGTCGTCCGCGAGGGGCGGCGCGCCGTGGCTGAGGTAGAGGGCGGGCATGCGCTCCTGGGCGGCTGCGGCGGACATGACGGCGGCTCCCTGACGGATTACTTGAAATCTCAAGCTGTCGGTCAAGAGACTACGCCGAGTTTGTTCAAAATTCAAGAAGAGGGCTCGTACAGTGGATCCATGAACACGGCACCCGCATCCGCTGACGCACCCCGCTGGCTCACCGAGGAGGAGCAGCGCATCTGGCGCTCCTACCTGCATGCCACCACGCTCCTCGAGGACCACCTCGACCGCCAGCTCCAGCGCGACGCGGGCATGCCGCACGTCTACTACGGGCTCCTCGTCGGACTCGCCGAGGCCCCGCACCGCCGGCTGCGGATGACCGAACTGGCCATGAAGGCGAAGATCACCCGCTCCCGCCTCTCGCACGCGATCGCCCGCCTGGAGAAGAGCGGCTGGGTGCGCCGCGAGGACTGCC
This sequence comes from Streptomyces sp. NPDC127197, assembly GCF_042672405.1. NCBI lineage: Bacteria > Bacillati > Actinomycetota > Actinomycetes > Kitasatosporales > Streptomycetaceae > Streptomyces > Streptomyces sp. NPDC127197. Next base: position 8,151 of record NZ_JBHXVG010000011.1, on the reverse strand, counting down.
CCTCGGACAAGCGGGGCCAGCTCGCGGTGCTGACGGATGCGGGCATGGAGGTGCTGAAGCGGTCCGCGCCGGGCCATGTGGCCGCCGTACGCCAGGCGCTGTTCGATCGGCTCACCCCGGAACAGCAGAAGTCCCTCGGCGAGATCATGCAGATCGTCGCCGAGGGACTCCAGCCCGATGACGCGGGAGCGGACCTGCCCTGGCTCCGCTAGAGCGAGCTCAGGGAACCAGGGCAGGTCCTGGGGGTCGTACGGACGAGGCGTCCCCTCCTCGTCCGTACGGATGGCCCGAAGGGGTACGAGCCGGCGAACGGCGTCAGTGTGCGATCACCGGCACCGCCACCTCGTCCTCGGCACCCTCACCGGAACCGGAGCCGGTCACCGCGGCGGTGTCCGGGCGGCCGGCGTTGATGAAGGTCACGGCGATCACCGCGGCGAGGACCAGGATGCCGACGGCGACCCAGATGGCGCTGGTGTAGCCCTGCACCATGCCCTCCAGCTGCACGACCTGCTGCTGGGCGGGGGACGTGGCCGAACGGATGTGGTCGGCGATGTACGAGGTCGTCGCCGAGGCGGCGATCGTGTTCAGCAGGGCGGTGCCGATCGCGCCGCCCACCTGCTGCGAGGTGTTGACCATCGCGGAGGCGACACCGGAGTCCCGCGGCTCGACGCCCTGGGTGGCCAGGGACATCGCCGGCATGAAGGCCGTACCCATGCCGAGGCCGAGCAGCAGCATCGCCGGCAGCAGCAGGGCCGCGTACGAGGAGTCGATCTCCAGCTGGGTCAGCAGCAGCATGCCGACGGCCGCGACCAGGAAGCCGGGGCCCATCAGCAGGCGCGGCGCGACCCGGGTCATCAGGCGGGTGCCGATCTGGGTCGAGCCCACGATCATGCCGACGATCATCGGCAGGAAGGCGAAACCGGTCTTGACCGGCGAGTAGCTCTTCACGATCTGGAGGTAGTAGGTCAGGAAGAGGAACAGGCCGAACATCCCGATGATCGCCAGGCCCAGCGAGAGGTAGACACCTCCGCGGTTGCGCTCGGTGAGCACCCGCAGCGGCAGCAGCGGGGCCTCGACGCGGGCCTCGACGAACACGAACGCGGCGAGCAGCACGGCGGATCCGACGAACATGCCGATCGTCACGGAGTCGCTCCAGCCCTCCGACTCGGCGCGGGTGAAGCCGTAGACGAGCGCGACCAGACCGAGGGTGGACAGGATCACGCCGGGGATGTCGAGCGGGGAACGGTTGCGGCTGCCCTCGGGCTCACGGATGACGAACCAGGCACCGGCCGCGGCGACCACCGCGAAGGGGATGTTGACGAAGAACGTCCAGCGCCAGTCCAGGTACTCGGTGAGGAAACCGCCGAGGATCAGACCGACGGCGCCGCCACCACCGGCGATCGCACCGTAGATGCCGAAGGCCTTGGCGCGCTCCTTGGCGTCCGTGAACATCACGGCGAGCAGGGACAGCGCGGCGGGCGCGAGGAGGGCACCGAAGACGCCCTGCAGGGCGCGGGAGCCGAACATCATCGCCTCGTTGGTGGCGGCGCCGCCCAGCGCGGAGGCGGCGGCGAAGCCGGCCAGGCCGAGGACGAAGGTGCGCTTGCGGCCCCACAGGTCGGCTATGCGGCCGCCGAAGAGCAGCAGACCACCGAAGGCGAGGGCGTAGGCCGTGACGACCCACTGCCGGTTGCCGTCGGAGATACCCAGGTCCTGCTGGGCCGAGGGCAGGGCGATGTTCACGATGGTCGCGTCGAGAACGACCATCAGCTGGGCGAGCGCGATGAAGACGAGCGCTTTCCAGCGGCCCGGATCAGGGGCGGGTGCGGAGGCGTCGGGGACGCTTCGGGCTGTTTCAGACATGGATGTACCCACTTCGGGACTTCAGGACTTCGGGACGGAAATTCGGAACTCGGAGACTCAGACCTTCGGAACTTCGAAACGTCGGGAATGGAATTCGGGATGTCGGGCTTCGGAACGTGCAGATCTGTTGACGTCTACGCCTGCCGCAGGTCCTCCACGGTCACCGCCCTGCCCGGCAGGGCGGAGGGCGCCGGCGCCCGCAGTCCGTCCAGGAACAGCTGGAGATGACGGTGCACGAACCGGTCGACGCTCATGCACGGCGACCCGGCCGGGGGCCGGCTGAGCTGGGCGACGACGATCATCAGGTCACCGACGCCGATGTCGGTGCGCAGTTGCCCGGCCGCCTGGGCGCGGCCCATGAGCTCCGCGACGAGTTGCTCGACCCGTACGCGCGCGGCCTCCAGGTCGGGGTGGTGCTTGTCGAAGGTGCTGGCGACCATCGGGCACAGCGCGCTGATCCGCTCGTCGGCTGCGGCGTGCACGAAGTGCTCCAGTGCCTCGAAGGCGTCGCCGCTCTCCGCGAGGGCGTGCTCGGCCGCCCGGGCCGTACGGTCCATGACCGAGCAGACGACCTCGCGGACGAGGGCGTCGCGGTCCGGGAAGTTGCGGTACACCGTGGCGTTGCCGACGCCGGCCCGGCGGGCGATCTCGTCGAGCGGCACGTCGGGGCCGTGTTCGACGAACATCTCCCGGGCGGCGGTGACGATCCGTTCCCGGTTGCGCAGGGCGTCGGCGCGCGGCCGGCTCGCCTTGCGGCGTTCGGGAGTGGCGGTCTGCACGGCGTACTCCTGGGACTGGTGAGGCGGACGGGCTCAGTGGGCTGACGATCCGGGGAGCGAATCCCCGTTTCGCTCGGACGCATGGTTAAACGGGGATTCGCTCCCCGGTTATTTCCCGCTCCGGGAGAGATTTCCTGTGACCCGCGTCACAAGGTCGGCCATATGGCCGTAAGGGCCCGCTGACCGGCCCTTACGCACCCGAAATTCCCACGATCGGTCTCCTTCAGCGCGCGCCCGCGCCCCACCCGGCACAGGGTGAGCGAGAGAGGGTGCAGCCGGAGACCGGTGGCTGCCTGGAGCGAAAGGTCCAAGCATGCAGCCGCAGTCGTCCAGCCCCCGGATACGCAGGCGGCGTGCGGCCGCCCTCGCGGCGGTGACCGCGCTGACCTTCGCGCTCAGCACATCGGCCGGCACGGGCCGGCTCACGGCGGGCTCGGTGTCGGCGGGGGCGCGTCCGCTCACCCTCCCGGCCCACCCCTCCGCCCTCACCCCGTGCATGATCCGCAGCGATCTGGACGTCCAGATGTCGGAGGGCATACCGACCTCCGACGGCTACTCCCGTTCCACCGGCACCGTCCGCGCCCTCACCCTGATGATCGACTTCTCGGACGCGCCCGGTCAGGGCAAGGCAATGGACCGCTTCCACGAGTTCTTCCCGCAGACCCGGGAGTGGTTCCGCACCAGCTCCTACGGCCGCCTCGACTACCGGCCCGAGACCCCGGTCCGCGGCTGGCTGCGCATGCCGAAGTCGTTCAAGGCGTACGGCATAGAGCGCGGCGCGCCCTTCGAACCCGGCTACCGCCGGCTGGTCCAGGACATCGTGGCGGAGACCGACGCCAAGATCGACTTCCGCGCGTACGACCTTCTGAACGTGCTGGTGACGCCGAACGCGGGCCCGTCGGCGCTCGACACCGTCCTGTCCGTCACCTTCGCGGGCAACGGCGACGCCCCCACGGCGGACGGCATACCCCTCGCGAACGCGTCCTTCGTCTACTCCCGCCAGGACGACGGCTCCGGCTCCTACGACAAGACCGGCTTCCGCGTCCTGCCGCACGAGAACGGCCATGTCTTCGGGCTGCCCGACCTCTACACCCAGGAGGGCGGGGGCGCGGTCGGCCACTGGGACATCATGAGCGAGGACTGGGGCGCCAACAACGACCTCCTCGGCTGGCACAAGTGGAAGCTCGGCTGGCTGGACGCGACCCAGGTGAGCTGTGCAGCCGCCCACGGCACGACCGAGCACACACTGACCCCGCTGGCCCGCGAGGGCGGCCCGAAGCTCGTCTTCATACCCCTCGACAAGCGCACGGGCTACGCCGTCGAACTGCGCACCCGCGACGGCAACGACGAGGCGGTGTGCCGGGCAGGCGTGCTGATCTACAAGGTGGACGCGGAAGTGGACACCGGTCTCGGCCCGGTGAAGGTGTTCGACTCCCAGCGCGACAGCGGCGGCTGCACCCGCAGCCCGAACGTCCACGCCGAACTCTCCGACGCCCCCTTCACCCCCGGCGAGACCTTCGAGGACCCCCGGCGGGGCATACGGATCGCGGTGGCGGGCGCGGACCTGGACGGCAACCACATGGTGCGGGTGACCCGGCGGTAGCCGGTGCGGCGGCCCACCGGGAACGCCGCCGGGCGGATCCGCCGTTACCGTAGGCCTGCCGCGATCGCCGTACCGGAGAACAGATGTCCGCCCATCCCACGCTCGACGAGGCCGCCGCCCCCGCCGTACCGGCCGAGGCGGTCACGCCGTTGATCCGCGGGATCGCCGTCCTGCGGCAGCTGACCGAGGCGGGCGGAACCCTGAGCCTGAGCGCCCTGGAACGGGCCACCGGCCTCGCGCGTTCCACGGTCGACCGGATCACGGCCACGCTCGCCCGGATGGGATACGTCCGCCTCGACGGCCGGGACGCGGTCCTCACCCCCCGGCTGATGGAACTCGGCAACGCTTTTCTGGCCGCCCTGCGCCTGCCCGCGCTGCTGGACGCGCGCGCCGACGCCCTCGCCGACGCACTGGACGAGTCGGTGTCGCTGGCGGTCCGCGACGGCGACGGCATCCGCTTCATCCACCAGGCGACCCGCCGCCGCGCGATGTCGCTGAGCTTCCGCATCGGCGACCTGCTGCCCGCCGAACGCACCGCGCCGGGCCCCCTGTTCGCGACGGAGTGGACCTCCGAGGACTGGCAGCGCTGGCGCACCCGCCGGGCGGCGGACCCGGAGAACCACGGCTTCCCGGCCGTACCACCGAGGGAGAACCCCCCTCCGGCCGAGGAGTTCGCGCGGCGGGCGGCGCAGGCCCGGCAGGACGGCTGGGCACTGGACGACCAGTTGATCGAGCCGGGGCTCGTGGCGGTGTCGGTGCCCGTACGGGATCCCCGTACCGGCCGGATCGCCTGTGCGGCGAGCGTGGTCAGCCACACCAGCCGGCACACGGCGGCCGGCCTGCGCGACACACTGCTGCCGCGGCTGCGGGAGGCGGTGGCGGCGATGGAGGAGGACCTGCGCACGGCGCCCCCGCCCGAGCCCGCGCCGGCCCCCTCGGGGCTCGCGACCTGGACGGGTGCGTCGAAGCAGGAGCTGGGCCGGGAGTTCGTCGAGTCGCTGGCCCGGGGCCTGACCGTACTGACGGCCTTCGGCGAGGGCCGGGCGGAGCTGACGCTGACGGAGGTGGCAAAGGCGACCGGCCTGGCCCGGGCGACCGCCCGCCGGGCGCTGATCACCTACGAGCACCTGGGCATGGTCACCCAGTCACGCGCGGGCGCCTTCCGCCTCACCCCGCAGGTCCTCTCCCTCGGCTACCCGCCCCTGTCCCGTACGTCCCTCCCGCAGATCGCGGCACCGCATCTGGCCGCCCTCGCGGACCGCATCCACGAGTCGACGTCGCTGGCGGTCCTGACGGCGGCGGGCGACGAGATCCAGTACACGGCACGGGTGGCCACGAGCCGCGTGATGAGCGTGAACATCACGGTCGGCACCCGCCTGCCCGCCTACGCGACCTCGATGGGCCGCGTCCTGCTCGCCGACCTCCCGCCCGCCGAACGCCACCTGGGCACCGGCCCGCTGCGCCCGCTGACGCCCCGCACGATCACGGACCCGCAGGCCCTGGCCCGCGCCCTGGAGGAGGTCGGAGCGCAGGGATACGCCCTGGTCGACGAGGAGTTGGAGGAAGGGCTGCGCTCGATCGCGGTGCCCGTCCGCGACCGTACGGGCCGGGCGGTCGCCGCCCTCAACACGGCGATGCACAGCTCCCGCCACACCCCCCAGGAATGCGTCGAGCACCTCGTCCCCGCCCTGCGCACGACGGCCGCTCACATCGAGTCCGACCTCCATGTGTCCGCCCGCTTCACCCCCGTACCCCTGACCTGACCGTCGGCGCCGGTCTCTCTCGCTCGAACGGGTGGCGAAGCGTTTCCTGGCTGCCGTGCAGACGTTCACACCGTGCGCACCGGTATGAGGTTCGCGGCCATGGAACAGGAGACCTCGGCATGACCCAGTCAGCGCAGCAGGCGGAACGGACCGAACGGACGCGGCCGGCGGCACAGCCCGTCCTTCCCGAACGGCTCATCGCCCTGCTGACCGGCCATCTGGACGTGGCGGCCGATCCCGGCGAGCTGTACACGACGACGACGTTCGAGAGCCTCGGCATGGACTCGCTGTCGCTGATGGAGCTCGTGGTGGCGGCCGAGGAGGAATACGGGATCGTCCTGCCAGAGCACGCCCAGGACCTCTCCCCCGGCTCGACCCTCGGTGACGCGGCCCGGGCGTTCCGGGATGCGGCCTGAGGTCGCGGTCACCGGGCTGGGCCTGGTGACCCCGGCGGGCCACAGCGCGGAGGAGAACTGGACGGCCCTGTGCAGGGGCCGCTCGTCGGCCGCCCCCGACCCCGAACTCGCCGGGCTGCCCGTCGACTTCTCCTGCCAGGTGCGGGACTTCGACGCCGGGTCGGAGCTCGGCCGGTCGCCCGCGCGGCGCCTGGACCGCTTCATCCAGTTCGCCCTGGTCGCCGCGCGCCGGGCCGTCGCCGACGCGGGCCTCGATCACCGTACGTGGCACGGGGACCGGGTCGGGGTCGTCCTGGGCGTCGGATCCAACAGCCTGAGCACCTACGTCACCGAGTTCTGCCATCTGGCCGCGGGCAGACCGGAGCGGGTGTCGCCGCTCGCGCTGCCGCGCAGTGTGCCGAGCATGGCCGCGGGCGAGGTCGCGATCGACCTCGGGGCGCGCGGCCCCAGCTTCACCACCTCCAGCGCCTGCGCCTCGGGCGCGACCGCGATCGGTGTCGCACGGGACCTGCTGCGGTCGGGGACGTGCGACATCGTGCTGGCCGGCGGCAGCGAGTCCGCACGCTCCCGGATGACCGCCACCTGCTTCACCCGGATGCGGGCGCTGTCCCGGCGCGGGACGGACCCGCCCCTCGCCAGCAGGCCGTTCGACGCGGCACGGGACGGTTTCGTCCTCGGCGAGGGCGCCGCCGTACTCGTCCTGGAGCGGCTGTCCACCGCACGGGCCCGCCGGGCACCCGTCCTGGCACTGCTGCGCGGATACGGCGCCACCGCCGACGCCCACCACCCCGTCGCCCCGCACCCCGACGGCGACGGCGCGGTCCGGGCCCTCGCCGCGGCCCTCGCCGACGCGGGCTGCCGCCCCCGCGACATCGGTCACGTCAACGCGCACGGCACCTCCACCCCCCTCAACGACGCGGCGGAGGCGGCGGCCCTCACCCGGGTCTTCGGCGGAAAGGTCCCCCCGGTCACCGCGTCCAAGGGCGTGATCGGCCACGCCCTGGGCGCGGCCGGCGCGATCCAGGCCGCGTACACGGTCCTCGCCCTGCGCCACGGCAGCGTCCCGCCGGTGGCGAACTTCGAGGGCCAGGACGGCGACCACAAGCTCGACATCGTGACCGGCTGCCCACGCCCGACCGGAACGGACGCGGGCATCACCTGCTCCTTCGGCTTCGGCGGCCAGAACGCCGTCCTGCTGTTCACCGCTCCGTGACGGGGGCCGACCGTCCTCGGCGGTCCCCTGCAGGCCCTCCCGACTGACCGTCTGACCTGCGGAAACGGGAACCTTGCCACTGTCGATCCCTTATCCGCTAGGCTAGTCGCCGGATCTCACCGAGATCCCCGCCTTCGTAGCTCAGGGGATAGAGCACCGCTCTCCTAAAGCGGGTGTCGCAGGTTCGAATCCTGCCGGGGGCACTGTGTCTGACCAGCGCGCTTACCTCTCTCGGGTAGGCGCGCTGCTCGTCGTAGCCGTGGCGTTAGCCTTCAGTGGGTTCCAGAGCATGGCGGACACCAAGCCCAAGCCCGTTCAGAGAGGCCGCATCCGACGCAACGCCACGGCTGTTCAGCGCGGCCCACGGTGCTGTGCCTGCTGCGCATTCTGTGCGACACCCACCGCCTGGCCCTCAGGCGGCTCTACGTTCTTGAGCGGGCTGGTCCTCCCATTCGTAGGGTGAGGGCGCCCAGGGGAGCTGGGTGTGGCTCTCAGGCGGCTGCCGACCATGGCT